>PYIY01000184.1 GCA_003635195.1 Candidatus Poribacteria bacterium | reverse complement strand
TTAATAACAAAATGCCCCAAACCCAAAGTGTAAGCATCGGATTTGGGACAGTGTCATTTTCGTTGGCTAAACTTTTCTTACGACCCTCTGAATTATGAATGCACACAGGCTTCCTGAACTAACCAGACTGAAACAGATTGAACAATAATTTGATTTGCCCGTTCAACAATTGGATTTAACGACGGTATATGCTTAAACATCTGCTGTGCTTTATGCTTCAGATCTACCCGCGCTGGCAACTCAGGAATTTTCAGTTCACTGAGAAGTTTTTCGACTTCCGCTTGACCGATGCGCGCCCGTTTACGCAGTTCTTGTAACTTAGGGGTCTGTGCCCATGCTTTCAGTAATGAACTGCCTATTTGCTCAATCGAAAAACTTGTAGCCAGTTGCTGTGCGGCTTTTTCAACGACAGGGACGGATAGTTTGCGTGTCCCCTTAACCACGTGTGCCGGAGGTAAACGAAGGTCCCAGACAACACTAAAAATTGACAAAACTTTCAAGACATAATATGTGATATCAATTTGCCACCAATGAAAGCCTTGTGGCGTAGCACTTGGAAAGTGATGGTGATTGTTATGCCATCCTTCGCCCAATGTAATAATAGCCAGAAACAGGTTGTTACGAGAACTATCGCCGGTGACATACGACTGCTTGCCGAACACATGTGAAAGCGAATTAATCGTAAATGTGCCATGGAAAAGAAGTACTGTACTCAGGAAGAAACCTACGACGAGTCCCGACCAACCTGCAACCACCCATACAAAGACACCTAATAGGATTGGCGGTAGCCGTTCCCATTTCTCTAACCAAACGAGCTCTGGATATTTCTGGAAATCCTTAATTAGACTGTAATCTGGTGTCCGTCCGTGTTTGGAGAAAATCCAGAGCACATGAGAATACCAGAATCCATGTTGAACTGGCGAATGTACATCTCGTTCTGTGTCAGAGTGCTTATGATGATAACGATGTGTCGCTGCCCACCAGAGCACACCGCGTTGTGCTGAACTCTGTCCGAGAAATGCTAAAAAGAATTGGAATACACGACTCGTTTTGAATGAACGGTGCGAAAAGTAGCGATGAAACCCCGCCGTAATTCCAAACATGCGAATAACGTACAATGTGCCACATATAATCCAGTCGATAGGTTGAACATCTACCCAGAGAATTGCGAGACATGCGAGGTGAACAGTTATAAACGGTAGAACACGAGGGTGGATAATGTCCGCCTTATCGGCTGGACTTGAAGAGCATGGTTCTGTTGACAATTATATCCTCCTTGCTATGCATAACGGTTAGGTTTGTCTAATCCTGCTATTCCAAGAGCGCGTCAAAGCAATATCAAGACGCGCCACGGTTATTGATATAGTCTTAGAATAGTATTAAGTATACTACATTTTACCGAGAGAGTCAAGCACTTGCCTTTTTCTGTCAAGTTAACAAAACACCCCAAACCCAAATCATAAACATTGGGTTTGAGGCAACAAGATTGCGCTTGCTTAGACAGTAAACCTCTAAATGTCACTTTAGAATAACCATTGTAGAATTCCGCTGGCCACAGGTATAAACTTGAGTACTTATGAACCGCTCTCATGAAGTATCCGTGCGAAAGCTTCAAGGCTTTGCGCTTCAACAGCGGCAGGCAACAATTGTTCAAGTTGTTCCACATCGCTTATATTCTCAATGGCAGGCGTTAAGACAGTCACAATATCTGCGGAGAACTTCGTTCTGAGTACTATCAAGATGTGTCTGATGGCACTCTCTCTCCTCTCTTGCTCGACGCCTTGTGCTTTACCTTGTTCAATACCTTGTTGAAGCCCTTGTTCAAGCCCTTGAGCAAGGGCTTCTTGCCTAAGGCGTTCGGTGGTCTCTTCAAGGCGTTTTGTTGCTCTTTCAAGGTGTTCTTGGAAAAAAGTAGATTTTTGCACGATCTCCTCCTTTATCAATTGATTCACAAGTCGTGTATCGTAAACTAAAGCCCCGAAGATACCGAGTGTTGCAACTAAGTCATCTCGCACGGCTTTCTCAACTGGTGCTGTCTCAGCGGATGCAACACACTTTTCCAACCACTGCTCCGCACTTATATCCGCAGGTGGTTTCATCAGCGGCGTGAAAGGGAGTAGCGCGGGTGCCTGCGTCTCTAATACAGACTGTCCATCTATCTCCGCAAGCCTTATGACTTTGTATTGGATCAAATACCGGAATTCTGCTGTTTCGTAAGCATAGTAGCCAGGGTCGTTCTGCCCCGCGGAAGGACCAAGATACAAAACAATACAATAAACCGGCCTCTGAAATTCGCTAATCAGAAAACCACAATAAGCGGCCAGCCGTGCCCACATCGGTTTCGGGCTGTTGCCGGATTGCACTTCCAGGTGCACTATTACTTCTTCGCCATCAATGCGGATTCTTGTTGTGCTATCCCCACGGTGTGATTTGAACGTCGGTTGATCGGTGTTCAGATGTTCTAAGATTTCTACGTTTTGCCTACCAAGAAAGTATTCAATGAGTGCTTTGGAATGTTTAAGTAGTAGGTATTTCGCGCTAATATCATATTGTGCCATATAGGTATTATACCTAATTTTCCGTCGGGATGTCCACTTTAAACGTTACTTCAAAATAACCATTTTGCGCATAGATGAAATTTCACCCGCTTGAAGTTGGTAGAAATAGACACCACTTGCAACATTTTCCCCTAAACTGTTGCGACCATCCCAATAGGCGGCACGATTTCTATTGGCATAATACCCTGCAGCCTGGTGTCCAAGTGCTAACGTGCGGGCTACGGTGCCTTTCGTATCGTAAATCGTAATCAGCACATCGCTGGCGTTCGCCAGTTGGTACGGTATCCACGTCTCTGGGTTGAACGGGTTGGGGTAGTTCGGCAATAGCAAAGTCTGTTCTGGGCGAACTGAATGTAAAAGTGTCTCTAACACCTCGATAGCACGGCGAAAATCTGGACTGCCATCGTCAACTGCTTTAATCTGTGCCAACCAATTCTGAACCTGTTCAGTAGTTGAACTGTGAATTGCAGGTGCAGCTGCCGATCCTTCTCCGATATCATTAGCGACCTGTACTAAATCTAAAATGTCAACAACACCATCGGTGTTGATGTCTGCGTTGAGTTCGCCGTCCGCGGCACCTGGATGACCGATTGCGTTCGCAACGATCACTAAATCCTGAATGTTAACTGTCCCATCTTGATTGACATCCGATTGGGCATAGATAGGGGCATCACTCACTTCAAAACGAACGGTTTCAGTAAAGTCTGCTCGAAAAGTATTTTGAGCTTTATCATATACTATCATTTCAGCGAGCCCCCATGTGCCGGGGGCACTTCCGACTGGCAAAATAATCGTCTTATGATAGGTCTGATAAAGGGTTGGATCTCCTAAAAAATAGATCGCGTGATAATCCTCATCATAATGTCTGAAAAAATGTGTCACGCCTTGTGGATCACGCAAAAGCATATCTGTTGAGTTGTATCCACTGATATCATCCTTGATTCTGAAAGTAATGTCCACCCGTGTTTCGCCATTTGGTGCTTCCGGTTTTGTTGGTTCTGCTTGAATTGTGATCCAATTTAAATCCAACACTGGCGGTGTGCTATCTGGATTTGCCGTTACGATGTCAATTGTGGCAGGAAGTTCATCAATGATTTCCTGCTCGTCTCTTAAGAGGTGCCCTGGATCGGTAAAATATACACCACGAGAATTTAACGCAACATCTTCCATCGAAATATAGTTAACCGTATACGTCCCGCTCTGGAAGTAATCTGGAAAAATCAATCTAACACTCGCTTCACCGGTCTCTTGATTATATTCTCCCCAACTTTCACGACGAGAATAGGTTTCACGATTTTCATCGTTCATTCTTGCATAAACGCCTTTTATATCATTTTTTTCAATAAATTTCCAGTGAGCGGTAACAATTTGATAGTCCCTACCTTCTTTCGTTGTCGCTTCTGATAAAGTGAGTCGCATTGAATTTTTGACATAAACTGGAGCTTCGCAATCTGCAAGTGGATTATCAATATAAAGTTTCCAGCCGTAGTCAACTTGAGATTCGTGCCGTTCATTGCCTTGTGCATCTCTAAGCGTAATAGAGTCGGGGCTCCAATAATCATCCGTTGCATAGCGCGAGAGTATTTCATGCCCTCGTAAAACATGACTTGTCTGAACAAACTGTCCATCAGCGTCTATAGGATAGAGCCAGATATCAAAGTAAGTGCCTTTTTTACTAAAAATTCTCAACAGAGATGCTTGGGCAGAATCCAAATCGCCTTCCGCGTGAATTTCAATTTCTATCGTTATCTGCTTATCTTCCTCAGGTCCGCCTGCAACCTGCAAGTCAACCCGTGTAATCCGTCCCGGATACACATAGTCAGGGTAGAGGTTGTAAACTTGGAAGGTTAAGTCTTCACGGATTTTTGAGATATAGCGAGTGCCGTGCATAACTCGGTTTTGGATGAATTCATACTTGGCAGGTGAACGTGAACGCAATTTGTCAGGATTGATAATGTAGTAACTGATGCTCTCAGCCATATCCTCATTTGGATTAACGCCGTGGGCATAGGCAGAAACAAACTCGGTCTGTTTAGTTGTCGACCAACCGTCTTTATCATCTGGATTTTCGTACCAACCCCCAAGTTCAATCCAATCCTGCCTGAGTTGCTCATCAAAAAGATAGTCCCATAAAAAATGCGCCTTCTCGTGCAAAATCAAGCGGTGAATATAGTCAAGTCCCTGTCCCTTAAACGCAGACTCCATAAACTCAATATAGCCTGCGCCTGTCCACGCGACAGCAGGCGCGCTTGGATAGAGTGGATGGGGAGTGCCATCTAAACGTCTGACGAGATATTTCAGTCCCGGTGTTTTGAGCATGCCTGATGGGAATTCTTCAAGCATAGAGACGAGTGCTATCAGTTCCCCGTTTTTGAAGTCAGAAAAGCGTCCGGAGTGTTCACCG
This sequence comes from Candidatus Poribacteria bacterium, assembly GCA_003635195.1. Classification (GTDB taxonomy): domain Bacteria; phylum Poribacteria; class WGA-4E; order WGA-4E; family WGA-3G; genus WGA-3G. The sequence goes on along the minus strand of PYIY01000184.1, from coordinate 10,625 downwards.
GTTGTGTGCCGTGTGAGTTCAGCATAATCTGGAATATTTATGCTGACTGCATAGCGTTCCCGCAGTATCCGTTCAAGCGCGTATCTGTCTACACCGTCGTCAGTCACAAATCGAACCACAGCGTGATGGAGGCGTTTGGAGAAATACCTACCCCGCACCCCTTCGATTTCCGCTAATAACGGTTCCGCATGCACAAATGCCGCTTCAGCAATGGTGACGATACGCTGTCCATCTTGATATTCCACCGAAATATCATCTTGAACATGACGGTCGTTTAACCGCCAAACAGAGGATGCTACGCCAGGAGTATTCTCGTATGGGTTATTCGTTTCTTGAGGTATGGATTCAAAAGTTTGGAGCAGCCGGTAGGCGTGTCCTGGATCCCATTCAGGTCCCAAATGCACAGAATACTTTCGTATCAACGCCAAAGAGGCACTATGGGATGGAACTTGTATCTGTTCGTCGAGCAGTGTCACCTCTATAGGATCGACAACAGTCGCGCTTTCACTACCTTCTGGGGTTTCGTCTATCTTCCAGTGATAAGTATAAGTATCACTATAAGAGATACCTCCCGATAAAAGAATAACCGAAGTAAGTATGAAAAACGACGCATATTTTATCATGAAACGTTTGTTGGCGGGCAGTAAGGGGATCAACATATTGATAATCGTAAAAGGTATATCCAGCATTTCCGCGAATAGGTTTAACAAATTTTCAAACGAAGCGTTGAAAGACTTAGGTCTTAAGATGCAGGTCTATCTAAAATAGGGTCGAATTTCCCTTCAGCAATCAATCGTTCCCGTTCTTTTTTCAAACGGTTTCGTTCCTCAACAATTGCTAACGTTGGACCTTGTGTCGTCTGCCACTCTTGGCGTGATTTTTCGTGGTATTGTCTCACCCGTTGTAGGTAAGCGTCTATTTCCACCTTGTTTACCTCATAGTAAAGGAGCGTTGCATAGATTTTCTCCAAGGGTAAGTTTTTGAAGCAGTACAAGATCTCTTCAGGTGCTTTGCCCTTTAAATGCTCTTCCAATACCTCATCAATATAAACGCGGTGCCCCTTAATGCGGATGCTAGTGTCATCAATAAAATCGAAATAGTCTCGCAAATCCATGTTTTGCCTCTTTAGTTCGGGCAATGCTTTCCAGATGTGCCTTCATATCGAACGTTAAAACCGGACTGCTGGCAGATTGCCGATTCTACAGCGGAAGATACTCTATCTTATTGCGATATTCTTCGGCATCCGAAGCCGCCCAAATTATTTCTAACATTTCCAGGATTGGACGAATCGCGTACTTTTTCCGAAAGATGAGGATTCCGGGTACATGTCCTCCGGTTTTCAGGTGATTTTCAAAGTGTCCAGGCATTGTTTTGCGGTTGTTGGTGACGAGAATATAGTTGTTGCGCTCAATCCATTCTAAGATAATAGGATCCGGCGTTGACTTCGGGGGTACTCCCGGATCACCGATGACCAGCACTTCTATTTTCGGTTGCTTTTTCTGGAGGTGTACCCGAACCTCGGGGTCCATGTCTTCATCAAGTAGAAACCGTGGCCGCATCCGGCTCCCCTGCCCCCGAAGACGATGCTTTTCCTTCAATAATCCATTTTTCACGTGCTTTTAGAAGACGTTCGCGCCGTTCAATATACTCTGGGTTTGATGCTACGCTTTGCAGCCATTCTTGATATCTTTCTTCTCTACCTTTCTCCACACGAGCCATGTATGCATCCACTTCCGTCTTATTCGCCAAGTAGTAGAGAATAGTGGCGTAGATTTTTTCCATTGATATCTGTGGATAGCGCTGCTGCAGTTCATCAGGCCCCTCACCCCAGAGATAATTGCTCAACACGTTGTCTACATAAACACGGTGTCCGTGAATACGGATGTTTTCGTTATCTATAAAGTCAAAATAGTCTCGCAAATTCATGTTTTGTCTCCTTTACGAACGGTCAGCCGGGAAAGTGTTCAATAGTAAAATCGGGAAGTTTTTGTATTTCTATTTTTTCGCTTTGCATGGGTGCCCAATTGAGCAAACGTATTTGTGTTGTAGGACTGATGTACCGAGGCCCAGCACTACAACACATGTTACGCTATTCTATTGCTTCTCACGCAGGCGGGCTTCTAATGCCGCCAATTCATCGGATAACGCCTCAGGCAGTTTTTCTCCGAAACGTTCGTAATGCTCACGAATCAATGCGATCTCGTTGAGCCATTCTTCAACATCAACATGCAGAAGTTCTTCCATCTGCTCGTCGGTTACATCCAATCCGCTGGTATCAACCGCACCGGGTGCTGGAGTATAGCCAATAGGCGTTTCAACGGCTTCTCCCTTGCCAGAAACCCGGTCTACGATCCACTTAAGGACTCGGCTATTTTCACCAAAGCCGGGCCAGAGCCATCCGCCATCGGCATCTTTGCGGAACCAATTGACATAAAAGATTTTCGGGAGTTTACTGGCATCAGTGCTTTTGCCCATTTCCAACCAGTGTGCGAAGTAGTCACCCATGTTGTAACCGCAAAATGGGAGCATCGCCATCGGGTCGCGGCGGAGTTCGCCGACTGTGCCAGCAGCTGCTGCAGTGCGTTCCGAAGAAGCAATGGAGCCGATGAAGGTACCGTGTTGCCAATTGAAGGCTTCAAACGCGAGCGGGACTGTCGTGGCACGTCTGCCACCGAAGAGGATCGCTGAGATTGGGACACCGTTTGGATTTTCCCAGTTCGGGTCAATGATCGGGCATTGCGAGGCAGGCGTTGTATAACGTGAGTTTGGGTGTGCAGCTGTCTTTTCATCACCGGGGTGCCACTCTTCGCCGAGCCAACTGGTTAATGTTTCCGGGGGTTCTTCGCTTTTCTCTTCCCACCAGACATCGCCATCTTCCGTGAGGGCAGCGTTTGTGAAGATTGAATTGGATGCAAGCGTATGCATCGCGTTCGGGTTGGTGTCCATTGACGTGCCGGGTGCGACACCGAAGAAACCTGCTTCAGGGTTAATCGCGTAGAGCCGTCCATCTTCACCGAATTTCATCCATGCGATGTCGTCGCCGATGGTCTCTGCTTTCCAACCAGGTAGCGTCGGTGTGAGCATAGCGAGGTTCGTTTTGCCACATGCACTCGGAAACGCTGCGGCGATATATGTCTTCTCGCCTTCAGGACTTGTCAGGCCCAAAATGAGCATGTGTTCTGCCATCCATCCGTCGTTTTTTGCCATGATAGAGGCGATACGAAGGGCATAGCATTTTTTACCGAGCAATGCGTTTCCGCCATAGCCACTACCGTAGGACCAGATAGAACGCTCTTCCGGGAAGTGTACGATGTATTTATTGTCTGGATTGCAGGGCCAGGAAACATCTTCTTGTCCGGGTTCAAGTGGCATACCGACAGAGTGTAGACACGGTACGAAATCGCCATCTTCACCTAAGATGTCCAACACATCACTCCCCATACGGGTCATAATCCGCATATTAACAACGACATAGGGAGAGTCGCTGATTTCGACACCGATATGTGAGATCGGTGAACCGAGGGGCCCCATGCTGAACGGCACCACGTACATCGTTCTGCCTTTCATACAACCTTTGAAGAGCCCTTTGAGAGTCTGCTTCATGTCGTCAGGGTCGTGCCAATTGTTCGTCGGTCCCGCTTCAAGGGGTGTTTTTGAACAGATAAACGTTCTATCTTCAACGCGGGCAACATCGGCAGGATCGGACCGAGCGACGTAACTACCCGGACGTTTTTCTGGATCTAATCGGAAGAAGGTTCCTTGCTGGACTAATTCCCCACACAGTCGGTCATTTTCCTCCTGTGAACCGTCACACCAATAGATAGAATCGGGTTGGCAAAGCGCAGCTGCCTCTTCGACCCAATTCTGTAACTTCTTGTTTTTGGTCATTTAAATCTCCTGTTGCTGAATACTCTTCCTCAAAAATTCATATTATTTCTCGTATATATTTTATAACAAATTTTCACACTTGGCAAATTAAATGCTGAAACTAAAACGACGCGCCTAAGTTGACGTGGATTTTGCCACGCAACGGAGAATCTCCAGCAGCAAGTCCGTAATTGATCCGCAGGATGCCGCCCTTAGATTCCAGCCGCGCACCAACGCCGTAGCCGACGCGGAGTCTATCAAAAATAGATGGCGTTTCAATTAAAGTTACCGCGCCTAAATCGGTAAAAACAAAAATCTGTGAGTCGGGTCCGACAAGAAAACGGTATTCGAGGTTAGCATACACCCGACGCGGTCCTGAAAACCAGTCTTCATCGTATCCGCGCAGCGTGGTCGCCCCGCCGAGATAGAAAAGTTCAGTTGGCGGGATATTAACGCCCCATGCAGCAGCACCGTGGAGTTCAACAGCGACCGTCTGCTTTCGCCAAGTAGGAAAGTATTGTTGTAAGGACAGCCATACTTTCCGCAACTGAAAGTCGCTCCGTGATACCTCAATAGCGATGCTATCACGCCGTCCGCGCGTTGGGTTCAGGAAATAGTCGCGAGTGTCTCGTGTCAAGCGAAACGCGATACTATACTTAGTCCCACTATACGGTGTCGATTGTGTTGATGTAGCGGCATTTAGGTTGGAAAAGACTGGGGTTTGGGGATCAAATGGAAGGGTTGACGTTGAAGGTAATCCTGTGTTTGGCACGTTAATCCGCTTGTAGCCTAATGTCACGCTGCCTTCAAAGACGCGGCCAAAGTGAGTCGTAGCACTTACGTTGCCCGATTGTTCTTCGGAAAGCACTTCTGTGGTGTTATCTGAAATACCAGACAGTTGCGTTCTATTTGGATTCTGCTGTTTGAATTGTCCATACCCTATACCGATGGTTACCGGTTTACCGAATATCCACGGTTCGGTATAACCGAGTCGGAGGATCTTGAGGATCCCAGATTTCCAATAGAAGTTGGCCTGTCTACCTGTTCCCAACAAATTAGTTTCACGCGCTTCAAGCACACCCGTGAGTTGTGGTGCCGTATCTGCCTCAGAATCGGGTGGTGCATATCCGATAACACCGCTCAATCGTCCTGTTTTTGCTTCGGTTACGTGCGCGTGGAAATTAATTCTGCCTTCTGTTGCCCCAGCCTCTAATACATTCGGATTGATCTGATAGAAATAGCCTAAATTTCGTAAACGACGATAACTTGCATCAACATCGCGCTGATCAAAGCGTTGGTTCGATTTCACTGGGATTTCTCGCAGGACTATCTCAGCTTTCGTCTTTTTCAGCCCACTGACCTTGACTTCACCAATTTGGACCTGCACACCTTCTCGGATATCCAACTGAAAATCGACAGTGCCTGTCTCTGCTGAAAATTGGAAATCCTTGGGTGTGATCTCGACTTTTGGATACCCGTATTCGCTGTAAAGCGTCTGGATACGTTCTATTCCCCGCTCCAATGCGACGGGTGTAAAAAGTTTACGCTGCCGTAAACCGAGTTGATCTCGGATTTCGGCTTCTGAGAAGCGTTCATTGCCTGTAAGCGTGACCTTACCTATACGAATCTGTTTCCCTTCAACGATTGTTACAGTAATAACCATCTTTGCTGCGTTGTGGGTCTCTGTATCCTCTGGCCTCCGTTCGATGCTGGGCGACGTTTCAGCAAACACGAAACCCGCTTCCCGATATGCAGCGACGATACGTTCAAACCCTTCTATTATTTCCGCGCGAGTATAGACTTTTTCTTGTTCCCACCCGAATAGTTTTATCAATTTATCCTGAGTTAAGTGATGATTCCCATTAAAACGGAGTTGATGGATACGGTAATGTGGTTGCGTTTTATTCATTGCCTCCTTGTCAGGCGTTGACTGTTCTGAAGACGAAGCGTGTGCCTTCGAGTCAGTACCGTGTACAGTTTCAGGAATAGCCGTGAAACTAAGGAGTAAAACGCTGAAAAAGAGGATTTGTGGAAGTCGGTATCCGGGCATCTATTACACCTATTTACAACATCAAAAACTTGTTATCATGTCGTTGGTATATTTTACTATGTTTTTGCGTTAGCCGCAAACAAACATTGGCTGTCGTTAGAGGCATTCAGTTTTTAGCTGTAGGTTATCAGTTTCACCGTCCGGTATATAAAGTTTTAGCATTAGGTAACTCAAATTACTATCTACAAATGCCTTGTCTTTAAGCCCAGTGGAACAACATCTGTGTAGCATGTGTAGGGGCTTCTGAGAAAAATTTACACACCCATGCACAAGAAAAAATTTGATAAAAATGCAAAAATATGGTATCATATTAAAGTAATTGGAGTTTTAATAATCATAATTTATTCAAAAAAATTTGGTAATACCGTTTGAAATTCACGGACGCACGCATTTTAAGGAGTTAGGGATATATTATTATGCCAAATGCGCTATTTGTTTATCCGAAATTTCCTCCATCTTATTGGGGCTTCAAGTACGCCTTAGAATTTCTTGGAAAAAAGTCATCAATGCCCCCACTTGGACTTTTGACGATCGCTGGAATGTTCCCAGACAATTACGCCATGAAAGTCGTTGATATGAATATAGAACCGCTCACGGATGCGCATCTCCAATGGGCGGATGTTGTTTTTACCTCAACGATGATTGTTCAGAAAGCATCGCTCTATGAAGTTGCTGAACAGTGTAATCGAGCGGGCGTACCGATTATCGCTGGCGGTCCCCACCCTACTTCCTACTACGATAATATCAAGGCAGAAACCGATGCTACGATTAACCATTTTCTCTTTGGGGAGGTCGAAGAGATCTTCGAAGATTTCTTAACCGATTTTGAGAGTGGTGCCGCAAAGGAGGTCTATCGGGAGGCGCGAAAACCAGATATCACGAAAACACCGCCGCCGCGTTACGATCTTATTAATATTAACAACTACGGTTCAATGGCACTCCAGTTTTCGCGCGGATGCCCCTTTAACTGCGAATTTTGCGATATTACCAAATTGTTCGGACGCGTCCCACGCACCAAAAGTAATGAACAAATGCTCGCTGAGTTTGAGCTGCTCTATAACCTCGGTTGGGAAGGCGCGATGTTTGTCGTTGATGACAATTTCATCGGCAACAAACGGGATGCGATGCGTTTGCTCCCTACTGTTACGAAATGGCAGGAAGAACGGCAATTCCCGTTTTCACTTTTTACTGAAGCCAGTGTAAACCTCGTTGAAATCCCTGAGATGCTTGATGCAATGACTGAAGCAGGGTTTAACATGGTATTCCTCGGTATCGAAAGTCCCAATGATGAAGCACTCCTCGGCACTTCCAAGGGACAGAATACCAGCAAAGAAGAAGAAGCCGGCAGCTACCTCATGCGCGCTATAAGAAAAATACAGAACAAAGGGATAGAAGTAACAGGTGGTTTTATTATCGGACTTGATGGTGATACGGAATTTGATTCACACATCAATTTTATTCAAGAAGCCGGCATCCCGATGGCGATGGCAGGGCTGCTCACTGCTTTGAAGGAGACCGATCTCTGGCACCGATTGAAACAGGAAGACAGATTGCTTGTAGAATCGAGCGGAAATAATACCGACATGAGCCTCAATTTCGTACCCGAAATGCCGCGCGAGGAACTGATCGCTGAGTATCGGCGGGTTATTTCAACGCTCTATGATCCGACCTTGAAGAACTATTTTGCCCGGTGTTTGACGTTGCTTGAGCACATGCCTAAGACCCACAATAACGTCCGGTCAATTCGCAAAGAGGAAATAATGGCATTTGCCCGCTCCATTCAGCGGCAACTTTTTTCCAAACAAGGGTTGGAATACGCACGCTATTTGGTGAAAGTCATCAAAAACCATCGTCAGATGTTTCCTGAAGCTGTCCGGTTGGCTGTTATGGGATACCACCTCGAGAAAACGACGCGCTACACCCTCGCTGTTGAGGATTTCAGGAATTTCTTGGATCAGGAGATGGATACGTTTAAAGAGAAGGTTCCACAGTTTGTGGATGCTCAAGGTGGCCGGACGAGTGAGATCCAGAACTACTCGCGACAACTTTTTGCACGCATTAAGACAAAGTACAATGCAATCCATAAGGATTTTCAATACGCTGCACACAGCGCACTCACCGGTTTTCAGCAATCAATGTTCAAGGCGTACTTAGAGGCAGAATTCGCTGCTTTCAAAGACGCAGTCGGGACCTTCGCAAAAGCACAGACTGAGCGACTCGGTGAACTCCAAGCATACGTCCATAGCGTCTTTGCCCGTGTCCACGCGCAGCAGGCGCAACTTCAAAAGGTTTTCAAGCATCATACCGACGATTTCAAGCAGAACGTCCAAGAAACCTTTGACGCTTTCCATGAATCCGTCAAACGACATTTAGAGCAACTCTTCGGTTCTGTGCCTGTCCAAATTGAAGGACTGAGTTAGCGGGACGATGGCACGTATTGAAATAGAAAATCTCCGATTTACTTATCCGAGTCGAGAGATCCCGACACTTCAGGACATCACAACTCGCGTTCCCTCTGGTGCATTTGTTTTACTGACGGGTCCAACAGGGTGCGGTAAATCCACTTTACTGCGGACGCTAAATGGCTTGATTCCGCACGCCTCGGCAGGAACGCTCACAGGGACAGTGCATCTCGACGGGCAAGATATCGCCTCACAACCGCTTGCTACCACATGTCAACAGGTCTCACTCCTTTTCCAAAACCCGGACGATCAACTCTTTTGTACACTGGTCGAAGATGAAATCGCTTTTGGGCTTGAGAATCTCAGTTTTCCGCCCGAAGAAATTCAGGAACGAATTACGATCGCCTTGGAACAGGTAGGATTGTCCGGGTTTGAATCTCGGCACATTTCATCGCTTTCTGGCGGTGAAAAACAACGGGTCGCGCTTGCTGCTGTTTGTGCCATGCGACCGCAAGTCTTGCTCCTTGACGAACCCACCAGTCATCTGGATCTACAAGGAACGCGGGACATTCTTAATATCGTCAAACAGTTAAATAGCGAAATAGGGATAACAGTTATTTTAGCCACGCATCGGACCAGAGAAGTCGCGCCGTTGTGCAATCATGTCTGGCTGATGGAAGATGGTCGACTCTGTCTGGATTTGCCGAAGATAGATGCCTTTCAAGATGTTACTCCATATCAACGTTTAGGTGTACAAGTGCCACAGGCAGAAACGTCTACTACCCCTTCTCTGAAACGTCCTTCCAACACCCTACAACAAGATACACGCCTCCGCATCCAAAATCTCCATTTTCGTTATCGGAACACCGATAAAGATGCTGTTTGTGACATCTCTTGTGAGGTGCCGCGTGGCGAAGTACTCGCGATCATGGGGGCAAACGGGTCAGGAAAAACAACACTGATACACCTCATTGCGGGTTTGCTACGTCCGTCAGCAGGTGAGGTGCGTATTGATGGAAAACGCTACGGTCGCGTGAAACTCCATCAGTTGGCGGGCAAGATTGGCATTGTTTTTCAGGACCCAGATTTATTGTTACAGGCGGAGACCGTCCGTGATGAAGTGGCGTTCGGTCCGAAAAACCTTAAATTTCCTAAGAGAACCCTTGAAGAACACGTTGACAGGACACTCACGCGTTTTGACTTACAAGATCTCGGGGCAGAAGCACCGTACGCGTTGTCTCGGGGACAACGCCAGCGCACCGCTGTTGCAGCGACCTTTTCGCTACATCCTGATCTTTTCCTCCTTGATGAACCCACCACTGGTCAAGACGCACAGCACCTTTATCAATTGATGGATGAACTCTGTGATGAAATCCGACAAGCACACAAAACACTCATTTTCGCTACACATGACATAGACCTTACCTTAAAATATGCCGACCGTATCCTCCTATTACGCAATGGTACTGTGATTTTTGATGGTGATCCTGATACCGCCTTTGCAGATCAAGAATTCCGCCAGCAAGCATCCCTATAGTAATTTTTTTGGGACATTCCGAAAAACAAACGCAGCTCCTCTTAAAGTCCCCCTGATAAGGGGCGGGGAATGCCCATAAGGCATTCACATGATTCTGATTCTTTAGGGGGTAAGATACAACGAAATACTCTCACTGTGAGGCATTTTGCGTAAAATACGTCCCTTTTCTGCTCAATTTGCGGAAGTCCTATTTATCAAACTGACGTTTTCTACTTATAGTTTGTATCAAATGACCCCATGAGTTATACTTACAGTATGCGTTACCCTAACAAGTAGATGTATTGGCATTACCGATAATCTACTCATGGAGGTCGATATGAATCGTAAGATGGATACCGCCTACGGTATCAACCGACTCGAATCCAAGAATGCAAGAGCTGCCATTATTCAGAAGATTTCAGCAGACTTTAACCTTATGCCTATAGTCGCTGAAGCCTACTATAAACAGATTTCTACCTACTTTGAGCAACATGCTGATGTTCAACTGACATCCGGGCAAATCTGTTATGAGGCAGTCGCTGCCGAGGAACCCGCTGGCAAACACATCGCTTTAGCGAAAAAAGTCTCCTGCCGACTCACCCTCAATGACATAAACGCTGATCTTGAAGTCTTAGCGACTTACGGACTCGCAGGCCTGAGACGCCACCGCATCCTCCGATTGACCAAAGAGGCATACGACCAAGATGCCTTGCTCAGCTATGAGGATTTAGCTGTCTTATTAACCACCAGTCCTGCTACCATCAAACGCGACATCCGACACTTGAAGCAG
>PYIY01000183.1 GCA_003635195.1 Candidatus Poribacteria bacterium | reverse complement strand
CCCCGCGTAGAGAAACCCGTCAAGTACGACTAACGACGTAACCTGACGAGGCAGCGAACCGATCGGTTTCCACGACTGTTTATCTTCCATCCATCGGAAAACACCTTTACCGAATGTGCCTACATAGATATCTGTGCCATTTATTGCTATCGTTATAACCGCTGCCCCGCCTAAACCATCGCTTATGGATGTCCAAGAATCGCCACCATCAATAGAACGGAAAACGCCTTCTCCGTCCCAAGAGGTTGCGTAAAGCGTTGATCCGACCCATTTGAGCCCGGATATACTACCAACTTCCATATTCGGGTTGATAAGCCGCCACTGTTTTACTGCCCTCACCGAACGATAAATTTCGCCGCTATTAGTGCCAGCATAGATATTCCCGCCCTTTACCGATAACGCCGTGATGCGGTGTCCTTTCAAGCCAAAATTGGTAGTCCAGGGGGCTGAGTCCTTCTCCCATTGGAACACGCCATCCTGTTGAATGCCCATATAGATAGTCTGACCGACAATCTCCAAACATTGGATTCCGGTCAAGTCTCTATTAACGATAACTTGAACCAACGCGTTGCTCTCGTTATCCAATCGGAAAACACCGCCTACGGCACGCGGGGCAAATTTAATAGCACCTGTGTAAAGTTCTCCATCCGAAACGGATAGCGTGGAAAATAGATATTCATTCGGTCTTGATGAAAACTTCGCGGGTAGCCACGATTCGCCACCGTTCACTGAATAGACAAATCTCTCACTCATTCCGGCGTAAATCGTCTTTCCAATAACCGCCAACCCGCCAATCGACGTATTCGTTAATCCGGTGTTGACTGCCATCCAAGAATCGCCACCATCCATTGTGCGAAAGATACCACCCACTAAAGTCCCAGCGAAGACAGTGTCTTCATTAACCACCAACAAAGTAGAGACCGTTCGATCAGTCAAACCGTCATTGACGGCTGTCCAAGTATCGCCGTTATCGTCGGAACGGAAAACGCCACTGCCATACGTCCCAGCGTAGAGCGTCGCGCCAAAAACAGCCAATGCCTCGACAGTATGCCGCATCTCTTTCGGGGTAATACGGATCCACGAGTCTCCTTCGTCATTGGATTTAAAAAGCTCCGCCTTGTTCCCGATATATCCGCCTACGTAAAGCAGGTTCCCCATAGCAGCGAACGAGTCAACCTGATGTCCAATAAAATCATCGTTGATCGCTGTCAATTCGTCCTCATCCACCCGCTTACGGAAAACGCCTCCCTTGGTTCCGGCAACAAGGGTTGTCCCAATACTCGAAAGCTCACGAATTGACATAGGCCCGAATCCATCGTTCACCTGCTGCCACGAGTCACCGTCATCATCTGAATACCAGATCCCCGTATTTAAGGTGCCAACGTATATACGGTCCCCAATAACCACAATACCACTGATGGATTCATGCTTTTGGAAGTTTGAAACGCGATGCCATGTGTTGCCACCATCTGTTGATGCGTACAACGTACGCCGCGTACCAGCGTAAAGCGTCCCTCCCTTTTGCACCAATGCCGGAACACCGGTAAAACCCTCTCCCGGTTCGTAGTGTAATCCAGTATTGACGGGTGTCCAAGAGTTACCACGATCCGTTGAACGGAAGATACCCGCCCCCTCTGTTCCAGCAAAAATCACGCCTTTAGGTGCCGCATAGAAGGTGAGAATCTCGCCACCGTAGGGACCGTTGGTTTGCACCCAACCGCTTTCGTTAGGTTCGGTGCGCTCATCCGCCCTAAGTTGTGGTACTAAACCGATGCACAGCATCGCCGCAGCAACCCAAAGTACAGGAAACATACCTCTTGTCTGTTCCTTCATCCGTACGTCCTCTTTGTTAAAAAGTAGTAGGCACACGCCGTGGGTTCTCCGTTCACACAATTGATCGCCTACTTCTCAATCCGAATCTTATACACACCGCCTGTACCTGTACCCGCGTAGAGAAAACCGTCAAGCACGGCTAACGATATAGCCTGATGGAGATGATGGGAACCGATCGGCTCCCACCATCTTTTATCTGCCATCCACCGGAAAATGCCTTTACTATATGTACCTACGTAAAGCTCGGTGCCAACTACTTCCATTGTCACAACTGACCTATCATTCAAGCCATCGTTTATAGGTGTCCAAGAATCGCCACCATTAACGGAACGGATAACTCCGTTACCCCAAGAGGATGCATAAAGCGTTGAGCCAATCCGCCGCAGTCCGGATATACTACTACCTACCATATCTGTTGAATTGACAAGTTTCCACGGTTTTCCTGCGTTTTCCGAACAATAAATTTTGCCGCGATCAGTGCCAGCATAGAGCTTCTCTCCATCCACCGATAACGCTGTGATGAAGTGTCCTTTCAATCCAAGATCCGTAGTCCATGGATCTGAGTCTTTCTCCCACTTATAGATCCCGTCACGTTGGGTGCCGATATAAAAAGTCGTCCCGACAATCTCCAAACATTGAATGCCGGTCAAGTCTTTATTAGCAATAACTTGAACCAATGCGTTGTTCCGTTCATCCAACCAGAAAACGCCGCCTACGACTCCGCCTTGGTCGCGCGGTCCAAATCTAATAGCACCTACGTAAAGCGCTCCGTCCGAAACGGATAACGTGGAAAATAGATATTCGTCCGGTATTGCGGAAATCTGCACGGGTTGCCACGATTCCCCACCGTTAACTGAATGGACAAGTCTTTCACTCATTCCAGCGTAAATTGACTTCCCAACAACTTCCAATTCGCTGACTTTTGTGTTTGTCAATCCAGTGTTAACTGCCATCCAAGAATCGCCACCGTCGATTGTGCGAAAGACACCACCCTCTGAAGTCCCAGCGAAGACTGTGTCTTCATTGACTGCCAACAAAGCACAGACCTTCTGATCTGTCAACCCCTCGTTGACTGCTGTCCAAGTATCACCGCCATTGTTCGAGCGGAAAATCCCACTGCCATACATCCCGGCGTACACGGTTGCACCAAACGCAGCCAACGCTATAACAGGATTTCCCACATTTTCTGGGGTGATGCCGGTCAATGAATTCCCTTCGTCCTTAGATTTAAAAAGTTCCCCTTCACTTGTATACGCGCCTACATAGAGTATATCATCCATAACCGCAAATGACTCAACCTGCTGCACAAAAAAATCATCGTTGATAGCCGTCAATGCGTCCTCATTCGCTCTTTTGCGAAAAAGCCGGTTCTCACTGCCAGCAATAAGGGTTGTCCCTATACTCGAAAGTTCACGAATTAACATAGGTCCAAACCCATTGTTCACCTGCAGCCACGAGCCGCCGTCATCATCTGAATACCAAACACCCGTATTTAAGGTGCCAACGTATATACGGTCACCAATAACCACAATACCACTGATGGATTCAGGCTTTCGGAAGTTTGAAACGTGATGCCATGTGTTGCCAGCATCGGTTGAGGCGTATAAACCACCCTGTGTGCCAACGTAAAGCACCTCTCCCTTTTGTGCGAAGACTTCAACGTATACAAATCCCTCTCCGGGCTCGTAGGCTAATCCAGTATTGACGGGTGTCCAAGTATTGCCGCGATTCGTTGAGCGGAAGATGCCCGCACCCCATGTGCCAGCGAGCAGTACGCCTTTAGGAGCAGCATAGAGGGCGCGAATATTTCCACCGTAGGGACCGTTGGTTTGCACCCAGTCGCTCTCGTTAGGTTCGGTGCGCGCATCTGCCTCGAGTTGTGTCACGAAACCAACTGACAACACCGTTGCGGCAATCCAAATGACAGCGAATCTCCATTGAAACGTGTTTTTTATCCGTTGTCCCATCCATCCGTACCTCCTCTTTGTCGCCCAATTCTCTAAACACTTTACTTGCTAATTTAAACAGGTATGCCACAAGAAAGTTTACAAAGGAAGCACAGAAAAGGAGTTCCGGAGGTTGGTTGAGTCCGTTGCGCCGCTAAACGCACGTCAAATCCAATATACCATTATATACACAAAAAACGAAGTGAAACCCAACTTTCCCAGCAGCTTCAGCGATAAACGTTAGGTTTCACCGGCTATTTCTGCAATCAGACGGATACGAAGGACTAATTCAAGTCGCTCACACGCGGACGCCCTAAGAGACGCATCAACCGATCGTCCGCATTTTTGATTACCTCTTCAGGCACAGGCACACCGTTACAGAGGCTAAACCGCCAATACGCCCAATACGCCGCATACTGCGATTGTATAATATAGCGCGTCTTGTTAGACAAGTTCGGTGCCCCGCGGTGCCAACACTGCGGATCCTGTAGGTAAATATCGCCCGCCTTGCAGAAAATAGAGACGGGTTTATTTCCCTCAAATTCAGGATTCTCCTGATTGTTCGGATGTCTGCCGGAGTAGTGGCTCCCGGGGACGTATTGCGTCGGTCCTTCCTCGATTGTCTCAATATCGTTCAACGCCATCTGGACGGTAAACCACATCACAGGCATCCGTAGGCGCGGGTCGTGGCGCGGCATTTCCTCAGTAACAGGGAAATGCACCGAGCCATCCACATGCCATGTGTCAATCGAAAGTCCGGGAAGGTTCCGAAGCACATTCTGCCCACAGAACTTGCAGTTCTCACCAACAATCGCCTCCGCCAGACTCAGAATCGGCTCACGGAGGAGCATATCCCGGAAGATCGGATCCAATTCAATCGTATTCCGTAAAACGAAGGGGAGCGATTCCTTGGATTCAGCATGCGCACCCATCTGAATATACCTAACATCCGCAAGGTCTGGATTCGTCCGCTCCATAAGTTCCGGGTCCGCGAAAAGTTCGTCCGACTTCTCCCGTAGCGCGCTCACCTCTCCATCGGTCAACACGCCCGGAATATGAACATACCCATCACGGAAGAATTGCTCAGCAATCTCCGCTGTTTTTTCTGGGCTAAAAGGCTCACCTTTAAGTATTGGACTGTTTGCCATGTTATTCCTCCTTAATCCAAATAATCCATCTCTGGTAACAAATTCCAACGGTATTGGTCTGTCGGTTGTGTATTCCGTCCCCATCTACCGAGGAGTTGTGTGTCCGCACGTTTCGCTGTCATCTGCGCTGCGACCCGCTCAGGATCCCAGCCGTCTAATACTTTCTGTGTCAGTTCCGCCAAGATGTCTCGGCATTCTGGATCGTCCGCACGGTCATGTAATTCGTTTGGGTCTTCCTTCAAGTTGAAAAGCTGTGGCGGTTGCCCGTGATAGTAGTTCAGCTTCCAATCGCCATCGCGAACCATCCGATGATAGCAACCGTCATCGGTACAAAACTCCGAGAAAGCAATGTCCTCCCAGGGTGCGTCTTCACCGCGGAGCAGCGGCAGTGTACTCCGCCCGCGAGCATGTGGCAGTGCCGGTGCATCGAGTGCATCGAGCATCGTCGCATTCAGATCCAGCGCACTGACGACGCGATTACACCGCACACCTTCCGGGAGTGTGCCGCGCCACGATAAAATCGCAGGCACCTTCACCGAATGCTCATAGAACGTCTGTTTCCACCAAAGCCCGTGTTCACCGACCTGTTCGCCGTGATCCGAACTATAGAGGATGAGCGTGTTTTCGTCCAACCCGTTCTCTCGGAGCGCAGTCAATATCTGCCCAATCATCACGTCCATCCGTGTGACCAACGCCCAATACGCCGTGCGTGCCCGGAGAATCTCAGCGTCAGAGACCTCAACAATGCCACACTTCTCACGCCACCACCGGAAGTACGGATGCAACGCCTCCGAAAACGGTTCAGGGTGTTCGGGCATCGTCATCCGTCCTTCATACAATTCGTAATCCTCCCGCCGCGCAACAAACGGCTGATGCGGCAACATGAACCCAACGGAGATCGAAAACGGTGTCTCTAAGAGTCCTGCCCGTTTCTGGACACCGAGCCGGTTAAGATAATCGACCGTCGCCGCCGTCACGTCCTCATCGTGAACCTGATACGCGCTCTGTCCCGCGCCCGACTTTTCGAGGCTCACACGCGCCGGTCCCGCAGTCCCAGAGAGCTCACCGTGATCAACACCGCCTCCACCGTGATAGTTCGGTCCGTGGTCACCGACGAGACGTTCCGCATACCCGTGGAGTTGATCCGGTCCCAACGCATGCATCCGTCCGATAAGCACGGGTTGATACCCCGCGGCACCCATCGCATGCGCGAACGTCGGGATCCCAGAATCGAGGATATGGCTGTTCGTCCACACCGCATTTTCGTGCGGGTAGCGTCCACTGAGCATCGACATCCGCGACGGCACACAGATTGGGGACGGACAATAAACGTTTTCAAACACCACCCCTTCGGCGGCAAGCCTATCAAGGTTAGGGGTCTGAACCAATCGGTCGCCGTAACAACCGGTCACATAAGGATCGTGCTGATCGGAGTGGATATATAGCAGATTGGTGCCTTGCACGGACATCGAAACTCCTTCATGAACATCATCGGATTTGCTCTCATTATACCTGCACATACGTTTTTGTCAAGGGTGTTTAGCCGACAGCCAAATACCCCCTTGACAAAAAAACAGATTTCTTTAAAATAGTGGAAAATCGTTATTTGTAACGCATAACATGCGAAAGGAAAACTCATGACACAAACACCACCAGAATCCGCAGTTGTTCTTTTTGACGGCACAGACCTCAGCAACTGGACAAGCATGGATGGCAGCGAAGCCGGCTGGGAAGTCGAAGGCGACGCAATGCTCGTTATTCCACGCACCGGCGACATCATCAGCAAAGAGACTTTCACGGATCACTTCGTGCATATCGAATTCAGGTGCCCCGATATGCCTGAAGCCACTGGACAGGCAAAAGGCAACAGCGGCGTATTCCTCCAAGGTCGATACGAAGTTCAGGTCTTGGACTCCTACGGTATTGACGCTCCCGGCATGGGCGACTGTGGCGCAATCTATAATCAATTTGCCCCGCTCGTCAACGCTTGTAAACCGCCGCTCGAATGGCAGTCCTACGATATTATCTTCCGCGCGCCGCGCTTCAACGACGCCGGCGAGATGACCGAAGGTCCACGCATTACCGTTATTCAGAACGGCTTGGTCATCATCAATAACGCGCAGCTGGCAGGCACAACAGGCGGGAGCGTGGGTGAAGCTGCCGCGCCAGGTCCACTCCGTCTGCAGGACCACGGTAACGACGTGAGGTATAGAAACGTCTGGGCAGTCCCACTTCCACTCGAAGGCTCGGATCAGTATTAGAGTCATTAAAGTTACGACTTGTGCTAATTAATGTTGTGAGCATAGATATTTCCTTATGCGAGAACGAGATCTTTGAGTTTCATCAAGGGGCGTCCGAGGCATTGATTGACGAAAACACCGAGCAGACAACTGCCGAGTTTATTGCTCATCCGCGTCAGCAACCCCCAATGCTTCAACGCACGCACACGAGAAATATGAAACTGCTCTGTTAGCTGACCGATCGTCGTCTCAATGCGACGGCGCATCCGCACCTGAAGTTTGCGAAAACTCTCAGGATACTGTTGCTTTTGATTGCTTCTCAGTGTTGGTAATAAAACCGTGTCTTCGGTTTCCATGAGTTCTGCCTGAAGGGGTTGAGAAATATACCCTTTATCGCCAAGAAGAATCCGATATTCACCGCGTTCGACAAGACAGAGCAGCACATCTCGGTCATCTCTATCGGCTGAAGCAATGGCGAAGTCAACAGGAATACCTGCAGCCGTGGTTATCAGTGTGCCACGAAAACCGAAAAATGTGCCGAGGCTTTTCGTCGCACAGTGTCCATAAGTCGCGAAGGTGCCGGTGGCATCTGCCCATTTGAAATCAGACTTTGAAGCCTTGGCACGTTTGAAATCACAGACCGG
>PYIY01000182.1 GCA_003635195.1 Candidatus Poribacteria bacterium | reverse complement strand
ACAGCCATGCTAAACAATCAAGTTCCCGTCACCGTGTTGACGGGCTTTTTGGGGTCTGGTAAAACCACGCTTCTCAACCGCATTCTCACCGAAAACCATGGCAAACGTATCGCCGTCATCGAAAACGAGTTTGGCGAGATCGGTGTCGATAATGATTTGGTCATCGGTGCCGAAGAAGAGATTTTCGAGATGAACAATGGTTGCATCTGCTGCACGGTGCGCGGTGATCTCATCCGTATTTTGGGGAATCTGATGAAGCGTCGCGATAAGTTCGACTACATCATGGTCGAAACCACAGGGCTTGCGGACCCCGGGCCAGTTGCTCAGACGTTCTTCATGGACACCGAAATGCAGGAGAAACTGCAACTGGATTCCGTCACAACGCTGGTTGATGCCAAACACATCTGGCAGCACATCGATGACAGCGATGAGGCGCGTGAACAGATTGCCTTTGCCGATGTCATTTTGTTGAACAAGATTGACCTTGTGACCGAGGAAGAGTTAGAGCAACTGGAAGATAGAATTCGCAGCATGAACGCTGCAGCGAAGATTTATCGAACGAAAGACGCCGTGGTTGAAATGGACAAGATTCTCAATGTCGGTGGATTCGATCTGGACCGGGCGATGGAGATTGATCCACAGTTTATGGAACCGGAGTATCCGTTTGAATGGGCTGGTGTTTATGACCTTTCGGCAGGCACGTATGAACTGGTTCTCCAAGAAGGTCCTGACCCGACGATGAAAGTCGCGTTGGTCCCCGTAAATGCGTCAACCGATGAAGCTTTGGAGGCTGCTGTTGAGCCAGTCGTTATGGTTTTCTCCGATGATGAGCATGAACTTTCGGCGGATGGCACCCTTCAACCGAGTGGACAACTCATTGAGATGAATCTCACGGCGGACGAATTACGCTTTGACGTGCAGATCGGCCGCCCCGGTGCTTACGCGCTGTTTACCGAGCATCACCCCGACGAATTTCAAGCCCAACTCTTTGGCAGCGGTGCCCTTGTCAAGCCAGTTGTTGAACGCGAATTTAAGCCAGACCACGAACATGATGACGAGGTCACATCGGTCGGCATCACAACCCCCGGTGACCTCGACCCCGACCGGCTGAACGATTGGATTAGCGATCTGCTTCGAACAAAAGGTGTCGACATCTTCCGCATGAAAGGTATTCTGAGCATCAAGGGGCAGCCAAACCGATTCGTCTTCCAAGGTGTTCATATGCTCTTCGACGGTCGCCCCGATCGTCCGTGGGATGCTGAACCGCGCTACAATAGCCTCATCTTCATCGGGCGCAACCTCGACCGAGCCGAATTGACTGAAGGGTTTGAAGCATGTCTCGTTTGAACAACCTAAGCAACCGCTTTGTCCAGCCCTCTGAACTGCGCGAAAATTGGACGGCAACCCTCAGCGACTACGTCATTGATCTGGCGTGGTCACCTGACGGGAGATACATCGCTGCGGCATCGGTTCTCGGTCCGGTGACAATTTTTGAAGGTCGTCGTCAAGCGGTTATCCATGCCTTTGAAGGGCATGAATTCGGTACAATGTCAATCGCTTGGCATCCAGACAGCAAGGTGCTTGCAAGCGCAGGACAAGATGGGAAAATTCGGTTGTGGGATGTGACAAGTGGCGAAGCGACCCATTCGCTTGACGGGGGCGCAGCATGGGTTGAGCACCTATCTTGGAGTGGCGGCAAAAAACCGATACTCGCCTCTGCCGCGGGTCGTAAGTTGAAACTCTGGAACGCTGTCGGCGATCTTGTTCGCGAATATCCCGACCATCAGAGCACGATTTCTGGTCTCCAGTGGAAACCGCATGTAAGGCAACTTGCCTCGATTGCCTACGGCGGTGTCACACTATGGGACCCGCAACAGTCGGAAGCCGTCCGCCGATTGGAATGGAGAGGCTCATCACTGGTGATTGTGTGGAGCCCTGACGGCAAACACATCGCTACCGGAGATCAAGATTCGACCGTACATTTCTGGATTACGTCTACCGGTGAGGACTTGCAAATGACTGGCTATCCGACGAAAGTGCGAGAACTCTCATGGGATGCCACGAGTCGATACCTGGCTACGGGAGGCGGTCAGGAAGTTACAGTGTGGGATTGTTCCGGTCGCGGTCCGGCCGGTACCAAACCCATTACGCTTTCCGGGCATCAGGATTTTCTCAGCGTTGTGCGTTTTCAACATCGCGGAAAACTGCTGGCCTCAGGTGGTGCCGACGGTCTGGTCTACGTCTGGCAATTGCGAGGCAGACGCAGTTCTCTGGCGGTTCATGAAGCCGCTCTGGCAGCGGGGGTCACAAGCCTCGTTTGGTCACCGAATGACCAGTATATTGCTGTTGGTGATGAGTTGGGTGGGGTGAGCGTTTTTTCGATAAGTTAAAGTTCAACATTCAAACGGAGTTAGGTGCCTGAGTACTTTTAACCAAGGGTGGTGCATAAATATCCTCATAGGGGTGTTTTGGCTGGGGTGTTTCCGCCAGATTCCCCAACCCTTAAGATGAACATAGCAGAGTTTGCCAGAGGGCGAGGGGATCTCGCCCTCTGATCAAATCAGATACCACCATTTTGAAACTGGATCACTACCGGTGTGCTGTTTTGAGCGCACCCCATACAGTCGCCAACTTTCCGGAGGCACCAACAGCAGACGGTTGCTTTCCTGATTGCTCAAGTTCCGCGGCTGTCAAGGGACGATTCCACACCTTCACTTCATCAATTAATCCCTTGTAAAACCGATTCAGATGCTCTCCTACCCAAATCGACTGCCCGCTGTTGATGTCCTTCGTATTGTCATCAACTTCGTCAATCAACTTGCCATCTATGTAGAATCGGATCTTTTTTGCTTTCTGGTCTCGGACACCCGCGAGGACATGCCATTTGTCGTCGTTCAGGAAGTCCGGAGAAGTTATCCCAGCACTATTCGCACGTCCTTTATCCCGGACACTAAAAGCCATTTTGCCACGAGTCGCTGGGTTATCGCCGCTGACAGAGAGTATCCAAACCGCATCAGTACCCGGACGATAGTTCCCGACAATCCCATCATTCTTTGGCGGCTCATCATCTGTTTTTACCCACACTTGAACTGTTAGTGAATCGCCGGTGGAGAAGGTAATAGAATCTTCCAGTGGCACTTCAACAAAGGCACTCTTGCCATCAAACTCCAACGCTTCACCATGCTTTCCAGCGACCATCTTTGCATCACCGTTAATCGTTCCATCATTGCCTTCTTCAGACTGATCTTTTACCGTATCACCTTGAATGCTACTTTCATCAAAACTCAAATGCAGCACCAATCCATCCGGCGGATTGGCTTTACTACACGGTGCAAAACTGATGAGTGCACCCATCACTGCGAAAACTACGAAAACGCTTTTCATGATAAGCTCCTTTTAAGAAGTTAGCAAAAAATAAGAGAGTTTTGGAACCAGTGAAAATACGCTTGACCACGTGCCGCCACATTAATCGCAAAAATGATAGCAGATTTAACAAAAACTGTCAAAAAAAGAATTTTGTCTTCCATCATGCAATATTATATGATGAAATCAGTTCTATAGGATGATAAGCCTTTTTGACACGTTTTAGATTTTCTAACCCTGAATCGTCCATGGCGTTAATCCATTTGTAGGTGTCCTTTAATTCCGCGCAGAATTCGCGATAGATAAACTGTGCGAGACCCTTTATGTTTAGGTCAGTTACCTCAAAAAGTATGCAGAAAATATCGGCGTTCAGTGGATAGCCGAAGGTATAGCCTCTGATTTTTCCATCAATATTCACAACTCTACCGAGGAGTCCGAGCGCATCCGCGTGTGAAACCCCAATCCTGTGCGCTGACCGTGAATCGTCAAGCATTGCATTATAGATGGGATCGTCGGACTTTTCTGACCGTATCTCGCACCATCTATCATAAAGGGCGAGACACGCATCCTGATCCGCAGCGGTATACGGACATAATTTTACTGAAGGATGTCTTAGGACAAAGGCGTTGTATGCATGGCGTTGTTGCTTGTAGCGATTGCCACGTAGTCCGGCAAGTGTTTCTGTTTCGTAGAAATATTCTGTCTCCTTCAAAGTCGCGCGAAACCCGTTCTTTTGAAAGAAAGAAATCATCTCTTGCGGCACATTTTCGATGCGGGCGATGTGTGGATTCCGATTTGATGCTAACATAAACTGATATGCTTTGTTGATAATATTGAGATGGGAACGGTTTTCGGTTTCGGAGGGCATCGGTAGTATCGGCATGAAGTAGTCATCACCCTGTTTTGCGAAAATGCATAAGGAGTCCGCCAGCAGCGTCCAATAAAACTGAAAATGTTCTCGCCAGACATAGAGCGGCGCGAAGGCATAATGAGACAAACGCGTACAGCTCCGATGTGCATGCGCGTCAAAAATCGGTTTGTCATTAAGCGTGAGGGGCTGAAGTTGCATCGGTCAATTGTGCGAAAGTATGGACGATTATCACGGTCTCTTGGTAATCACCGATGAGATTCCGGTTAGCGATGAGCTGCGCGATAACCTCTTCGGATTCAACGTAATCGATGACATCGCAGATATGCCGCTGGAATGCTTCCGTTTCGATATTTTCTTCACCGAAAGGGCAGAGGGTATCCACACCGAGCACTACAGCGTTTCCATCCTCGCTAAACATGAGCGCGAACGGATAGAGTTGACAATCAAGCGGACGAATCGGATAGATTGTACAGTGACTCGTCTCTGGCGCGAAAAAGGGACAGATATAGAAATCATTGTGGGGCTTGAGTTGTATCTGTGCACTTTTTCCATCTGCCTGCGGGCGAAACAGCGTAGGATCTGCACCGTCTGCTACGGCGTTCTTTTTTTCTTTTTCGGTGAAGATAGGCGCGAGCGGACTGTCTGCTTCTAAGAACCGACAACAGACATCACACGAGAAGCAGACCTCGGAAGGGATGATTTGATAAAGTTTAGGGTTCGTAGCGGTAGGTGTCTCCAACGTGTTGAACCTCAGAATAGAAGATGCCACTGCCCGGCTATAATGATGCCAAAATTTTCTCTATCGCATCAATCACAATGTGAATCTCCTCTTCCGTTAATCCGGGGTGGAGAGGGAGACTCACAACGCGTTCAAATGCTGCCTCAGCACACGGGAAATCGCCGATACGGTAACTGTAACGCTTCTGATAGAAATCGAAGAGATGTAACGGAATATAGTGGACACTGCATTCGATGTTTGCATCACTTAAGGCTTCCACAAATGCGTCTCGGTTGCCGGTTTGGAGTTGGATAATGTAGAGGTGCCACGCATGCTCGCGGGAATCATCCGGTGCCACAGGTGTGCTAATCTGTGGGAATTTTGCCAATTCTGTTTGATAGATTTGCGCGAAATTTCGGCGGCGCTCATGTTGTTTGTTGAGTTTCATGAGTTGACACAACCCCATTGCTGCTTGAATATCGGTCATATTGTATTTATAGCCTTCGGTAGCGATGTCGTAACGCCAAATGTTGCGCTGTGATTGACGTGCCCAAGCGTCTTTATCAATGCCGTGGAGTCGCATCGTGCGGAGCGGTTCAGCGAACGCGTCGCTGTTGGTGGTAATCATACCGCCTTCACCTGTCGTTAGGTTTTTATTCGCATAGAAACTAAAAGCAGACAGGTGTCCGATACTGCCGATATGTTGTCCTTTGTATTCAACTGGAATGGCGTGTGCAGCGTCGTCAATGAGCGTGAGATTGTGGTTTTCGCTTATGTCCTGCAGCGCATCCATATCACATGGGATACCGGCGATGTGAACTGGAAGTATGGCTTTTGTGTGGGGCGTTATTGCCCGCTCGATTTTGTTTGTGTCAATGTTCAACGTGTCGGGATGAATATCCACGAAGACAGGCTTCGCACCGACATATCGGATCGCTTCGGCAGTCGCAGTGAAGGTGTAAGGAGTCGTGATGACTTCGTCACCGCTGCCAATGCCGGCGACTACGAGGCTCAGATGCAACGCCGCGGTACAAGAACTGACAGCGATGGCGTGCTTAACACCGAGGTATTCGGCGAAGGCGCGTTCAAACTCACGGACTCTGTTTCCCGTACTGATCCATTTCGAGGCGAGCACTTGGCTAACAGCTTCGATTTCGGTATCATCAATCCAAGGACGACTAAACGGTATAAATCGGTTTTCTGCCATGGGGGGATTCCTTGTGTTCCAAATTTTATGTGTGATATTATAATTTCTTATGGATTCGTTATGTGTTGTATTTGATTAAGTGTTTATGCGGATGGCTCCATTTTTAGTTGAAGGATATGAATCATTGCTTCGAGTGCCAGTTTATAACTATGGGGCCCGAAACCGCCAATGACACCCGCAGCAATCGCCGAGATATACGAATGATGCCGAAACTCTTCGCGGGCATAGATGTTAGAGAGATGAATCTCGATGACAGGTGCTGCGACTGTAGAGAGTGCGTCTCGGATGGCGACGCTGGTATGTGTGTAGGCTGCCGGATTAATCAGGATACCGTCTGCCCAGTCGATGTGATCGCCGATGATGGAGACAAGTTCGCCTTCGTGGTTAGATTGAAACATTTTGAGGACAATCGGGTGAGACGATGCTGCGGCGTGCTGATCGAGCATCGTGTTGATGTCCGCTAAGGTTTCGTGTCCATAGATCTCCGGTTGACGTTTCCCCAAGAGATGTAGATTCGGACCGTGTAGGACGAGGATGTTCATGCACATATTTCCTTTGGGTGTAGTGTTACCTTTGCCGTAAGCAGTATATAATCAATTTGAAAAATTTGCAATGTATTTTGTGTGTTTTACCAGAGCCATTCAGTTTTCGTTATTAGAAATTTTTCTGTGATCTTTAGAGCATGTGCGACGTGACTTTTCGCGTCGCACATGCTATACTTCACCTCATAGATAAACCAAATCTTTTTGAGGTGAAACCATGACGAGAAATAACTCTCGCCACTTATTAGATATGTTAGCAGATGTGCCCGATTTTCGCAAATGCAGAGGTAAGCGGCATCCACTCCAAGCTGTCCTCGGACTCATCGTTATCGCTATGATGGCAGGGTATCGAACCTATTCTGCTATCGCTGAATACGGACGCACTTATGACCTGAAACTCGCTAAAGCACTCGGATTCACACACAAGAAAACACCTTGTGCAGCAACACTCCATCATCTTTTGAAGAACATTGATGTCAAAGTTTTAGAAACAACGCTGAGTCAGTGGGCAAGAAATGTCCTCACTCAAATTGCCACTCAAGAAGCAAACGCCATTGCTATTGATGGCAAAATCTTGATCGGGAGTCAGAAACAAGATGCCGTCATCTCACACTTACTCTCGGCGGTCTCACATCAACTCGGTATTACTCTCGCACAGCAACCTGTTGATTCAAAAACAAATGAG
>PYIY01000181.1 GCA_003635195.1 Candidatus Poribacteria bacterium | reverse complement strand
ACCGATGAAAAACCGATTGACGCGATCGAATATCACTGGGAAATCGTCCGGCAAGGGAGTTGGCAAGCCAAATTCACCGATACCTATTTTCTGTCTGCACAGGCAGGATGGGCAGTCGGTGACGGTGGCACCATTTTACGGACCACAGATGGTGGCACTACATGGCAGCCGCAACAGAGTGGCGTGGCCAAAGAATTACAGCGGGTTCTCTTCATCGATAAAAAACACGGCTGGATTAGCGGTGAAGGTGTGATACTGCGCACCGAAAATGGCGGGGAAACTTGGCAAGTCATCCGTGATGGGTTGAAAAACCTCCACAATATTCGTGCGATCCATTTCATCAATCCGAAAGAGGGATGGCTCGGCGTTGATAGAGGGCAAATCCTACGCACAAGCGATGGTGGCATAACATGGCAACTTCAGCAAACAGGGACAACCCAGCAACCGATTACGCACCTGCATTTTATCAACACTCAAGAGGGATGGGCAATTGCGCCACAAAGGCGGACTGGCGGATTTATCCTGCACACGATTGACGGCGGTGATTACTGGCAAATCCAAACCACAACCCATCAGCGTTGCATCGGTGTCCATTTTCTGAATGCCAAGTCGGGTTGGGTGGTAATGGAAGACGGAACCTCACTTCTTACCACAGATGGTGGAGAGAATTGGAAACGAGACTTGGAAGCAGGACGAGACATTAAAGGAACGGATTTGGATATCCAGCTGCTTACTGTGAAATTCCGTAATCACACCGAGGCTTGGGCGATTGATAGCGGTCATACAATTCTGACGACCCAAAACCAAGGTCAGCGTTGGGAAGCAATGGATTTCTTGTTTGACAAAGGAACCACAGACGGTGAAGCGAAAAGTTGGACGGAGAGAATGTTAGAAGAACGTCCCTTTGGATTCTCGATGCGGATTACCAACGCGCACCTCCTCGGAGATGATCACTGTTGGGTAGTCTCCGGTGAACAGATTCGCGACAGGGAATTGTCCAGGGCTGATATTGGCGGTTCTGACGAATCAGGCGCATCTACGGGGCACATTTACGCTACGACAGATGGCGGAAAGACTTGGCAGCACCAACTCGGTGAACAACTTGATAACTTCCGTGATGTGCTGTTTCTCAATGCGCAGAACGGTTGGATCGCCGGAGATAATGGGGTCCTACTGGCAACAGAAGACGGGGGGGAAAATTGGAAACGTTTGGAGAGCGGCACTACCGACCGCATCGTCGATGTCCACTTCATCAGTCTCGATCCGAAATGGGGATGGGCGATGACACGCGCCGGAACCTTGCTTTATACAACCGACGGAGACAACTGGTCAATAGACGACAAACAAGAACTTCCGCAACGAGAACCCCCCCCGCTCTCCATAAATGAAGTCGCCTTTGGCAAGTTTTCTGAGGGATGGGCTGCTGGTGAGAATGGAGAGATTATTCACAATCTGGATGGTGGTCCGATTTGGCAGCTGCAGCGCACCTCAACCGGTAAAACCCTCACAAGCGTTGATATGAAATTTGCACCGCTCGGTTGGGCGGTTGGGAGCAACGGGGTCATCCAGCGAACCATCAACGGCGGCGAATATTGGAAGTTCCACGAGACGCACGCTGGCTACGATCTTTACGCCGTATCGTTCATTACGAAACGAAAAGGGTGGGCGGTCGGACGCGCCGGGATTATCCTATCTACCACCGACGGCGGATTCACTTGGGAGTCAAGGTTGAGCGGTATGTCGGAAACGCTTTACGATATTTTGGCACTCTCCGAACAAGAAATCTACGCTGTCGGTGCCGCTGGGACTATCATCCATTCAACAGACGGCGGACAAACTTGGGAACAGGAGTATACCGGTGTTGACAATAACTTGTATGTCATCACGCGCGTCAAAGACGGTGAGACGCTGTGGGTCGTTGGACAAGGAGGGGTTGTGCTACGTCGTCCGGAACATTAAAGGATACCCTATTTGAATAGCGTGCGGAGACCCGTGAGATACACAGTGTCTCCGCACGATATGCTTACTAACGCACTCGGATGATTCGCCGCCCTGTGAATGTTTGACCAAACATATCCGTCGTACGGACGTAGATGACGTGCGTTCCTTCCCGGACATTCGCTGGAAGTTTCGCTTGCCAGATGTGCGTTGATTTTGTAATTCCGGTAA
>PYIY01000180.1 GCA_003635195.1 Candidatus Poribacteria bacterium | reverse complement strand
TGAACAGTGCAGAGGATACTGCCATCGTCAATAACCCATCCTGCGTCACTGCCCGTGGCACCCCAACCGTTGAGTGTCTCACCATCAAATAGGGATATCCATCCCTCATTTTTTTCTTTTTCTGTTAACATATTTTCTGTTCCTCCAAAATTGGGTATATCTGTAACCCAAGTTGTCAACTTCGTAGCATATTCTGTTAGTCTGTGCAAAAGACTGTGCACAACCTAACAGAATATGCTACAAAACATCAACGATTTTCAATGAAAAAAGGACACTGTATGCCTAAAATCTTGTCCGTAGCAGCTTGGATTATACTCATGCTGCGTCAATCTGATATTGATAGCTAAAAAATATTTAGAGCGCGTTAGGATGTTGTGCCGTCCGCGTTTAGAGTGTATCCTAACAGATTTTCGGCATTTGTTCAACTCATAAAACTTAGCGCTTCAGGGGCATTTAGTTCTCCATATTTTCGATCATTCTTCAAATGCCCTCCTCTGTAGGAGCGAGCTCCCGCTCGCGACTTTCCGCGTAAAACGCCCAAAAGTGCGAACACTAAATAGTCCTACTTCGCGCTTCAGGAGCGATTTATGGTAGATTTTAGAATTACTTGCGCATGCTAAAGAGACTAAAGCTTGGACAATTATTTTAAGGGGACCAAAGGTGTCCAATCAGACGCTATCTTCCGTGGCATAGGCTGTTAGCCTGTGAGCCAACAGAGTTTCTGATCGTCCGCGATCTTCGGGTATTTTCCCTCAGTTCCGAAATGTGTGAAACTCGCAGGAAAAATCCCTCAATCCTTTTTTTTCACTGCGTTTGAAAAAATTACTTCCGTATGACCATCCGCCGCGTCGCTGTGAAATCGCCCGCTGAGAGCGTAAAAAAATAGATACCACTTGCTACTTTCTCGCCTTGTGCGTTTCTGCCATTCCAATACGCCGCGCGGCTTTTGCGATGATATATGCCTGCTGGTTGATGCCCTAATACCAAGGTCCGCACCAATGTCCCTTTCACAGAATAGATACGCACTGTCACCACCGCAGGCTCCGACAATTGATACGGTATCCAAGTCTCCGGGTTGAAAGGATTAGGATAATTTGTCAACAAAGCCGTCTCTTTTGGTGCTAACGCTGCCAAGAAGCGTGCAAGCCAATCAATCCCTCGCCGCAACCGAGCATCCGTGTGTGGCACGCGATATGCTGCTGCCAGCCACTGTTCTACTGTGGCGCGGGATGGCAACTCCGCTGAAGCGGCATGCCAGGCGGAAGGTGCAGCTGCAACACTGCCTAACTCACTTGCTACCAATACCAGATCCTGAATATTAACGACACCATCACCGTTGACATCTGCGACATGCTGACCGGTGTGTCCGAAACGCGAAGCGACTAACACCAAATCCTGGATGTTCACCACACTATCATCATTGACATCCACAACTATATCGAGAGTCTGTATATCATCACTGCTTTCAACCCCTTCAATACCGACGAACATAGTCCAACTGCCGGCGCGCTCACTTACCTTTACGAGCAAAAGATTATCGCCTTTCTTCAGATCCACTTGAAGTGTGTCCTGAAAATCCCGGGCGGGCCGGTTTATGGCATATTTGTGAACCACTTCACCGTTGAACCAGACTTTGATAGCATCATCACTCCCGACGCGCATTCGCACACCCGTTCGCTCAACACCAGATGTTAGCGAAAACAAGGCGTAAGCCGAATGGTCGTCGACATCGCCCGCAGTCAAGCCGATCCTGGTGAGACATTCGTTGATATTATTGGAGTCAGTGGGCGAAATATGCCCAAGCGTCCATACGAAATCTCCAACCCTATCGCCTGGGTTGGCGCCGTTTGCTGCGACATCGGCTTCAGTGGCGGTCCCCTTACTCGCAGCGGCGAGTGAATCTACGTCTATAGACTTTGCCCCGCCTTGGTAGCGATCAGTAGGGGCGATCATCCAGAGCCAGGGACCTGTGATTTTTTCCAGTGTATCCGCAAAGTCTTGAGCAGATGTCCTATTGTCGAACCACACGCTAATCCCTTTTGCTTGTAGTGCCGGGATATGCGTGTTGATAGAAGCATCGCTCAGCGGATTGAAGTGAAGAAATAACGATAGCCCTTCCGATGTTGCTTCCGGATATGGCGTTATCAAGGGCGACACATCCGAGATGTCGTTACTGATAAGCCACAGTTCAGTCAGGTTGGGCAAACCCGCCAAGGATGGCACATCGGAGATGTTGTTAGAATCAAGTCGCAACTCAGTGAGGTTGGGCAAACTCGCTAAAGGGGATACGTCAGAGATATTGTTATAGTTAAGATGCAGCTCTGTCAGTTTCGTCAAGTTCGCTAAGGGTGACACATCCGAGATGTTGTTAAATTTAAGATATAGCCCCATCAGATTTGTCAAACCCGCCAAAGCGGATATGTCAGAGAGGTTGTTATCACTAAGATATAGGACAGTCAGGTTGGGCAAACCCGCCAAAGGGGATAAATCGGAGATGTTATTGCTTGTAAGATACAGTTCAGTCAGATTCTTCAAACTCGCCAAAGCGGATACGTCAGAGATATTGTTATCCTCAAGATACAGTTCAGTCAGATTTGTCAAACTCGCCAAAGCGGATATGTTAGAAAGATTGGTATCCCAAAGATACAGTTCAGTCAAATTTTTCAAGTTCGCTAAGGGCGACACATCCGAGAGGTTGGTATTGCTAATACTTAGCTTCGTCAGATTTTTCAAATTCGCCAAGGGCGACACATCCGAGAGGTTGTTGCCGGCAAGAGCCAGTCCCGTTAGGTTTTTCAAACCTGCTAAGGACGACATATCGGAGAGGAAACCGTAAGAGAGATTCAAGGATTCCAAGTTTGTTAGCCCCGCAAGCGGCGAAAAATCCGATACCCTATTGTTGTTAACATAATTTTCTTGCCCTTGAATATATTCACCACCAAGATTCAGGCGTGTGAGATAGTGCGCGTGCTCAAGCCCGGTGAGATCTGTTATCCCACTATTGGGGACAGAAAGATGTGTTAGATTCAGCAGTGTGTGCGTCGTAATGGAATCGCCAATCTCTTGCCGGATTGCCGCTGCCAAATCGGGGTCTGGTATCGAGACAGGTTGCGGAGGGGGCAGTAGCGGGACAATATCGACTGGAAAGGATGAGTATTCGATGATTCCATGCACATCAGTAACCATCAGCCCTACACCAACAACCCTCAACCCTTCACCGGTGATAGTTTCCCGCCTTAAAGAGGAAAGAGTAAAGTTAACAGTGTGGTTCGTTTTTCTGTTTAAGTTTTGACAAGCAGTTAATTTACCATTTATCAACAGTTTCGCCTGGTGAAGTCCATTGGGAGAGGTTACTTTGAAGCGAAGGCGGATAGGATTGGGCGGAGATACGAGACTCGGTGGGAGCATCTCAATTGTAGGCTTTGTCCACTCAAAGAGGGCTCGGTTGGTGTTGAAATAGCGGTGGACATCCAACCATTCTGCCGCACACGGTGACAACTCATTTTTCAACGGGCCGCCGTATGACATAATATAGGCATCATTGCGAAAATCGTGTTGCAAACCAAAAGCGTGTCCAAGTTCATGAGCTGCGGTAGAAACTGTAAAACAATCACCGGAAGCAGGTATAAGGACGATGCCCGTATGAACTCCACCAGCAGTTATTCCGTATTCCTTACCGCAGGCATTACCAATCACTTCACCACTATGATCCAGCGCGATGATATAGGTATTCTTTCCCGTATGAAAAGTTGCATTGACTTCTCCCAGTGCTCTCGCTGGCGCATCATTATAGTCTCTATCCGTTAATTTTCCCTTAATGTAATACACAACTGCGTTTCCGGATGCGTCAGTTTCAAACCGGAAGGTTTTCCTGCCGAACCCATGGCGTTCCATCTCGTCCGCATAAAGTTTTTGGGTATCCTTTATCAATCGATCCATCTTTGCGTTTATGTTTGGTTGAGGCTGGCGGTCGCGGGGGAGAAAATAGACAAGCCGCACAACAGGCCCTGATTCAGTCAATATCTCATCGAAACCGACCTTCACACCCGCTGCCTGAAGCATCGGGATATAGGTGCTGATAGCCTCCTCACCCAGGCGGTTGCCTCGCAGATCCAGTCCATAGCGATTTTTTGAATCTTTCAATTGTACTAAACCTACCAACGGCGACATGTCGGATACCCAATTATTCCTGAGAGACAACATCATCAGCCGGGGCAATCCTGCCAAGGGGACCACATCTGAGATTCTGTTGTTGTCAAGCACCAAAGTTGTCAGGCTGGGCAATCCTGCCAGGGATACTACATCTGAGACCCTATTGTTGTCAAGCGACAGAAATGTGAGATTCAAGGCATACTCCAGCCCTATAAGGTCGCGAATATCGGCATTGTTCGCGGTAAGCATCCGTAACTTGAGCATATCCGGGGGAGTCAGCGTTTCACCGGGGGGGTGCCCAAGAGTCTCCGCTATCTTCGTCCGGAGGTTGGCATCGGGGATATACACAGGTCTGCTGCGAAGGATAGCCGTCGCCGTAAATTCAACCGACTGCGAAATATGTGCGGCCGTCACACGAAGCGTCGTTGTGCCTACAGTTCTTCCTAATTTCAGATGTGCTGTCGCTTTACCCGTGGCATCCGTTATGCGATCCGCCGTGGTGAGTGTGCTATCCCCCGCAGTGATCGTAAATGTCACCGGCACACCCGAGAACGGACGTGTTCCTTGGTCCAGCACTTCCACGACAAAACGGAGTGGGAACGCCGAATCGACAATGCCTTGTTGTGCGCTCTCTGATATTTTCACGAGTCTTGCCGGGACGCGCGCATCAAATCCCACCTCAATCCCTTTCGCTTGTAGGGCAGGAATATGGGCGTTGATGGAAGCGTAACTCAGGGGATTCCTCGTAATATACAACTCAGTTAAATTTTTGAGTTCAATGAGAGGGGATATGTCCGAAATGTTATTATCCCAAATATGCAACTTTGTCAGTTGTTCGAGTTCAGCGAGCGGAGATATGTCCAAGATGTTGTTATTGCTGATATACAAACCAGTCAGTTGTGTCAAACCCGATAAGGGTGAAATATCTGATATAGCGTTGCCGTAAAGATCCAATCGCCTGAGGTTGCGTGCGTGTTCCAGACCTGTGAGATTTTCTATACCGCGCTCTTGAGCCGTAAGATGTGTAAGATCCAGCAGCGTGTGGGTCGTAATGGAATCGCCAATCATTTCCTGCACTACCGCCGCCAAATTTGCATCGGGTATGGACACAACTTTGGGTTGATCCGGTTGGGCGCAGACAAAACTTGGCAGTAACAGGCTGAACAGAACCGAGAAGACCGTAATAGATACACGTTTGACTTGCACGTAAGAATCTCCATTAACGCAAACTTTCCAAAAATAGTCTTCCAACATCAAGGTTGTATTCAAAATCTGTCGCCGACCAAGGGCTGTTATACCCAATGATCGGTACATAACTCTCGTGTCGCGAACCGTGTGAACGCACATCTGTCGGTTCTACTGCGGTTTGCAACTCTCCAAAGACAGTTGTTTCATCCGCTAATACAAAGATGTCCCCGATCCGTTCGCGATGCAGCCGAAACGTGCGTGCTGCCTCTTCCACAGTGTATGCCTCTTCGATGCCCGGCGTACTTAGCAGTTTCTGAATCGCTTCTGGCGTATCCGCAAGGTTCTTCAGAAACACATAAGCGGCACCCCCTAAATTACCGTGATGTGCGACGTATCGATCCTTAATAATAGGAATCGCACTTGCGGGAATACCGTTTTCTGTTAGCACGCGTCCTGGATCAATTGCGGTGGTTTTCGCCAACATGCCGTGGTCCGCCGTGATATAGATCTCACGTTCCGGGTTATCATCTACAATGTCACTCATAATTTGATCCAGCATTGCGAGATGCCGTTGAGAGTGTTCGGCATCGGGTGCGTATTTGTGTTGAACCCAATCTGTTGTTGAACAGTAGACAAGTTCTGGATCGTCCCTACGCAACGTCTCCCGCACAGCACGGAGTAGCCACCAATTGATTTCTGCGGAGTAAATCGGTTCAACCGGTCCTGCCATCTGAATGTATTCAGGAGATGGTGCTTCGGCGGCAACTGCGATGTCAGCACCCGCTTCCAGCATTCGCAATAACTTTTTCTTTGTCACAAAGAGTGCGGTTTTGTCTGCGAATTTAGACGCTTTCGCCGTTTCAAAAAGCGTTGGTGCAAGAAGAAAACGGTTA
>PYIY01000179.1 GCA_003635195.1 Candidatus Poribacteria bacterium | reverse complement strand
AAGATCACTCTGTTCTTTCTGATAAGCACGAATCGCACTGCCGATTACGAGTAAATTTTGGGTGCAAATTTCGATATTTTTCTCTTGCACTTCCTGAGTGAGAACGCGGGTTTCGTTTGGAGATTGCGCTATTGCGAGCGTCTCAAAATCTTGGGAAACGGCAGCGATCCCTTTACCAGAGCGTCCCGCCTGATTTCGGACATCTGGCTTTGCTAGTAGGTCTATCACAATAGGTGCTTCAATAAGTTCTATGGTCATTTCGGATGTGGCATCAAAACTGTAGGGCTGCTGGAAACGTGCTAAATATCGGTTGCTGGCTCCGAGCATCATTACAACAAGAACAATGGTCGACGTGGCGATTGCCCAAGGGACTATCGGTGGCTTCACGCCGGTAGGCGGTAGAGGTTTGATACGCGGAATCTCGCGCATAATGTTTTCTGTTAAAGTAGGAGACAGTTGGAAACTGCCGAGTGCCTCTTGAATCAGCAGTTCGTGTTTCTTTAACCGTTGCAGCGCACGACGAACTCGTATCCGAACTGTATCCGCTGATACGCCTAAAAACTCGCCTATCTCTGCGTAGGTCATTTCACCGAAGTAATAGAGGGTGATAACGGTTCGATCGCTCTCCTTCAACTTTGACAGTAAGTTTTTGACCAATTCGCGTTTAACTTCCGCTGCACTTTCCGCCTGCTCTTCAGCAACATGTCTGGAATACGAAGTTTTCTCTACCATTGTTATGTCTATCTCCTCCAAAGGTTGCGTTTGCATCCGTTTCTTACGGATCCACGCGAGACAGCAGCGATGGGTAATGACATAAAGCCATCCCGGAAACTGGTTTGGATTTTTCAGTGTCGCCAATTTCCGATAGACTTGTAGGAACGTCTCCTGCGTAATATCTTCAGCGATATGGAAATCCCCGATTTTCCGCCAGGCAAGCGCGTGAACTTGTTGCTGGTACTTTCTAACCAAACACGCAAAAGCAGCGTCGTCGCCTTCAAGGATACGTTGAATGAGTTCAGCGTTGTCGTTTCTCATCAAACACCTCTAAGGGGAAAGTGCTTTGTTTGGTATATAGTGACGCGACTTAGCGATAAAAGCGTACATAATTCTGCAAAAAAGTAGAATTCTTATGAAAAATATTGGTAGGAAAGCTTGCCTAAAACGGGAACGGAATTGGTAAGGTCGGAAAGCGTACCATAAAATACAAACTATTTCTGATTTACATTCAAATTGCTACAGTTTATTTGACGATCCGACCATCAATATGATGCGCCGCCACGTTGTGTCCACACAAGTTTAACACCGTTGGAAAGACATCAACAGAACGGATGTACTGTTCAGCAATCGGGTAATTCGTCGCAAGCGGGATGTGCATGTGCTCCGCAATTAAAGCACCGTGGGTCGCGTGATGTTCCGGGAGTTCATAGCGAGCGCGTAAGTCGTAACCGCTCTCGGCACTTAGAACAAGGTCGCCGGTTCGATCGCCATTAAAAATCTGCCATAATTGGACGATGCCATCTGGATACGAACTGTCGTAGGTTTCACGAAGTGCTTCTCGCGAGGACAGATTTTTGTAGAAAACACCATACCCGAGTGGGTCTGTTCCAATAAACTCGTAAGAGAAACGTAGCGAGTCCGTACATTTAATAGAATTCTCTGCATTTTGTGGGTTTTCGTGACCTGTCCGCAGTGAGTGGCAAGAGATTTTGCCTTGTCCAGTTCGGCTTTGGACGATAATATCGCCCGTCTCGCTTTGTCCAACAACGAATCCCAACCCTCCCAGTTCAGTCAGGGAATTAATGACCCCCATTTGGTGCATCTGCTCGAAAGGCATGCGCGCACCCCACCCTTTTCCGTTCCCACTATTCTTGAAATAGAGATGCGTCATCCCGTTTCCTGAGACCATACTGGCGGATACAGCATCTTGCCGCCAAATCTTTGGATAGTGCAAACACCGCCAACCACCATCGTCTAAGTGGCGTGGGATATCAATGTGCGTGTGTGTATCGCTCATCCCGTGGTCGCTGGTAATCAGAATAAGTGTTTCTTCAAGGGTACCCATCTTTTGCAAAATGTTAACAAGTTTCCCAATCGCAGCGTCTATCTCTCGGTAAGTCTGAAGAACCGGTAGCGATCGCGTATGTGTAAGGTGTGAAAAAGTATCAACTGCAGGGAAAAGGCACATGATAAACTGATCGCCTGCTTCGGCGGCTTTGTGGAACTGACGGATTGCAATCTGATTGACGAACCGCCATCGATGCGAAAAATGAGCGTAAGTATAGACGAACGGCTTAATCCGGCGCGTCAGATTTTTGGTAGAGGGACACCCGCGGGCAAGTAAGTTGTAAATATTGCTTACAGGTGAGAAAAAATTAAACAAGGTCGAGGCATCCGAGGGTAAATCGGCTTCAAAACGGAGTCCATCAATTCCCATATAACTGCAGATACCGGGACGTTTGAAGCGGTGTGGGATTTTAAAATTTGATTTGGATAGCCACCGAATCCCCGGTATATTGGCTGTACCGGGATATAATCCCATGAAAAAAGGGATGAAGGCAGGTCCCGTTGTTGAGGGGAAGGCAGAGACCGCTTTGTTCAGGCTGCCGCGATCTACGACGAATTTCTTGATATTCGGTAGGTCGCCGTTTTCAATCAACGCTTTAAAGATTTCGTAGGGTGACCCGTCAATGATAATAAAGATAAAACGTTTGAAGTCTGGTTCGCTTGATTCCATCCCGCCTCCCTAAATACGTACCCGCGTTTTGTGAACGCGTTGAAACATCAATCGTTAAACCGACGCGGCAGTCCATCCTACGAATTCTCTCGTTCGGTATAGATTTTCCATAACGCTTGTGGATTTTTAACAGAAAGACCTACATTACCACATTCACCACAAACAGTTGCCCTCAACGCCTCTCTATGAGCCTGCTTGAAAATTAAGGCATTAGGGTTCGCTTGCACTTCGACTTCTAAGTCTTGTCCTACGCCTGCATCGTAGCGATCCCGAATCCGTAAGTTGGGCATAACCTTCTCGGAACCGCACCTGCCACACTTCATTGAAGCCATCTGGACGGATCTCCTTATTTGGATATTCTGTTTTCGTTAACTGATCTACGCAAACTATTATACTCCAAATTTCAACCGATGTCAATCTTCCAATCGCGAAGTTATAGAATCGTGAAGCGTGCGTAAATCTTTTGTCAAAGATTCAGGTTGAAGTGGTTATA
The DNA here is from genome assembly GCA_003635195.1 of Candidatus Poribacteria bacterium. GTDB lineage: Bacteria > Poribacteria > WGA-4E > WGA-4E > WGA-3G > WGA-3G. The sequence goes on along the minus strand of PYIY01000179.1, from coordinate 8,280 downwards.
ATTGATGTTTGTCAAAACTGTACGCCCTAAAGCAAAAATAAAATTTAATTTGACAACCTACCATGTAATAGTGTATAATAATTACATGTAATTCAATTAACTGTATTTTATAAAAAAGGAGATTTACAATGCCAGAATTGAACCCAAAACAACAAGGCAGAAGACAACGTGGAAGACGAGGACCGCGGCACCCAAGAGGACCGAGGAGAAGAAATAATGTGGTTATGGTCAGGGTCGATGAGGAAAATCTCAGTCGGATTGACGAACTTGTGGAATCAGGACAATTTAACAGTCGCTCTGAAGCGACAGCGTTCCTCATTGATGAAGGCATCAAATCCAAACAGCAGATGTTCTCGAAGATGGCGGAAAAAATTTCTCAGATTCAAGGCTTGAGAGCGGAACTTGAGGCGATGATTGCCGAAGACACCGAGCCACCCGAACCGGTCAAGCAGAAAATAGACGAAATCAAGCAGAAAACAGACGAAACCCGCGATAACGGAGAAGAAAGTCAATGAGAAAGCCAGCGATGCAGATTATAGAAATACTTATCTTGATTTTGTTTTTTGTAGCCGCAACCTTGGCACTGGCGCAGCGTCGAAGATCTACCGAGGCTATGAAAGTCCCTGAGGGTATAACAGCCCATCGTGACATTGCCTATGTTACCGATGGACACGAACGCCAGAAACTTGACCTCTACGTCCCGGACACAGGAGAAAACCTACCACTTATTATTTGGGTCCATGGCGGTGCTTGGTTGGGTGGAAATAAGACATATTATATTCCGATGGCGTTTCTTAAGTCGGGTTATGCGGGTGCAAGTATCAACTACCGCCTGAGCCAGCACGCTATCTTTCCCGCCCAAATTGAGGATGTAAAAGCCGCTGTCCGGTGGCTGCGCGCGAATGCGGAAACTTATCGTTTAAATCCAAACCGATTTGCGGCGTGGGGCTCGTCTGCCGGTGGACACCTTGTCGCTATGCTTGGCACGACGGGCAATGTAAAGGTGTTTGAGGTAGGCGAAAACTTAGAAGTATCCAGTAAGATACAAGCCGTGGTAGATTACTATGGTCCCACAGACTTCCTACAGATGGATGCGCATCGTCTTCCCGATGGATTGGTGCATGATGCCCCCGATTCTCCAGAATCGAAATTGGTGGGTGGACCGATTCAAGAACATAAGGATCGCGTCGCGAAAGCAAACCCAATTACTTACGTATCCAAAGACGATCCGCCTTTCTTGATTATCCACGGAGATCGAGATAAACTTGTTCCGTACCAACAGAGTGTGTTGCTGAAGGACGCGTTAGAAAAAGCGGGTGTGCCGGTTACGTTTTATAGGGTAGAAGGGGGCGGGCACGGTTGGTTCAGAGATCCGAAAGTCCCAGAATTAACGAAGGCATTCCTTGAGCAGCACCTGAAGCCGACGCAATCGCAATAGGAACGTTCCAACCGCACTTCTACAGCTACTTCAAAATAACTTGTGGGTCATCTGCATACGCCGAGTCTATTTGAACAAGACGTTGTAAAATCAGGCAGAACAGTCCGAACAGTGCTTTTAGTAATGCTGTCTCTTTGATAACACCGACGCATTCAAAATACAATTCGTCAACACCTTCAGGAAAATCAGTCCCAAACCAGCCTTCATCGTCTTTAATACTGAGATGGATCTTTGGCTGTGTTTGGCACAACCCCTTTATCCTATCATCAGCAAGCAACAACTTGATTTTCTCCGGATCGCTGCCTTTGATGATAAACTGCTTATCAAAAAACGGATCCCCTATTTCGATGTCCTGCATGCCGAAGAATTTACCGATTGAACTGAAGAACCCTTCACGCGAGATCTTAAAATAGAGGCCGTCCTTGTTTATAAATGGCGCGCGCATTCGAGTGAGTGGAAATGATGATGTTCCAGTTGAAACAACGTAAGTATCAAGCAAGATTTGCCACTCGCCGTGCTTATAAATGAGCACATCTTTGCCCCAAAAACTACCCTCAATAAACTCGCCACCTATGTCTGCAGCGATCTGTGTCCAAATTTCGTCCTTGGATGGACCAAAAACAGATTTACGTTTGCTTACTTTTTCCTTCATGTTTATCTTTTCTTTCATAATATAGATTTTTGGAAATGGAAGTTTAACGAGAATTGCCCCAGCGAGGATATGAATTAGCGTTTCACTGCGACAGAAACGCCATCGCGGAGCGGAATAACCGTCGTGAATACATCAGGCGAACTATAGAGGAGACGTGTCAACTCTCTGACACCAATCGTGGCGGCGTGAAACCACCGCTCCCGTTCATCGAGTCCTTCTGGAGGACTACCGGGTTCTTGTGTGACGACGCGTCCACCCCAGATCATGTTATCTGTAATAAACAATCCACCGCTTCTGAGCCGTGGAATCGCTTTATGAAACGCTTCAGGATATCCGTCCTTGTCGATATCGTTGTAGATGATGTCAAACTCGCCTTCGGTTTCATCAATGATTTCAAGGGCATTACCGATCCGATAATCAATGCGATCCGCAATACCGCCGCGGGCAAGATAACCCGCTGCACGATCAGCGTTCTCCTGTGATCCGTCGGTACAGATAATACTCGCTTCCGGCTTTTGCAATGCCTTCGCCATCCAATATGCCGAATACCCAAAGCCTGAGCCCATCTCGAAAATCCGCGTTGGATTGGTCAGTAACACCAATTGATGCAAGACACGTCCGACGAGCGGTCCCACAATCGGAAAACGGTTCGCGCGTGCATGTGCTTCCATCTCCGTGAGTACTTCATCGCGTTCAGGAATAATATCGAGTAAGTAATCGTCAATCGACGGGTGAAGAATATCCAAACGTTGCATAGATCACTCCTATTTTGTCTGATGGTGAATCGGCGCGCTTACAAAGTGTCTACCGAGTTAGGGGATGCCTTCCTCTCTTCTCCACCTTTCAAGTGGGTGTTCACGTGGTGTGAGCGGCATAGGCACACGAGCCTGCTGACGATGAGATTCCCACGTCGCATGAATCATCTCAAGGCAATCGCGCCCGTCTCTGCCGCTCGCGAATGGATCCCGATCCTTCTCAATAGCTTCAATCAAGTCGCGTAGCATGAGGCGTTGCAGTAGCAATCGTATCGATGCTTTATCTCGCGGGTTTCCCTGCTCGTCAAGATCCTCGGAGGCAAGGTGTACCGGTTCCCACGTTTCTGCGGGTGTCTTATGTTGTCCTTTGTGGATAAACATCGTTGTGCCGACACTCTCGCGGATGGCAATTCTACCTTCGGTCCCGATAATGTCAATACCGTAAGCATTATCGTTAGTTTGGGGTTGCGCGAGGAACTGCACATCAGCATGAACGCCGTTCTTGAAGCGGAAAGCAGCGTGCCCGCGCTCACCGAGTACAAGTCCGGCATCTCGATCATGCGGGTGGACCTCTTGGGTATGTTTGATGTCGTCAACGGTTGATTCTCGACCATCCATCTGCACGAGGTGGGCATGCGTCCACTCGACATCACCAGCGAAAAGCCGTAACCAATCGTAGAGATGCGTACCCATTTCCATCAGCGAGTTGCCTACCTTGCGTCCGCCTTTGTCTGTCGCCTTCAACAACACCACCTCGCCGATTTCGCCTTTTTCAATCAACGAGAGGACGTGCCGGTTGTATGGACTGGCGCGTTTGATGTGGTTAATGGCAAACTTAACATGATGCCGGTCACAGGTTTCAACCATCTCGTCGGCTTCAATAAGGTTGAGGGCAGTCGGCTTTTCGCAAAAGACGTGGATACCCCGCTTCGCCGCAGCGATTGTTGGTGGGTAGTGCATCGGTGCCTGCGTTGGAACGATCACAATATCGGGCTGTTGTTCGTCAAGCATCTTCTCATAATCGTCATAGATGGCTTTGACGTTGAACCGTTCGCTCCATGCTGTTGCCCGTTCTGGATTGATTTCCGCGCCAGCGACGAGTTCACAGTTTGCTTCTAACTGCACCGCCTCAGCATGAGAGCCGCCCATGCCGCCTAAGCCAATAATTGCAATACGATCGTTGTTCATGTCTGTCTTTGCCTTATATTATTTTCCAAAAAGATATGTGCTTCGTTTGCACCTATCATAGCAATTTCAGTGTTAGGGTGCAAGAAAAAAGTTGAAGAAAGTACTATATGTATAGTTGAATATAAAACAGAGATCAATTATCACGGTATCTGAGTAAATTTGAACTACTAAAGATCAAAATCCAACCCCGAAGGTGCACCTATAAACGAACCCAACGACTAATTTGATGAATAGGAAATCAACAGATGACAAAAGAGCGAATTCGGATTTTAGTTGACACTTCACGCGATACCGGCTGGTCAGGTGGATTGATACGAATTGAGCCGGACAACATCTATCGAACCACTAATAACCGAGATTATCTCAGTAGGGGCGAGGTAACCTTGAAGAAACACCCAAGCAAAAACCCCCTACAAAATTACGATGTACTGACGATTTGCAGCGACACATCGCTAAAATACACTGATGCAGAGCTCCAACTTATCCGCGAGTTTGTAGAAAATGGCGGTGGACTGCTTTTAGCTGCCAGCACAAGCCGGTTCGAGCGAGATGTCCGCGAACCGATCTCAGAATTGGGGATTAATCAGGTCGCATCTCTTTTCGGTGCACAATTTCTTCCATTACCTGAAGGACAAGGGGAAATGGATACCGACGCGAATCCTTTGCGCGGCTATGTAAAAAAAGACCTCTGCCTCACTAACCACGAAATTACCGATGGATTGGGAATTGATGATCTGGGTCTCACATATTGCGGTATCCTTGATATCCCAGCGGAGGGTAGCGTTTTCCTTAAGCACAACGAGACGGGAGAACCCGTTGGGGCATATCTCCATTTTGGATCTGGACGCGTCCTGTTAATCAACACGCAGCTCCTTCAATGGGAGAATCACCGTGTATCTACGCGATTTATTGATTGGTTGGGAATCAACCGCGAAGAAACACCCCAGCAAAAACCTTCTTCGACAACAGGGACTCAGAAAATCCCTGATGAAATTCCGATTGAAGAACAGATCAGAGAAGACGGAAAAATCAAGATTTTCTATACGCATTTCGTCGAGGACCGTGTGGATACCTGTATGGCATTTGCTAAAAAACTGACGGAGGAGATGTTCTCGAAATTCCCTGAAGGTGAGAGGATTGAATGGAAAATTGATCTGGTTCCGTCATGTTTTCATAAGTACGGTTCCGGTTGGGAAGATTCGGTAATGACAATGGGGGCGTGTTTCAGTCCTCCAAGGCTCGCCTATGCTCTCGGTGTTGAGGCGAGTGGGTTGATTGCCGACAAAACACCGTTTGGGAAAGCGAAAGATGTTCTTTTTCATGGGTTTCAATTCTTCTTTGGTATCTGGGCAATGAAATTACTCGGATTTGAGCAAGAAGCAGCGATGATGCTCTCCGAAACCGAGCGGCAATTTCATGAAAATGCCGACGAGAAACTGGTTGACGTCGCTAAGGTTTACGAGCAACCGTCTCGCAAGCCGATCTGGATATTGAAGAGACTCTTCGATAAATATGGTGAGGACCTGTTTGTCCGACTCACGAAGATATTTTCCGAAAAGCAAATCGACACAGAACAGAATATGCCGCACACAACCTTCTCACGGGTGGATAGACAAATCTACTACCTCAGCCGAGCGGTAGGTGAGGACCTGTTTCCATGGTTTGAAGAGATCGGTACGACTGTCCATCCGCTTCCATTGTTACCGAATGACAGCGACGAATTTGTGACAGCGGTTCGTGAATACCTGAACGGGATGATTCGTAACACAAGCATAGATACAAGCGACAGAATCAATGCAATCGATAGCCTTCTCGAAATCGCTGACGAATCTGAGTATCGGATTTCGGCGTGTAGGGACGAGGTAACCTCGCCCCTACACACAGAGGACAGATACGAACGCCTGATTGCAACGGCGAAACTAATCAGCAGCTGCGATGACCGGGCAGTGAAAGTGCTTGAAGATATAACTGTTGAAACGGGCGATGATGGACTCGTGGCGATAGCAGTCCTGATGTTACTTCGTAACGGTCAAGGCGGCGAAGTTGTAGATCGGCTCGTGGAGATTGCGCCGCACCAAGATCACAGATACCAACTTGAAACCGGATATCTGCTTGCCAAAATTGGCCATCCAGCTGCCGAAGCGTTCTCTTATGAAATGCTTACGGACAAAAATGGGACACCTCTCCTAACGATGGATGTCAAACGCAATGGAGACTTACATCTCTATCCGACCATTGCAGGAGATCGCGTTGCCATTTGCAATGTAATTCTCCATACACACCATTTCCCTCACAACACGCACCTTTCCGGTACTTATGTGAGTTGGGTGCATACCACATCAAAGTATCGCCGAAAGGGATTGGCGCGGTGGGCATTCGGTGCGTCAATGTCGCATGAACTGGTCCGCCGGTCCTCTTGTATCTCTCTTCATACCGGCACAGACAACGATGCCCATGGGATGTACAGGAATTTTGGATTCGTTGATGGACTATTGACGCGGGAGTTCACCAAAGCGTTACAGCACGAGCAGGCAAAAGTAGTGGAGGGTTTAGTTATCCGCCCTTACGCACCTGGGGATGAGGTCGCGATGGCAGGCGTACTCAACGGATTTTATGCCGACCGGGTGGAACGCAGACCGAGACGTGCCGAAAGGCGCAGAACGTCAGAAACCTGGTTGATTTATCTTGCAGAAAAGGATGGAGAGCTGCTTGGGTATGTACAGGCGCAATGCTATGAGAAGGTAAAGAGTGTCCATATCACCGAATTCTGTCTTAAATCCCTATCTTCCGAAGATTCCACACACCCGGAAGGTCTCCTTGAGGAGGTCGGTGCCGCCCTCCTCTGCGCGCTGCATAACGAATTGGTGAAGCGTGAATATAAACGGATTCGTTACGAGCCAGAAGCAGAAGGCGACAAGGATTACGTCAGAACGTTGTTTCACAACTTTGGGTACACGTCGGCGGATGCGTATTGGGTCTGGATGTTCAAGATCGTCAATTTGCCGATGCTACTTGGCGAGCTTGCCCCACTACTTTTGAAACGACTGAATGAGAGTGACACTTACAAAAGCTGGCAGGGGACAATAAACATCAAAGGTTCGGAACATCAGGCAAGCCTTACCATCAGAGATGGCAAGATTCATGTATCGGAGGAAATCTCAGCAGGGACTGGAATTTGTCTCTCTACAGACGATGACACGATCACTCGGTTCATTCTGGGGGTAATCACACCCTACGGAGCATATCTACAGAATCAATTGCACATTACGCCGACAGTCAATAGTTCAGTAAGACGTCTGCTCGGAACGCTTTTCCCAAAGCATTAGAAACCGACCATCGCTCGAACAAACGTTGTATTACTCGTTTTCCGTTGAAACAGATTTGTGGTTCTCCGGTGACCTGAAAGAATAACGATATAGAAGCCGAGCCAACTGCCCCTGCTGATGATTTGCGTTTCAAAAATACGCGTTCGCAAGTCAGAGCGATATAGGTTTGGCACGCGAGTGTCCACTGGGAAAGCTTGTAGATAGTTTCTGAAGTTTTTATCTCGATTCGTAAATTTCCGATACTGGAATCCGCCGATGATACTTAACCGCTGCGTAAACTGATAATCAAGACGGACACCGAGAACATCCTCGCGACTCCGACGATTCAATCGCAAGTATTCAAGTGGTTCATCATCGGTTGGCAGAAACAGGTCTGGATTGAGTGTTTTTGGAATTTCTTCGGCACTTCGGTCAAAAGCGCGCTCCCAGACGTACTTAACCATAGGTGTTAGCGTTAAATCTTCAGCAACTTTGTTGATATAAGGGAGTTTTACAAGCGGAATCTCGTATCTCGCCTTCAAAATGGTGAGTTGATTACGGATGTTCCGTTCGGGATAACGGCGTTTTCTCCAGTTCGCAGCGTTATAGATTAAACCGGTATCAGCCGGGTCAAGTGCGTTAATTCCGTGATCAGGATAGAATGGACCAAGCCGGACCTGCTCAATTGGCACCATAAAGTCAACGCGTTCATCGGGTTCAAAGTTTTCTGATGCCGGATCGTATTCAACATCCTTGAAAAGTGCCCTTTCTGCCTCTTGTTCAAACTGCTTTTGCATGACGAGCAGGCATTTCGCTTCAAGTGTCAAGTTTGATATTGCGGTATAGATGCATTGGAGCGTTGTTGTATTCACCCGAGCGTTGTAAAAATCAAGATCGTCATTAATGTGAATCGGCTCCAATTCTCCAACAGGCAAGACAATT
>PYIY01000178.1 GCA_003635195.1 Candidatus Poribacteria bacterium | reverse complement strand
ACGCTGCGAACCTCAACGGTTCGGGTGCGAAAGAACTCAACGATATCCGGGCTGTCCCGGTGGGGATCGGCGTGGATACCGCACGGAGTCAACTCTACTGGACGAACTCGCGTGGCAGAGTCCAGTCTGCAGACCTCGACGGCGGCGGAATTAGAAACGTCGTTGACGGGTTAGGGAGTCCGGGGGATATGGTGATTTCTAACAGCCTCAAAGCACCCAAGACCTCGACAGCCAAGACTTCGACGACTGGAAAGTCTAAGTATGATGTCAATGGCGACGGTTCCGTGGATAGCAAGGATTCCGACGCACTCATTGTGGCGGTCGCTGCGGATGTAACCGATGCCAAGTACGATGTCAATGGCGACGGCAAGGTGGATATCAAGGATATTGTGGATGTCCGTGCGAACTATGACAAGGGTGCAGCGGGTGCGCCGGCACTCATCGGAAACGTCAAGTTGAGTATGGTTCAGGTAGATCGTCTCCAAGAACAGATCGATCTCCTGATCGCAACCGGGGATCGCTCACCCGCCGCACTCAAGACGTTGATTTATCTGCAGCAACTTATCGCCATGGCACGCCCAGAGAAGACGCAACTCTTGGCGAACTATCCGAATCCGTTCAACCCTGAAACATGGATTCCGTATGAATTGGCGACGGATACAGACGTGCGCATCACGATTTACAACACGCAGGGTGTTGTGATCCGGACGTTGGAGCTTGGGCATCAATCAGCAGGCTACTACACGGATCGCGATCGTGCGGCGTATTGGGACGGTCGCAATGCGCTTGGTGAACAGGTGGCGAGCGGAATTTATTTTTACCAATTGGAAACTGACGCAATGTCGTCCCTGCGGAAGATGGTCATCTTAAAATAGGTTCAAATGACCAGAGGTCGTCAGGGAGCATTGCTACGCAGTACTCTCGGTGGTCAGATTAGAACGTGCGATGCATCGCACGACTCCAAACGATTCGGAAAGGGCGCGGGGCAGAGTCTCCGCGCCTTTTTCGTTATTGTCTGAATCGCGGAGGGCGCGGAGGACGCGGAGAACACGGAAGTGTCGGGAATCGGAGGGTTTTTGATAGGGTATTTCTGCGGATTTCCTCAATGTCCTCAATGTCCTCCCTCGCTTCTCACGGCATCTGCTTCAGAGCCGCCCAAGTGCTAACTCGTTTCCGTCTGACTATACTCGGTGCCGCCGGAGCAGGTTCTTCGTAAAAGCCAGGAGACCCTATATCATTACGATCTCCATAGTAATAAGCCTCCGAGGGTGCCTCGCTGGGGTATGCGTAATGAGAGACCCGCGCCCCGTCCTGATGGAGCGGTGCTACCGGATCCGTCAAGGCACTAAAAACTTCCCTACCGATACGGTGAATCTCTCTGCTATCAGCATCCGTTTCTGTCACGTTCAGAAGATGATGCTTTTGCTTCCAATGCGATTGCCTCTACCGTCTCACGGGCTGTTGCGTAATTCACACCGATATACTTCTGTGTTGTGAAGACGCTTTGGTGGCCGAGCAGCTCCTGCACCAAATAGATGTCTCTGCTTTCCTCATAGACCCGCTGCGCAAAACTTTTACGGAGACTGTGTGTGGCGAGCTTGCCGTTGAGTCCCGCCGCTTGAAACGCTTTCTTGAGCATCCCATGTGCGGTTTGTCTGTTCATCGCGACAGTTCCCTTCCTGTTTCGAGAAGGAAATAAAGGACGGGACGGAGCAATCGTTCTGTATTTCTCCTGGTGCCAGCCGATAAGATTTTCGATTGCTGTTCTGCCATCGATATTGACGGGGACGACTCTGGAGACTTCACCGCCTTTGGTGATGGATCGGTCGAACAGAAGATCGGTCACAGGTTTTTGGTTCTGGTAGACATCGCCGATGGTTAGGCTGAGCAGCTCGCTAATGCGTCCGCCTGTGCTCACACCGAGCATAAAGAGGCCACGGTTGCGTGCCTCAAAGGTACCCTTGAAGCAGGCAGAAACGAGTCGGATTTCGGTGTTATCAAGAGGTCGCGTGCCTTTCATGCGTTGATAAGGTCTTTCGACTTGAGAATCATCAACAAGTCGATTCGACTTCAACGGAAGATTCTCAGATGAGTCTTCATGCTAAATTATTTAAGTAGCAAGTTTTGTGCCAATTCCGAAAATAAATGCATATTTTCTCCCCAAACTGTTAGAGCTTCAAGCAATCCATCCGTCCTAAACACACGGATCCACTAAGCTTGTCAAAGGGGACAGGTGCCTTTCCTTTATTCGGGAAAAAATATTTTTGCCGGAGAAATAGAACATATTTGTTGGATCGTGCTTATCGTCTATACGCAAAAATTGTAGCTTAACACGCGGAAATTGTGTCGCTGTGGTTCCGCATGCCTTGCGCGCATTTTTTTTCAGCAACGGCATCTTGCACCGCGGTGTAAAGGTGCTGGTGGGACTGATAGTATTCCATCTCCGCGCGTTCAGTAGGGTGGGTGTCGTGACTGGCGCGTGCCGTGCGGAGTTTCTGAAAACGCATCACCCGTTCACGATTGGCGTTTTCTTAGATTTTATCCTATCTTAATAATCTCCGCAGTCGTCTCGTTATTCTTCCGGAGTTTGGAGAGATCGTATCCCCGGAGGGCGAGTTCGAGGAAGAGGGTTTCATCGGCGGTTTCCTTGAGTTCCCCGCCTAAAAACCGGAATGAACGTGACAAAAGGTCGGTTCTGTCACGTTCAGAAGATGCCGCTTTCGCCTCCAACGCCATCGCCTCTACTGCCTCACGTGCGGTGGCGTAATTCACACCGATATACTTCTGGGTTGTCGAGACGTTTCGGTGACCAAGAAGCTCCTGCACCAAATAGATGTCTCCGCTTTCCTCATAGACGCGCTGTGCAAAACTTTTCCGCAGACTGTGTGTGGCGAGTTTGCCGTTGAGTCCCGCAGCTTGAAACGCTTTTTTCAGCATCTCGTGAGCAGTTTGCCTGTTCATCGCGACAGATCCGTTCTTGTTTCGAGAAGGAAATAAAGGACGGGACGGGGCAATCGTTTTGTATTTCTCTCGGTGCCAACTGATAAGATTCTCAATTGCCTGCCTGCCGTCAACATTCACTGGGACCGCGCGGCTCATCTCCCCACCTTTGACGATGGATTTATCGTAGAGTAGATCACCGACGGCTTTCCTGTTCTGATAGACATCGCCGATCTGTAGGCTGAGGAGCTCAGAGATGCGTCCGCCTGTGCTCACGCCGAGCATGAACAACCCACGGTTGCGTGCCTCAAACGTGCCATCGAAGCATGCGGAAACGAGTCGGATCTCTTTGTTATCAAGGGGTCTTGTGCCTTTCATAATAGTTCGCTTTCTGTCGTCCGTTTAATCGAGATTAACTACGCGATCACAGAATGCCACATAGCAAGCAGATTCCAATTAACAATAATAGAACAAAACAAATACCGAAGATCATAGGTACACGACTTTCAGCGACAGTCTGTTTCCGGTAACTCTTGGAATCTTTTCCTTCGCCAAGCAATTCCCATTCACGTTTGAAAAATGGGTAGGCGAGTTTTTCCTCTAATGCAAGTAATACTTGAAACTTCCCTGAGTTGAGTTGGCAGTAAGAGCGGAGGGCGATAAACCATGCCCAGGCTAAAAGCATGCCGAATAGTCCGAAACCTATCATAAGCCATCCGAGCGGTACTCCGTTCTTACGCTGTAGGAAAGCAGAAAAAAGCACAACTAATCCCGAAAAAATCAACACATAGAAACGGTTTGCGGTAGCTCGTTGCTTGCTCACACTATCGGCAAGTTGGGCGTGGAGTTTGTAGATTTCCAACAATTCCTGTTTTTCGTCCATGTTTACGTTAACTCCCGAATGGCAGAGACAACACTAATATGGCCTTGTCTCAAGCAAATTGACGATCCTTGTATATGCATCGCTGCGAGCTCAAGAAGGGTTGAATAAATAGGTAAAATACAATTTCAGATGTTCTATCAACCTTGTGCCTGCTTTAATAGTTCATCTATCTTATCATTGATTTTGTCCCATTTCCACGGTATGATCTCACCCGCTCCATTTAGTCCACCGTAATTTTGTTTCTGTGGTTGAAGTTGAAATATAGGCGTACCCAGTCGTTTTGCTATTTTAACTTCCTCATCAACCCCCGGTGCATTGTGTGTATCCTGCCCCACAACAACGATTACCACTTTGCTCCGACGAATATGGGCTTCCGCTTTCTCCTTCCAGTCGTCTGGAGGATGGACTTTGTTAAGCGAATAATCCCGAATGGCATGGGGAGATTTACTTTTCGCTTGCGCGAAGAAATCGCCATAAAGATCTTTATCTCTATCAAACTCAAAACTGAAGAATACACCAACCTTTGCCATATTTTCATACCTCCTTAGGGTCATAGTAACTTTCGCATTAACACGACTAAGTTTTTCGAATGTAAAATTCAGAAGAACCTTGACTTTTCGCTTTGTGGACGCTCTTATGTATCACGCCCAGTCAATTACGGTTTAAGTGCCTTTAGCACCTTGTCCCATTTGTCATAGGCAGCCACAGACGCAGCGAGTTTCGCGACCTGCTTTGCTGTGGGTTGAACGGCACCATCGCCTGTGAGAATCTCACACGTCCACTGAGAGGCACGTCCGTCGGTATTGAAAACGAGAGCAGTGATTGGCGGTATGCTTTCACTCCACTTTTCTTCAAGGACCTCTATTTTCCTGACAATGTGTTCTAAGATCGTGATGTAATAGCTGCCCGCTGACTCGCGACAGAGGACTTTTCGGATCTCTGTAAAATCGGAATATCCTTGAGAAACGAGGTGTAGCATCACCACGTAGGCGTGCATAGGCATATTGGATTTTGGCTGTGAGGTTACATATTCAGCTGCTTCTTCAAAGGCTTTCGCCAAGGCTTCCTCAGGGGTCATGTCTTCCGTATCATCAAAATCATCTGTTTCATCAAAGATGTCATCCACCTCAGTGTCTACGATTTCCACATCGCCTAAGGTTTCAAGAGGGTCATAGTCGGCGGCATTGAGCGTCATGATGCGTGGCTGAAACACCGCGTTGAATTTTTTAAGTTTTGATGCGAGCCATGCGTGCTGGTTGGGCCAGTCTGCTTCATCGGTGATCTCTATGTCGCGTTTGTCTAAATACACGACGTTCAAATTCCTATCGGGGCGTGGGTACTTATACCATTTAGGGGTTTCGCCGAGTTCTCTCACAATTTCTTCGCTTTGTCTTTTCAACAAATGGAAGTGTGCGGGGCCATCTTTCTGGCCCATCCGGAGTCGAACGCCAATCTCCGGAAGGTCAGTATTCGGCGAGCGTTGATAAAGCCAGGCTTCTAAGAAGAACGTGCGCCGTCCTATGTCAAAAGCTTGGAAACGATCATCTGCTCGTGGCGGTAGTGCTTGGAGTTGACTATCTTCCTGCTGCAAGTAGCGAAGTAGTTCGCGCCAGTATCTTCTCGTCCATTCGCGTGCCATAATACGCTCCTTCCTTCTCAAAAATGGGTCAATGCACGTTGTCTAAGGGCATAATGTCTCTGGAATTTCACACACCGTGCAAACCCGTTGTGTTCGTGGCGTGGTCGCTCAAATCGTATAGACATATTTAAAGGTTCATCAATCACATTTCGGAAGTATTTTCCAGTTGCCTTGGGAATCTTCAACAGCACACCCGCGTCGTTTCAGAGAAAAGAGGGCTGCCCGGATCATCGGTTGTAAGTCCCCTGTTGTGAGGGTACCACCTTGTCTCTCGTGATAGCTCTTCACACCCTCCATCCAGATGGAGATAGGTAGATACGTCGGCGTGTTATCCCACCCAGCGAGGATATGCTCGGCAATCTCTTGTGTGAGGGGCTGCCCCTTGTATTCATAGGGTTTTTTGAAAGGCGGCGTGTCGATTCTTAAGAACGCCATGTTATCTGCCCACGATGGTTCTTTCATGGGTTATTCCTTCTATAGAGTCCGCTGATACTGCGAAACCTGCAAGTGTCAAATCGGATGACTGTCTGAAGATGTTCTGACAGGGTGCGTCGCGAAAACGTTTCGTATCAGCCAACCAAGCCACATACATTTCGCGCCGATTACAACGCCTAGGATCCCCCTTTAAACACCTGCTCCGTATGCCAATGAACATAGACTGCGTCCGGAAGATACGGCTCCGATGGGAAATAAATGTCCCTGTCGTCGAAGCGTCCCAACCATTCTTCAAAGCCAAGTGATGCAGAGTTCACCTGTTCCGACACCTTGATAGTCAGTTGGTCTGACAACGTAAATATCCCACGGTCAAAGAGTTTGTGGTGTAATGCACAGAGTGCCATTCCGTTCTGGGGGATGTCGGGGCCTTCCGCGCTATGCCATTTGATATGTGCGGCTTCTATCGCGATGGGACGATCACGGAACGTCACATTGAAGCCGCAGATCGCACAGCGGTCTCCGTAGACTTCTAAGACTTCTGGTCGGAATCTGGGGTTTCGAGGTTGCCGAGAAGCCACAAACGTCCAGTCAATACCAACCGCCTGCAGAATATCTGCATGGTACGTAACAGGAAAATGAGAACCTAACAATCTACCAACGAGCTCAAATCTTAAACCTACGTCGTTTCGGAGTTGGTCCGCGATAAGTGGGAGGAACCCGCCGACCCCGTGTTCCCGTAGATCGCCGATAAGTGCATCGCCCGTTGATGTTCCGTCTGACCGCCAACCTTCGTTAATTTGGTGTGCGTTCGGTATCTTCCAAACCCGATCTTCAGGGTTTCGCGGGTCTCTCAACCGCCAGAACGGGTCTTGGGGGCGATACCTGTCACGCCACGGTCCGAACTCTTTCAACAGGTCGCGAAGGTCGTCTTCTATCGCAGCGTAGGACAGCCTCTCTTCACCAAGCATCAATTTCCCGATAGCATAGAGGATCAGCAACGGTTTATGAGGTGCCCTTTCTCCACGGCGTTCCCATATCTGAAAGTTTTGAAATCTCCTAAGAACCTCTTCCCGCGTCATTTTCAAGTTCCTCTTGTTGGGGTATAGCCGCGGCGTGTAAGTTCGAGGAAAGCGTTACGTCTAATCATACAGTTCCACTGCATAAGCGTCCTTGCGGAGGTCAAAGTTCGGAATGGATGCTCTGAAAACAGGCATTCCTGTGCCCAGATAGCTGTCGCCAGCTGCCGATCTTTCGACAAATTACGCAGGTTCCCCATCTGGGTCGGATACCCTATGAAAGATTTCTACGTGTATAGAGACAGGAGGATTCAGCTCACTGGCTATCTCCTCAAGCAATTCTTTTTTAGTTTCTACGTTCATATTCGTGAATATATAATACGGACCAGATGGATAACACGATGTATATACTTGATAATTTGATACAAGATCCCTTCTACCAACAGTTTTGCCAAGGTCTTTCACACGCGCTGTTCCAAGCGTTTCAATACGCAAATTCTGACAGATGCTGACTTCCTGACGATTTTGATGAAATGTAAACACAACGTAGGTGTGATAGGAATTACACATTTCGATTGTCACGAACATTAGTCACAGGAGTCCACGCCGTGTGAACTACCCGCCTCGGATGTTCTTCAAGTCCACATTGTTTGTCAAACCATCGGTCCCAAGACTCTATGCCTAAGTTAGTCTGCAACGTGAAGTCACAAAGTTCAAGCATACCCTCTTGTGCATTCACCGCCATACGCATCCCTCCCCTTTCTTTCCACCATTCTGAAAATTCAGATTTCCAAAAAAGTTCTTTCCCAGTAAGTATCAATATAGGATTAAATGAACTCTTACTCTTCCGATTTCTTCGCATACGATTCACCAGAGGACATAGAATTGCCTTTTCTTCATCAAGTAGATACTCTCCCAGTTTAGCAAAAACGAGGATTGCCCCCGGGAAAACTTTACCCAAATCTGTCATCTTATCTACGTCCTTCTGTCGAAAGGAATTGAACGTCTTACACTCTGCAAAAATTACTTCAGTTTTAGAATTCCTAAATTTCGATTCTTGAAAAAACAGAGCAAGATCCGCCTCTAAAGGTTTCATTCCGTCTTTTTCGGCAGTAAAACTCATCAGTGGAGTCGTCGCACCTTCAAGTAATGAAAAACCGGAAAAGAAACGAAGTGTTAAAAGCACAGTATAAGCACCTTGAGCATGTTTGGGTAGACTGAAGGGACCGAGTGCACGATACGCCCACTTAATATTTTTAGAAGCAGATGGTAAGGAAAATCGTGTAAGGCAACTGGAACACTGCAGCTCATAATTGACACCCTTCATAGAATACCATGAAGTTCGCGTACATACTGGACACTGGACTTCTACTCCTAATTGAAGCACCTTGGCATCACTTAGTCGTTCAACCATATTGTCTACTGCATCCTCTATCTTATACCCTGTTCGTTCTACAATTCTTTGAACCTCATCTCTAACAAACTCTTCAGACATAGATTTTTCATCACCATCTAGTTGAAGTTGAATCTCTTTGAGATACTTTACAAATGCATCAACTTCCTGCTCCGCAGTTTGAAACGAGGTTCGTTTTAACAACTTTTGTAAGTCTGAAACCCGCTTGAACAACTCATTTAGGATTCCACTGCTGCTGTTCATTCGTCCTAAAAGTTGAATAATTCCTTCCCGCGCCAAAATTTCAATTCCATGAATCCCACCCAGCTGCAGTATCATCTGCTTAGCAATATGACCAGCTGATGAAAGTTCTACCGTCCAACCTTTTAATTTAAACCATCTCGTAAATACTGTCTCAGCGTGAGGGAGAGACAATTCTACTGTCCTTTCTCGACAGGGGGATAGATATACCAACCCCTTTTTGGAAATTCGCCAATCAAGGAAATTAAATCTATTGATGACTCTCGCCAGTTCTACTTCTGCTTCAGGAATCACTTCCGCGCGTAGTCCTTTATCACCGTACAGCCTAAGATCAATTTCATTTGCGAAGCGTGAGGCATCAAGCCCTGCAAAATGGAAACTAACGAACTCGGGGGCAAGTGTTTTAAAATGTATGGTTTCTTGGTTAGGTGATATAGTATGCTCATCGGTATCAGCTTCAAGTTCACAACATTCAACGTGATCTGGACCTCTTGCCCACTCGTTCCATATTCGCGGATATGAAAGTCCTAGACTTACCTTTGGATTTCCGCTGGATTTACCAATACGAGAAGTATCAAGCGAATCTGAAAACTGTCGGTACTCATCTTCAGATATAGAACGACTTTTAAGGATAGTGGTGCGATGATAAATTTCAGAGTTTGAATGATGAGGCACATAGTTTTCGAAAATAAAATCCTGTGCAAGCTGCACCGTTTCGTCACATTGCGCAAATTGCTTAGGGATAGGAATCACATCCCAACCCACAGCGCGAAGATTCCAATAATCCATAATATCAAGAGACTGCGTTGGATCAAGATAGAAAATGCATTGCTTTAAACGCCTCCTAAGCGTGATGTAGAATTGAGTCATACGCCTTAAAAATACTCGCTGAGGGTTTAAAAACTCAGCGTAGTTTGAAACTGAGCAGTCAATTTTCTTTGCGTCCAAAACCTTAGCAAAGTTTTTCCAAAAAATTCTATCAATATTTTCTGGGAATATCCCAAAAACGCTAGCAAAAAATAGACGAAAGCGTGTGCCAAAACGGGGGATACATATCTCTACTGGGTGCTTTCGTTCAAACTTAAGCTCTGTTTCAATAAAGTACCTTAAGACCTCAAAGAGACCTATTCCATAGTCAGGCGATCCATCCTCTTCAACTGACGCAAGAATTCTTGAAACGTCCTCAATTTTCCTCCGATGACCGACATCAAAATCATAATCAACACACTCCCCTATTGGAACAACATAATCGGGATCAAAATTATCCAAGTACCCTGCAACAACACTTCTAGCACTCGGATTCTCAAACGGACGATCCTTCCATGCCGAAGGTATCTGCTTGTAAGTGGGAATAATCGGATTATATATCCCACCCCACAGAAATGTGTTAATTTCTATGACTTTCAGAAGAGATTCTCTATCTTTAGGATTTACAAGGAATGCTAATTTGATGGGTCTTAGTTTGACGTTGACTGTTCTACGTGTCATAAAAAGTATCCAATCAAGTGTTGTATGTTATGTAAAGCGAGGGTTCGCTCGTTGGCTCGTATGCACCTTCTCAGGGGTGGAGGACAGGACTCAACGCGGGAGGCGTTGAGCTGAGAACCCTGTCCACGAGCGTAGGAATAGTATAACGACATACGTTTTAGATGTCAAGGAGAAGTCTCGAAAATGCTGCGACATCCTTACCGGAAACGCCATAAACGCTCACAACAATCGTTTGCAAGTAACTACTGCAGTAACTACTTGGTTATAAAGACTGCTTTTTTGAGGCGATTTCGTGCATAAAATGAAAAAAATGCAAAAAAAAGGATTTTCATGGAAAACCCTTTTGGCTGTTTTATCAATGATCTGATGTGGGTGTGAAGCTAACAGAACTGTCAAAACGTTAATTTGGGAACACGAACCCCCATGTCCACTACATTCACAGGCAATTTGAAAAACCCCAAGATTAAGAGAATTAACATAGAGTTAATTTGGAGCAGTTGTCAGTTAAGAGTCGCGAGTGGAGTTCCCTCCTACAGAGGACGGTTGGTTTCCGTCAGCGACGGCGTCTTGCACAGCGGCGTAAAGGTGCTGCAGCGAGTGATAGTAGTCCATCTCAGCCCGTTTGATGCCGTCTGTATCGCGACTGGCGCGGGCTTTGCGGAGTTTCTGAAACTGTCGCGACAGATCGCGATTGGCATTGTCTAATGTTTTGAAGTGTAAATCGGAAAGCATTGTTTTATATGGCTATCGGCTGTCGGCTATCGGCTATCGGCAGTCAGTAACCCCTCTAACCTCCGTTGACACGGGAAATTCAGTTGGTGACGTTATATTTGAGAAATCGCTGAAAAATCCTTTCGAGAATCGCCTACAAGCCCCTTCCAAGCCTCTGCCCTGTGTTGGGGGTATCCCGCAGTCAACGATTAGCAGTCAGCAGTCAGGTGTCCCTGTAATTTTGCTTATCAGGAGTGAATGACCCTCAAGCAATTGGTGGTTTATCGTGTAACCTAAAGAATGCGTTGAGAGCCTCCTTCAATATGTCTTGGGTCGTCATATTCTTCTCGACACCGAGATGTTTCATTTGTCGATAGACAGCCTCATCGAAATAGCCCCCGATATGCTTTTTCTTCTCGCGAGAGGGAGCGACTTTCTTTTTCTCGGTCGGTGCAGCTTCAACGACTTCCAGTTCGGGTTTCTGGAGCTGCTCGTTCTTTTGGAAAACTTCTGCGAGATTCACTTTCTTTTTCGTTCCCATATTATACCCCCATTTCATTTGCGATGTATGCGTAAAGCGCGCGGATCTCGTTGCTGGCTTTACCGCTCGGTTCAAACTCTTGGACGGTGAGTCCTGCGTTGTAGGCATGGACGAACCCGATCCGATGTCCGATTTCACAAGGAGCACAGGGGACATCGTACGTCTCCACGGCTTGCCGCGCTTGGTCAGCGAGATCCCCGCGTGCTGGCACTGCGTTCAAAACGATGTGTGCTGGCACTTTTGCGAGTCGAACGACATCAATCGTGGAGCCGATCGCCTGTAGGTCGATGAGTGCGGGCTTACACGGTACTAACGCCATGTCTGAAGCACGTGCGGCGTCGAGTGCGGCGATCTCGGTATGCGGTGCGGTATCCAGAATGGCGAACGTCGCGCCGTTCTCCTCAGCGAGTTTCAGTATCTGTTGTAACCGTTCCGAGTGTGTCGAAATGACTGCGGGGGTATCGCCATCGCGGTTGTCCCGCCATTTCGCTGCGGAAGACTGCGGATCCAAGTCTATTAAGGCGGTTGTGTGTCCGGCACGTTCCGCGGCGACGGATAAATGCGTCGCGAGGGTTGTCTTGCCGGTCCCGCCTTTCCTGCTCAAGATTGCCAATGTCTTCATTTTTACCTCCGTCTGTGCAAGATTGATAGTGTGCACACCTGCACGTATGCAGATGTGATGTTGTGCAGGTGTGATGTGTTGCACACAGAAGTAAAAACGTTGGATTTTGGGGATTGGTTACGTTGGATTTTGAGGGCAAATTTTTGGTTAAAAAATGCCCTGCGCAGTTCGTGTTTGGTTTTGGGGGGTACGGAGCCACGGTCTGACTGGGTGCAAAATGCGGCTCTCACTCTTTGATGTAATCCGAACGCAACTCAAATTTATGCAGCACTTGGCTCCAATTGCCTGCTTGGATCTCAAGTTGAGCCTCAGCCGTCTGTATCACTTCTTCTAACGCTTCGTAAGCAGCGGCATCCTCCTGAGAGGCAAACTCAAATTCAACGAGTCGGTGTGGAGATCCACCGTAATAGTTGTCGTAAGAGGCGATCGCCTTCAGTTGCGCTGGTGGAATTAACACTGTAGAAACGTCCTCGGCGTACTCCAGATATGCTTGTTTTCCACCGAGAAGGTAGTCAATCAGGTAAACGTATTTTATCTGCCAATCGCCTTCCTCTTCTTTTGCATAGGTATAGTCAACATCCTGGATAAATGTGTATGTGGCCACTTTGGTTGAGTGATTCGGAAGGTCTGCGAGAGCAGCGGCGATCTCTGGACGGTTCAGATAGGTCGCTGCATCAAGAAAACTCTTAAAATCGTACTCGACAAGCCGGTGTGGACTCATTTCGGGGTCTTGATTGTCGTAAGATCTTATCCGGACGACCTCTTCAGGGGATTGTAGCGTCTCCGCAATGGAGGCGACCTGCGCGAGATAAGCGTCCTTCCCTCCTTCGGGATAGTCAATCAACAAGACGAACTTCACAGGGATTGTTTCCATTGCCATCTCAGGCATTGTATCGTCGATAGCAGTGGCTTCTGGCGTCGTATCACTGATCATCTCCTGTGCCCTGTCACAACCCATAAGCATGGCGAGCAGCATGATAGTTATGAAAAATATATTTCCTAATTTCAAAGTCACTCTTTTTTCTCCTTAACTACTTTTTTCTATAGATTTCCTTTTGAACTTGAGAAATTTTGAAAATCTCCCAAAAATCCAATTTCTAAAACGCACCTACGAAAATCACGTGGAGGTGAGACTCCTGTTCACGCGCTGAAAAAGAGCATAACAGAAAATGCCTGAGAGGTCAACAGGAATCGCATAAGTGTAGGGAGCAACTATGCAAACGTGGAGGTGTGCACACGTGCGCGTCTGCACAGGATGACGTGTGCAGGTGTGAGAGGCTGCATGCAATTAGGGCTACCCCTTGCTGAGCGCGGCTTCTATAGCTGCGTTGAGGCGTTGGACTGCCTGAAAGTATTCCATCGCGGCATGCCCAATACGCTGTGTATCGCGACTGGCACGGACTTTGCGGAGTTTCTCGAAACGCATCGCTACCTCACGATTGGCGTTCTCTAAGTTTTTGAAGTGTCGTTCAGAAATCATGACTGTGATTGTTGTGATTTGCAGGATTAGGAGTCGGAAATCCGATCCCCTACAGGTTTTAGTTCTGGAGTGCTTCGCGATAGACGGAAGAGCGTTTGAAGATGAGTTGTAAAAGTGCAAGTGCCTCATCGTCAAAAACTTCTATTGTCTCGCTGTCGAGGTTGAGGTGTTTTTGGAAATAGGTTTGAAGTTTCGCTATCACGTCGCTGTGGACACCGGTCACGGTATAGGTTCTCACGGTTTTGATCGTGTTTCTCGATGCAACGAGGCTGTCTATAATCCCCTTAGCCGTCTCAAAAGAGGTATCGCTAAAGATAAACAAATGTGCCATGGTTTGTAGAAATGCTGGCGCGGGTATGTAGTATTGAGGGAGCGCGTATTTGGTGGATATATCGGGGTTTCTATTCAACGGATTGCCTCCATATCACTCTTCCACGCTCAAGATCGTAGGGGCTGAGTTCGACAGTGACTTCATCGCCTGCACAGAGGACGATCCGGTGTCGGCGCATGTTTCCACACGGATAGGCGTTGACTTCGTGGTTCTCGTTGTCTCGGAGGTGGCATCGGAACGTCCCGCCTTTGAGCACTTGCAAGACGATGGCGCGTTGGTGGATTCGCATAGGTCGCTCCTTGTGTAGAAATGGCTATAGAATGCTACAAGTTTGAGTTGGGCATCGGTTACATTGTTGATGTAGATGTCGGACTTATGGAACACGTTTCGGATTTCGCGGAGTGCTTTGGCGCGAGTGAGGAAGTTCAGTTTTTTAGAGACACAGACGTAGACTTTTGCCACGCACGGATCGTAGAGTCGCAGGAGGTCGGCTTTGAGGTTCTCAAGGTGTGCGTCTCGGAAGATCAGGAGCAGGCAGAGGTCTTCCAAGAACGGTGCTTGGGTAGTGTTCGGTGTCATGCGTCGTATCCCCAGTGCTCTTTTGTCACGCGGTAGCCCCATTTCGGTGTAATGGCGGCACCGGTGAGTTTGGAGCGGTGATGTCCCATAAAGAAGCGTGTGAGTTTGTTGTCTGTGCAGAGAGATTCAACGGCTGTTCGCACATCCGCGCGGAGTTCTCGGTATGTCCCTGTGCGTTGCCGGACTTTGTGTGTGATTTCCCCGATCGTGAGTAGCAGGTCTTTCTCTTTGAGGATACTCAAAACGATGTTCTCAATGGACGTGTGTTTCATGACTGCTTTCCTTGTCTCGGACGCCGTTCAGTGCACCATATTCCTTTTGCCACGCGACAAACTTCCGCTGCCTTTTGACGAATTCCTCACTGCACCGCAGGTTTTCCGCAATTTCTACGTCCATTTTTCCGATGCGAATCTGACGTTCACATTCAGAAAAGAGACGTTTTGTTTCGGGTCTAAAAACGACAGGTGGCGTTTTCGACGGTAAGATCCGCGGTGGCGGTTTCGGTGGGTAATAAGTCGGTTCGCTGGATGGGGTAAAACCACTTTTCACCAGCAATCGCCGTTCCGATTTTCTGCGGTATCGGGTATCGCCATACCCTTTGAAGCCGTTTTGTGTGAGGATATTTGAAATACGACTTACACTCACACCAAACACAGCACCAATCCGTTCATGGGACCAACCTTGATCCTTATACTCCAGAATCTTCGCCAATAACTCCGGATCCGAAGCGGATGTCGCAAAAATTTTCGGTAGCTTCATCCTCTTACGTTTTCGATCTATTGCGTTCAAACTCCTCCCCAATTCAGCGGCGATCTCGGCATCTGTCAGGTTTCCCAGTTCAACATACTGCCGAAGCTGCTTCGTTTCGGCATTTGTCCAATAGGTGCGTTTCCCTTTATGGCTGAAGGGGATGCCTATTTCTCTGGCTTTTGAGTAAACACTGGATTCGGAGCGTCCCAATTCTTTCGCAATCCGCTGAGGACACCACCCTTTTGAAGCATAATCTTTGAGGGCAGCACTGTCGGATGATGTCCACCGGCGTCGCTGTGATTGAAAAACTGCTATGGGGATATCGAGAACCGCGGCAATCTTTCTATGATGTTTCCGAAGCGGTTGGGTGTCTGAGCATTCCCAGAGCCAGAGCGTACCCTTATGAACACCTATTTCCTTTGCTGCTTGTTTGAGATTCCAGCCTTTTTTGATGCGATGTTCTCTAATCTGTTTCCCCCTCTCAGTTTGGCACATAGAGGTATCTATCGCTGGCATCACCGAATCGGGAAGATTCAATGCGTTTTTGAGACGATAGGCGGTTACCGGATATGGAAGTCTCAGCGTCGTTTCCCATTGCTGCACAGAAATCTTGTCGACTCCTATTTTTTCTCCCAACACCGATTGCGACCACCCTTTTTTGATTCTTGCGGTCCGCAGTGCCTTTCCGAATTCCGTTCGGCAGTTTGAAAGATCACCGTTCAGAGAGGTTTTCGCTCGCTGCGATTCGATTTTGCGTTGGCGTATTTTTTCCTTTTTTTCTCGTTCCTCAGGAGATAACTTTAGAGGCGGCTTGATTTCAATCGGTTTATCGGCGTATGGGTGCTCAACTTCCCTGACTTTCAGGGGTGGCAACTCATAGTGCAGTTCCTTTCGGAACGCCTCAACTGTTTCAGGAGGGAACACTTCGAAACCTAACTCTTTTTTGACCTGATCCCGTCCCTTTTTGCCCGGCGGTCGCCCGATCTTTAAGTTTTTGACGACTTGGTAAATAGAGCTTATCGGTTTAATCTGCTTGGGATTTCGGACCAGAAAGCGGTGAAACCGGTTCTCAATATCGCAGCGGTCAATAAACGCTTGTAGGAAGTCTTTCTTCCAGACTTGGCTCAACGTATGTCTTTCCAAAGCATACTCAAAAACGTCGGACATGTAGGCGTGTTTGAGTGTATCCAACGGAATCCATAAGAGTTTCGCGAGACGCGGAAGTTGCGACTCGCCGAAGATCGTGCGGCGCGTTAAATAATTGTTCCACTTCTTTTCGTAGCAATTCAGACGCTTAATGATCCCTTTTTTTGTCAGACTGTTCGCAACGCGCTGACGCTCTATCAATTCCCCAAATTCGGTGATGTCGGATACGTCTGATATCGGTGCATCGCCATTGAGGTGAAAATACGTTTTCGAGGGAATATACGTGAACTTTCGGTTTGAATTTAGAATCCGCAGCGTGCGCAAGACGGCTTCTTTGAGCCACCGCGGCTTATCCCCCATATTGTTGATCCCACACTGTCCCTTGGTTTGATTGCACCGCACGCATGACAAAACGAGGTTTGTGAGTGTATCGTCGCCACCGCGCGACCGTGGATGCACGTGGTCGACTTCGTAGTAGCCTAGGGACTCGCCGCAGTAGAAACAGCGTTCCCCATGGAGGTCTATCAAGATTTGCCGTTTTTTTGCGATCGCTGCGGGTGCGAAATTCAACAGGTTTGAAAGCTCTTTTAACGTTCCTTTTAGCATAGAAATGTCTCCAATTCATTTTTTGAGTATTCCCTTCTTCGTCAGCGCGTTGTGTGCTTCCCACTTCTCGCACAGTGCTGCGATGTGCGTTACAACTTTTGCTCTATAGTCTTGAACCGCCTCTTTTTCCTCGCCATTCAAGGTGTCAAGCAGGTAATCAAGATAGAGCAGATAGTCATAGTGCTTCATGATTATCCTCCGTTGCCGTTTGGTGAGATGGGCATAGGCAGTTTCAAATCGATTGTTTTCTGTTTTCCTGCTGTTTTTCATAGGATTTCCTGTGATGGCGTTCTAAGAGTATTGAAACTGCAGTCAATGTACAGTGTGATTTTACACGACTGAGGATCAACTGCAAATTCGTAAGTCTAACGCTCAAGCGATGACAACTGTATCGTAGGGAGTGTCCCTGGGGGAATCAGAGACAATATACAATCAAAACTGCTATAAGACTCCGAGACTTGATAATCGCCGGGTGCATTCCATCGGAACGAGAGCCGTACCTTCCGATTTTCAAAGACATATCCCCGCATCAGGACACTAAACTTTTCATCTATCACTACAAAGTGATATAGGATTTTTGCATCAGTTGGTTCCATCGGGATCCTCCTCCCATAGTTCGTGGACAAACGCCAACCTGCCACATCGCCAATATGTCATCTTGGCAGGTTTATCTATCAACGCGGTTCGGCACGGTTCACAGATACGAACAACGTACGTAGTAGGGTTGCGAAGATTTCCCTGATTCCCTGTTTTGATGTGGTGTTCGTGGGTTTGGGTGCTTTCACAATCCCGCACGCAACAGAGGCTATTCATTCTGTTCGGTTTCTTCCCGCAGTGCTTTTTCTGCTTGGACGATTTCACTCAAATATAAGATGTTCAAGCCTAAAGCTTCTTTGAGAGTTTCGAGAGCGAAGCCTCTGTCGGCACTGCCCTGTATCCATGAATCCGTCGGTACAAGCGGATCCCGAAATGCCGGCATCGGTTCATCGACTTCAATGATATGGCGTGTTTTGAAGAAACCGTTGCCGAGTTGATTCAGCACATAGGATTTATCAACATGGATCATACAGGTCCAGCAGTTGCCGTTTTCACTGAAGATGTAGAAATTGTGTGCGTCAACCTCGGTATCTTCGTAGGTCGATCGGACAGGTACAAACAGCGCAAAAAAGCGGGTGCCGTGCTGGATGTAGGTGTGTGGGACTTTCTTGCTAATCATTCCCTTTGAACCTCCAATGCACTGCGATGTCCACTCGGTACTCGACAGATTTCCCATACGTGTATCCTTCCGGGTAAACGGTCTCACCGGAGACTCTGTCGGACATACGGCTACTGTAGGCGACCTCGACACCGTTGTCCTGTTTGTAGGTAGCAGGCGGGCTGCTCCAGGGTCTCCAACGTAGATCCTTGCCGGTGTAGGTGCGTTTCTCGTTATCCCAGGACTGAATCCACGAAAACAGTTCCGTTTCGTTTGCGATTTTTGTGAGTTTCGCCTTCGCGGACTGGATGCTCCGTGCTTCAAAATGCTCTGCGAAAATCTCGGTGATTTCAGGGTTCCAATTGTCCTCGTAGCGAAAGACTTTGAGAGTGCCGTAAAATTTCATTTGGTTCCTTATTGTCCGAATCAGGATTCACAGGATTCAAGGATTTGCAGGATATGTCGGGGTTAGAAACCCCTCCTACAAGTCGCTTATTTTACCCGTTGCGGAAGTGATCCGCTCCAGCCATGCCTTCATCTGTTGGGTTTTCAGTCCTATCCCACCAGAAGCCTCCATCGTGGGAGTTGTCCCCCAGTGGAACCCATCAAGCGTCTGCATGTAGGTTTTACCAAGATTGATGAAAACCTGGTCATATTTGTGGTAGTTCACATACCACTGAAGAAGCTCTTGCACCTGTGGCAGAAGTTTGGCAGCGCGTTGATCGGTCATACGCTCGTCATAATTACAGATAAGATCTCTGCATTCAATGAGTCTGTACAACGCAGAGATGATAAGGATATCCAAGTTATCAGGAAACCCACCAAAAGTATCTCTATACTTCCGCAGGCATCGGTACACCGGTCCGTCATAACGTTCTATAGCGGGCAGGGGTGCCTCGGAGGTGATTTTGCGTTGCGAGCAGCTGATGAGGAGTAGATAGTTTTTCATAGCAATATTATTGTGATAGTGTGCACACCTTCACACCTGCACGTCTGTTCATGTGCGAACTTGCACGTTGGTTTCAGGGGTGCTGTCCTGTTTCTTCTGTTTTGTTGGCGACTTTTCGGGCAGTGTGAGTTCCGTGTGGCAGATCGGGCAGCGTTGGTGGTAGAAAATGCGCAGGGTTTCTCCACAGGTTTGGCAGTCAATCCAGCCGCGTCGAATATCGGCATAGGTTATCGTTTGTGACACAGGGTTTCTCCTTTATCTGAATCAGGGTTTACAGGATTTAGGGATTTACAGGATAAGTCGTACCTCTATCCAAATTTTATCAGCAATTGATTGGGGTTGAGCGGTTGCCGAAACTCGACATTGCAGATGTAGTCATCTCCGGGGTCTGCCATATTTAGAGATAGGATATTGGCTCTTTCCAGTTCATCGATAGCATTCGCAACATCAATAGCGTCCTCAATTTCCAGTTCTTCCGCGAGGTCTAAGCACCAATCGGAAAAACACTGTTGAACTTCAATGAAGAGGGTGAGCCCGATAATCGCATCAGGTTCTTGCTGATAGAGATAGTTTAGAATTTCGTGTCTTGCCATGGATCCTCCGTAATCCATTTCTCCTTTAAATGAAATGCCGCAAATCGTAGCTTTCAATCACCCATTTGTGCTGTATCGGGAAGTATCCATCAGCTTCGAATTGACGGTGGATTTCTGACGGTCGGGCATCTATAAACTTCTCGGATAGATAGTCGAGGACAAGCGTTTGCTGTTCCGTGGAAAGCCGCGTCCAATCGACGAGAAAGACAAGCTGCTCTGCTCCGTCGGGGTGTCCTTGTAGATTCGCCCAGATCGGTGTGATTTGTTTGACGGGGATATATCCGGCTTTGAAGATGTGTCCGAATCGGACCCGTCCCTCTGGAGAAAGAGATCGCACTAATTTTTTCATGGGTTACCCCTTTCGTTAATTTACGGTTGATGCACGGGCAGGAGAACCCAAGACCGGTTTCCCCTACAGGTTATGCTACAGTAAACCCTTCTGGTATCCCTCGCGACCGAGTTGTCTGATTTTCGCAACGGCATGCTGGACGGCTTCATCGCGGGATGTGGATTTCGGGATGTTAATAGATCCACCGGTGGAAAACTCAGAGACGTACCACCGATCATCGGGTTTCCCGGGTTTCCGATGCACGACGATGGATGCCCAAGGGATGTCTATATCGATAACGAGGTATGCCGGCGATACCTTTTGTCTGTAGTTGTAAAAGCCCTCACGGACGGGGATTCGGAATTCAATCTCTTCGTAGGTGTACATGGTTTTTAGCAATCGGCTGTCAGGGCGTTCGCTACGCTCACTTTCAGCGGTCAGTTGTCAGTCGCAAACTAACAGTTTGCGGTACAAGGTGTTAGTTATCGGTTTCCGTATCAAAGAAAAAGTTGCGTGAAGTTACCCAATTTTGTAGGACTGCCGCGACCTGGACAGTTTCCTCAAGGAGTCCTTCCTCGTTTTTCTCAAGGACAGCTTTCGCGGCTTCGCCTAATTCCTCAAGTAGGATCGCTAACCACTTTTCATCGCTATGGTTCTGCTCTCCCCACCTCTCGTCTTGGGCGTTTCGCTCGATTTCGATGAGGTTGTGAAATGCCTCTTTGGTGATTTTCAAGGGTTCTCCTTTAGTGTTTGTCAGTTAAGAATCGCGACCCAGAGGTCGCTCCTACAGAAGAGGGACCTTGTGCAGGTGTGCACATGTGCATCGGTTTCAAGTCAGTTATCGGTTGAGTTATCGGTTGTCAGTCGTCAGTCGTAAATTATGGTATGTTTGGCGTTCGTTCGCCTCACGGACTTGCGCCGCACGCCGAATCTTCGCACGCTTCTTTTTCAACATATCGGACGGGTTCACAGAACGACGCCGACTGTGATTTTTGTGATTCAAACCTCGCCTTGGACGCCTTTTTTTGATTCGGTGGCGTTTCTTATCCATCGGAAACCTCCGTCTCCTCAACTGTGACCGTAATATCGTATTCCTGATCCACGACCTCCACCTGATCCCCCTCCTGTCTATATTTGAACGTCGCTAAGCCACGCTTGATCTGCTCAGCGATGTTCGTGAAGTGTATTGCATACGGGTCATTGGAGTTTATGATAATCGTTATTTTCATACGGAAATCCTTTCAGTTGTCAGTTGTCAGTTGCGACCCCAATCGTAATCTATACCCCTCCAATAGAGTGTTCGGTTTCCATTCCTATAGAGCGTTCTCGACCGGATATCTCCATACCAGGCAAGATCTGATAGGATCTTGGAAACTTGCTTATGCGTAAAATCAAAGGTCCAACTTTTTGATTGAAAAGAGACACCGATCTCGGCATGGATCTGCTCACTTGTCATCGGGATGCTTGTGATGTGATCTAAGACATCCTGTTTGTGGAGTTCCACAACATTTCTTAATTCTGTTCTGATGTTACGCATTGTGACCCTCATGGAGCGGTGTATCAAGCACCAGCCATGCCGACCGTCCTTTCTGCTGATAGGGAAACGGTTTCTCAAAAGCGATAGGATCGGCAATATGGACAAGGGTGGCATGTTTAGCAGTCAACCACTTCTCGGGTGGACGCTGCATAGAAGCGGATACATCTGAAAAGATCTGCTCACGATACTCCTTATAGAAAAGGTCGCATATCTGAGCGTCCGTCAGGTTTTCAAAGGTTTCGACTTTCGCAACAGTGAACATACCCTTGACGAGTCCACCGCTCTCTTTGAGATAGACAATATCGCCCTCGTGGACTTTGCCGAACGGAGCGCATCGCACTTTTGTGAACCGGCTTTCGATTGTCTTTGATCCGTCAAGGATGAGTTCACTCCAGCCGGGTGCAAGAATTGCGATATGGTATTTCATTTATCACTCCTTTCTGGGTTTGATATTCTGCAGGTGTGCACACTTGCACGGTTGCAGATGTGCGCGTTCTGAGTTCGGTTAGAGTTTCCATCGGGATCTCTCGCTCGGTGAGAGCAGCATTCCAATTGCCACTGCTCCCAGTATCAACATAAAATCAATAATACCTATCATCTATTGGTTTCCCTCCTCGTCAATGACATAGATACCTGTTTCTTTCTGATACCACCACTCACGCAGTCCATTGATGATACGGTTGTGGACATCAATAAAGGCATCTTCAGTAACAGGGTTCAGTTTTCGTTTTTCGCAGTGTTTCAGGTAGGCAGTATAATGCCGATCAAAACTGAGGTGTGCGCCGAAACAAACAAAGATTCCGGCGCGTTCGTCCGTGAATGAAGTGATAGAGGTATGGAGATCAGATCGTTTCATAGGTCTTTGATCTCCTCAGCGAGCAGCGTTCTTACCATCAAGGGCAAATCCTTAAGACGCTTCTGAGCTGTAGAACCGTCTGAAAACTCAATGGAACGCTCAGAGAGTCTTTCTTTTGAGTTTGGATCGTCGTAGAAGACCATGATTTTCGTGATGGTATTGATTTCGGCAGAAACCTTCATCTCGTCAAGAGCGTCCTGAAGTGGGAGCTTCTCATCAACGCTACCCTCCGCCTGCTGATACAGTGCAGCAACCCAGTCAGCACGGGGAGCAGCAAAATCTTGTACCATCAAGAAATACTGACCCGTCATCTTGCGGAGTTCCTCAGCAGAAAGTTCTTCTATCGCTTGATCACTCCACAAGAGGTCTTCTGGCAGGTCGTATGCCTTGTGTGCGGCAACCATCACACGGTGTCGGGCTTTGTCTGAATTCTCAAAGCCGAACTCATCTTTGACGGAAATAAGAGACGTTTCCTCAATACGGGCATACAGTTCAGCCTTCTGGTTCCCGAATTTGTCCAAAGCCTCTGCTTTTTCTGCGTCGTGGGATCCCTCAGAAACGTCTACCTCTTCAGCGTCTTGGTAGCGTTGCTGTGCGGGGTCCTCAGCCCGCAACCGAATATCTTTTTGCTGCCCCACGTTCATCTCAAAGGGACGGTACCCCTCTCGCATAGCTTCAAGGATACCCGAAAGTTCGTCAGCAGATGGATCGCCTTCCTTATCCGTATCACCATAGACATACCTGTAAGCACACACCAAATCCGACATCTTTACCGGCATATACTTTATCGGATTTAGGTTCTGCCATACCTTTAATTCTGCTTCAATGTCAGTCGTCAAAGATGCAAGCCGCACCTCGATGGCTTCAGATGACCCCGCTATTGAGGAGGCAATACGCCCCACCTCTGCCTCCTCAATCCCATGCTTGTTCGCGATGGGTCGGAAACTTACCATACCGCCGTTTGCGTCGACTTTCTCACGCGCCTTTTCGATATCGCGCTGGACAGCGGTAATATCTACGCTATCGGATGCCACTGTCTCTTCTGTGAGAGCGTCGCTTAGCAATTTTCTGACCGCGAAGATGAAGGGAAATGAATCGCGTTTCATCAGATCGAGTAGCTCTTTGAGTTCGTCCACAGTTGCGGGACCCGTTGCATCGGAGTCATCCCAGTCACGCAGGGTTTCAATGAGGTTCTCCTGACGCACGCCTTGGATGAGTTCGTTTTCTTTCTTACCGCTTTCCCCGTATCGCTGTTTCCACTTCGGCAGCTCCTCGGTGACTTCTGCCCAGAGGTCTTTGACGGTTTCTTCAGACGATTCGGTTTCCCGTGCGGTGTCCTCAGCTTCTATCAAACCGGGCAAACAGGTCTCCAGTTCATTGAGATCATCGAGACGTTCTTCAGCGGATTTCGCTTCCCAATCGGATACCGACCATAGTTTTTCAATCTTTTCCACAGCATCGGAAAGCGGTTGATGTAAGAACGGACGCGTGTAGGTATCGAGCTTCGCGGATTGATGGATTTCACTGATGCGTTGCATCTCAGAGAGGAGCGTAGCAATCGAATACCCCTCTATTTTAGGGTCCTCATCCAGGTATCCTTTGATCACCAGCACACTCTCCTCTGCGATTTGAGACTGGGTCCTTATTTTTTGAAGGTCCCATTGCGTAGAATCCGTTGAACCTTCATCCGTGGAATCCTCTAACCCTACAAGCGCTTTGATCCGACGCCGGCAGTAAGTGAAATCCAGGTATGCACCAGATTGCGCAAAATCAGAAACAGCTGTTTGAAAGTCTTGACGGTTTTGATAGAGGTGTTCAAGCGCTTTCTCTTTCAAGACATCACCGGCTGTTTTTTCACCAGAAATCACCTCTTCTGCCTTGCCCGCACGCGATACCTCTTTGGCACGATTAATGGTTGCCGTGCCAACATTAGCGTCCCTCGCTAGGTCGGCAGTTGATTTGGATTGCGATGTATCATTTGATACATCGTCGCGCTGTGAATTAACATCCCCGTGCGCTAACCATCCATTCACCTCCACAACAATCTGTGCACGCTGTCCGGGGGTGAGATGCCGGCGTTCGATGTTGCGAGCGAGGACGAAGACTTTTGGATCTCCGTCCTTACGTTCATCCTCGTTCCACTCCTGGAACCTGAGTTTTCGGATGAGGTTCAACTCTTGGGCAGCGCGGTATCGATGCCAGCCGTCAAGGATGTGTCCTTCATGGATGCGAACGATCGGGTCGATGAACCCGTCGGTCTGAACGCTCTCAAGGAGGGATTGGAAGTCGGTATCCGGCATATCTCCGAAGATTGCCGAGAGCTCGTGCCGCTGGAGTGTGTTAGAATCGACAAATTCCGTGCCGATCACGATGGTCGGCGGAACACAGCACGTTGGAACGCGGTACCAAAAATAATTGCGAAACCCGCTTGGGTTGTGGTATTCATGTATCTCGTTCCAAGAATACCCATCGATCGTAATTCGGTATGCCTTGTCGGTTTCCGCTTTGACGAGGTCCTGGGAATCCCGATCGCCAGTACTGAGTTTGAGGTCGCTGCGATTCACCAACTTGAAGGTTGGCACCTCGCCATCGTGGCCGTGTGAGGCGTGGTACGCTTCAAACTCATTTTGGAATTTCAGTCTCGCCTCGTTTGAGGAAAACTTGATGTTGATGTGATGATGGTCGCCGTGCCAAATTTGGCCGTATCGGTTGACTGCCATTTGCAAATCTCCTCTTGATTCTCGGCTCGGCGTTGTGGTAGAATAGAAACCGCAAAGCCGAACATGGTTTCTCCGGTTTTGTAAAGGGAGCGGTCCGTCCGCTCCCTTTCGTGCCATTCATAACTCGCAGGGTACCCGTTTTCGTATTCTTTTCCGCAATACTCGCAGTATTAAACGGTTGTTTTCCTTTATCGGGGGCTTCGTCGCCCCAAGACATCGTCAGTTGTCTTCCAGTGATAACGGGTGCCACACGATCTTTTTTAGGTTTGGTTTTTTGGATGGGTATTATTTGGTAGGCGTACCCATCGCGTTTTTGGATGCGTTTGACTTCGGTGATATTCCCCCCTATACGCCCATCGCCATCCCATGTATGTTTGATACGCAGTTTTTGCGGTTTGCCCTCATCCGTCTTCCTAAAGTCGCTGAGATACCCTATTTTGCCCTTCATCTCTAAGATGTCAAGCCTCTGTATACCTTCACAGTGTCCTATGCGTTTGTAAGGTTTCTTAAACTTCGGGTAAGGGTCTTTGAGTCCTGCTTTGGTTTGGAAATCACCCAAGTCCTGTCGATGCCCATAACCGACGGCGTGGATAGCGAGAACAGAATCACACTCAATGGCGTTAGGAACCCCTACAATACAGGCTGCATCATAGTAATGCGTTTTCGGTAGCCCCGCTTTCGTCTGATTGTATTTCGTCTTTCCGCCTGTGCCATAGGTTACTGGTAAGCCTGTTGCTTTCAGTGTTTCAACAATCTTCCAACGGATCGTATTGACGGCTTGGGCATCTTTGAGAGGCTTTTTCGCGGCACGAAGTGCGGACTGAACACGTTTACCGAAATCGCCTTGAATCTCGTCAGGGTGGCGGTTGCCTTTCTTAATGTTGCATTCACGGCAAGATGTTGTCAGGTTGCTCACTCGGTTTGTTCCACCTTTCGCTTTCGGAAGGATATGCTCTTTTTCCAAAGGCACGTTCTTCGCTCCGCAGTAGTAGCATTTTCGCTTAAACTTCTCTAACAGATATTCCCAAACCTCTGTCTCGAAAAGCGTACCGCGTTGGTACTCTACACCGCTTATTTCGGGGTTCTCCATGAGTTGTGTGTCGAACTTGACATGCTCCACTGCCAACTGTGTGATTGGATAGATTTTTGAGAGTCTGCTAACCCATGTATAGATGTTGAATACCCTTGACATCAGACTCGGTGCTATCCAACCTTCAGAACTTTGTCCAAAGGATTGGTATTGCCAGCCGTTTGCTGTCAAGATTGGGGCTTTGCGCGATCGGTTCTGCCAACGCGCCGGGCGGTGACGGAGTTTGCGAGTGCGTCTACTCCGTCTGTAGCCCGCCCGATTGGATAACCCTTTCTTGATTGCCGCGCCGCGATGGTGCAACTCAAAACACACAATAATGTTGTTCTCTGAATCCGTGATCGCCATACCTGTACATTTTGAACCAGGGTCAATGGAAAGCGTGTGGTCTGTAGTCTTTGGACTAGGAACTTCACGCTTCAAGATAATCGTGAATGGATAACGTTTGAATACCGCCGCCTCACCCTTGCGAAGCAAGCACCTCGCAACAGCAGGGTGGCACGGTTCTAATACGTTTTTGTGGGTGTCTAATACTGATACTTTTGACATAATGTCCTCACCAAATGGTGGTAATGTAAGCCTCGACAGTGTTAGAAAGGGTTTTTAAACTGGGTCGTCACGCGTTTTGTAAAGCGATCTGCTTCCCAGTCACAGCGGTTTAGACTGGCTTATGCATCCAAAACGTATGTATGTATTTCACCTATCTAACGGATTTAATGCTTAATTTCACAACCTCAAAAAATTGAGGCTTGTCTTGACATCACTCAAGCAATGACGCACATCGACTGCAGTTTCAAGTCTCACGCTTGATGACGCTTGACTTTACACATAGCGTTTCAACGCAAGCACGCTTAAGCGATGACTCATCATCAAATTTTGCGGGATTGTGCTGGACCCTTTTAATCTTCGCGTCCATTTTGCAACCGTTCAGGATCTTTTGCGTAGATTAAGTTAACCTCTTGGATAGAGGTTAAACCTACCCCGTCCTGAGGACGACGCTAATCTCCTTCATTTAATTCAAACTAAAATGGGGTAACGGGAGGGAATTAGGGACCTCTCCCGTTATCCATTTTTTTGTGTCAGTCTGGACAGAGATGAAACCTACCCCGTCCTGAGGACACCTCCATTTAATCAAACGAAACGGGTAGCGGGAAAGAATTAGGGAATTAGGGAACTCTCCCGTTATCCATTTTTGTGGAAACCGACAATTGACGGTTTCCGTTGGTAGGCGACCCGGCACGGAGCCCAGGTCTCCCAACATTTTAGAGTGGGCACCCACAAGGAGTGCCCCTACAAGCGCATTTCTATGGTCTGCCCTGTATGTGTCTATTTGACCTTAAGTATTGGACCCAAGCATCGCCATTCTCAAGTGCCCAGAGTGCCTGAGGGCGGGTCATCTTGTCAAGACGGTTCGTCAGTGGCATTCCTTCAGGGATTTCCAAAAAAGGACTGTCTTCAACCTGATTTTGGATTTCACATACTTTTCGGATGACAGGTGCGGTGATAGTGTTACCCTGGTCCTCGCTGCCTAACAGCAACAGATTTTGCTTTGCTCGAGAAAGTGCTACAAATAACAACCGTTTTGATTCATCTGGATTTTCGGAGGCAAAACGTTTCGCGAAATCTGTTGTATCCACAAAAACAGTGTCAAACTCTAAACCTTTCGCGCGGTGTATTGTGTAAAGTTTGATTTTGGTACTGTCAAGAACTTCTTGGTAAGTTTCTGAGAAATCAAGCGTTGCCAACGCCGCTACGTTTCTGCGTGCTACGTTGCTGTCTATGGAGAGGGCACCTGTATTCAGGATGGTAGTCACCTTATAGGGTGTATCTAACGCCTTTATCATACGGAGGAATCTCACATATCCTGCTATCTTTGGAGACTTCTGTAGTTCTGCTAACGTTGATCCCTTGACTTTCATCACAGCAGGTCCTACACCTTTCATATCCTGCGCATATTTGAGAAACATATCACGATTAAAAGCACTTGCGCCTGTCATCATGTCCAAAGCCTGAAGTGTCTGATAAACCGCGCGATACACGGGTTTTGACACATTCAGGCGGTTATTCCATCGCGTGTTGACAGAACAGATAATTCCGTTCTGTAATAAAAGTCCCGATATTTGATTCAGCGTTTTGTTTGTCCAAGCCAACATACCGACAGTTCCGTCGGAAGTCGAAAAATCACGAGCCTCCTTTTCATAAGCAAATTTAACAAGACCGCCATTCCCCTTTGCTGATTCGCCTTTTGCTCGATATGGCTGTGCTATATCCTCCACAGCACTATAGGCAACATCAATGATCTCAGTATGTGAACGGTAATTTGTATCGAGTTTGACGATCTCAGCATCCGGGAACCATTTCTTGAATTCAGAGATAAAACGCGCATCACCGCCCCGAAACCCATAAATTGCCTGATCGGGATCACCGACGGCGTTGAGTTTGGCATCACCAGCACACAACAAACGAAAAACCTCAAATTGGACAGCATCTACATCTTGAAATTCATCAACTGCGATAACGTCCCATTTGGATTCAAATGCGAGTCGTGTGCGTTGGGAACAGAGTAGCAAGCCGAGGTGCGCGAAAATAATCTGATCCGTAAAGTCTAAAAGCTTCCATTCTGTGAGAATCTCGCAGTAGTGTTCATAAACACGATCACATAACGCCATCAGATCAACATATTTTGGCAAAGCAGGCAGAACATAACGGGCATATTCAAAGGAGAAAGCCGGACGTTTCGCATCAGGGATATATTTTTCACAATGGCGTGCTGTTTTTTGGTAAGTGATGTATTGTCCTAAAATTTCCGCTGGGTTGCCTGCAGGGTTAGGTGCTAAGAACGCTTCTGCTGCCTCACGAGGAGACGAAGGTAACGCCAATTGCAATTTTTCAGCAATTTGGTAGTACATCCGTTTTGTGCGCTCTGAGTCTGAATCGCTTTCAAGGAACTTGACAAGTGCATCAAGAATCGCTTTCTCGGGGGTCATTTCCTTGAACGCGGTTTCGCCTTCAACATAAGACGTAAAATCGCCGCTTTCAATCGTCGCGCCTTGTGTCTCTTTAATAATATCGCGACAGAGATTATGGATCGTGGTTATCTGCACCGCGTTAAGTGAAGTATCTATTGCGCGTAAACGTTCCTTCATCTCCTGAGTCGCTGCCTTGGTAAATGTGACGGCTCGCAAACGTGATGGCAGAATATCGCAATTTGTAACCAAATGTCCTAAACGGTATGTGATAGTGCGCGTTTTACCTGAGCCAGGTCCTGCTACGGAAAGAATGTGAGCATGCGCCGGTGATGAGATAACACGCGCTTGGGATGGGTTTAAGGTCTTCATATCAAGCATCTGTTGCTGTTCCTTAGTTAAGAGTCGCGAGCAGAACTCGCTCCTACAGGGAGAGGGTTTTCTTCAAGAGGGTTTCCAGCGTGTTCTCCGTCCATCGCTACGATTGCGGCTCCCCAGGCGATATGGGTTGCGCAATCGACGCAGAGAAAAGGATCACCGGATTCTTCGCGCCAGCGGTGCATCGCCTCGGCGATGGCGTTGGAGACTTCAAACCTCTCGTTGCATTCGGAACATTCAAGCCAAGTCGTCATTCGTTATCTCCAAGTTCAGGGTCGAAATGCCAAATCCAGAAGTCACCGGTGCCTGCCGCGGCACAGGCATCTTCTTTGAGTTCGTCGAGATATTGTGCCTCGACTTCTTCATCTTCAGCGAGTTCAAGGGCATATTCATCGTTATAGAAGTCTTCACAACCGTCACAGATCACGCCGTCCACATCGACGTAGGTCCCATCGTTAGGATCGGTGACCCTGCGGAAGTTCGCTTCTGGATGTTCCGTCATATAGTCGGCGAGTTGCTTTTCAGTCATATCACGGAACCAGGTATCGCCGCAGATTTCGCATGTGAGGTGTGCCAGTATGTTCATGGGTTTCCCCCCTTTCTGTGAGACAGGACGATCAGAACACGGTCCTGTGATGCTCCCAACTGCTTACCATTGTTCCGCATCCGGAACCCTCGATCCTTTATGTAAGCACCAGCTGGACTTTCCCAAATACGCAGAAAATTCTCGGTCGGCACAACCCAACATTCACCTGACGGACCAATGCCTGCATCAGAGAAAAGTTCCGTGTTGGGGCTCACGTCAAAACTGTCCCTCTGTTCGGTGTGATGATACTCTGCGTGCATCAGATACCTCCTGTTTCCTGTAGGATATTGTAAATATCTACCCTGGACATCGAACAGATGGCTGCGATGTCGTCAAGCGTGAGTTCGTCCTCGTTTCGCAACTGCAGAATACGTTGAGGCGTTACCTGCTCTGGGGGTAGTAAGGGGATAGGATCGAAAACCTTTCCCAATCTTTTTGGAGGCGTATAGGTGCGCGTAGGTTTCCCCGTTTTTCCATTGGTTTCCGTGTGGGAGGTTGCTCCGGACACTTTGCTTGCGGTTTCCTTTTTCCTGCGGAGTATCCATACTTCCTTACGAGTTCGAAATCGGAATCCGGGAACCCGCCTGAGCGTGGATAGAATCGTCGAAAGATGAGTATTATAGTGATCGGCAATTTCAGCAGGAAACCGTTCTTCTTCATGATAAAGCCGTGCCATTTCTGCGGCTTCAACATCCGTGAATTTTGGGCGTGATCCTTTATTACGTTTCCTGCATGTGTATCCGGCTTCTATCAAACGTGTACGGATTGCCTCGGAGGACACATCAAACCGTATACCTATCGCTTTCAGAGTGAGTTTCTTTTCAAAATAGAGGTAGATAATTTCTGATAAATCAATTTTGTGGTTTCCATACCGAGTCCGATGCGCCTCTGAATAAGATCTGCGGTGCATCCTGTTTTTCTTCATGTGCTCGTAGATGACCCAGGGGTTACAGCCGAAGATTTTTGCGATTTCAGGTGCGCTCTTTTTCTCAACATAATAGAGATGTTCAATCTGCTGGCGGTCAATGTCAATCATAGGTTTCTCCTTAGAAATCTCCGCATGTCAAACATACATAGGCACTAACCGTGCCGTGATAACCAAGTGGTGATAATTCGTAGGGGTACACTTGGATTTTGAGCTGACCGTTGTCGCAACACTTACAATAGAGATAGCGGGGTTCTCGGTCAGTGTTCTCCTTTATCTGGGTTGCCAATTCCAGAACAGTTGGCAGTGGCGGGTTTCCCTTTTTTTTCATAGGTTCTCTATAGGTCTGGAGAAGCTGACGACTTTACCGAACGCAACATCGCCCTTTTCAAAAGATTTCACAATAATCGGATTCTGAGAGACCATCACCGTATCGCCTACTTCTGCGGAGGATGCCTCTCGGATCGTGAGGTAATCACCGATTTGAAGCACTGGTGTTTCCGTGCGGATTTCCACACACTCCGTCACAAGCAGTATGAAACATTTTGGAATCCTAAGCGTCCGGGGTCTATTCTCGAAGTAGACGAGATACCCTTTTCGGACCAATACGTGAATTTTATCATAGGCGGCTTTCGTAGAGACGCCTGTACCGGCCCCGACATCGCGACACGACGGTGGGTATCCGTGCGCTTGAATATAGTCTGTTATGAATTGAAGGGTTTCACGTTGTCGGTCGGTCAGTTTCTTCATCATGGGGCTCCTTTTAGAGTCGGTGCTGGGTGTTAACGTTATCACACCCCAGATTTTTGATAGTGTCCTCTTTTGATTTTCGTAATAACGCCTTTTTCCAGAAGACTATTTAGTGCAAGCATTACGGCTTGTCTCGTAAATTTGGAATGCTTCACAATCTCGGAGGTTCTCCAGATCTGTTCACCCTTCAGTAATCCAATGACTTCCAGTTCTGTGGAAGGGGTTACCTTGATGTCCTGACACCACCTGCATACCGTGCTCTTCGAAAGACCGAATTCAGCTGCGATCGTTTCCAGCAAGTCGCCCGCTTTCCGGCGTTCCCGGACGCGTTTTTTCAAGTAGACTTTTCGAGCGGAAACCACATGCTTGGATTGTGTCCATTTCCGTTTCCGCCGCTGCTTTTTGTGCACTGCGCATCCTCCTCAGTTAATTGTGGATAACCTGTGGATAACTCAATCGTCAAAGTGGGAGTAAAATTCCCATAGTGCCATGCAAAATTCCCATAGTGCCATGCAAAATTCCCATAGTGCCATCCCCTTATTTTTAATAAGTATTTGAACCCTTGATTTTACTGGGTTTGTTGAAAGCGCGTTTTTCGCTATATAAGTACTCTTATATAAGGAAGAGTATATATAATTGATCGCGCTACCCCCCGTGCAGAGGAGAAGCGTTTTGGCGAAAGGGCCCATAAATATTTTAATTTTCAATAGAAGAAAGAAGAGCGTTAGCACCATTATCCTTTCCCCAATTGGCGTAAGATTTGGCAATGCGACACAACAACCTTCTCGAAATCTTCGAGAATCGATTTCGGCATCACCTGATATTTGTGGTAGTCGCTGACGCGTTTCCACGTTCTGTCCCTCTGTAGCCTCTCTACTGCCCGATAGTCGTCGAGCGGGCACCGATACTGCATATTGTTGCTGTACCAGTGTTCGTGGTCGTCTGTTTTGATTGCCGTTCCTCTCACATGCGTTTGGCGGATGCGTTTGGGTTCGGGTTGGATCGTTTTCGGGAACGGCTTCGGATACAACTGGAAAATCGCGCTTTGCGACTTCGGTGTCAACCGCACCAGCATGCCTGCCTCGGTAAGTTCGGTGAGACAGAACTGAAAGATGGCGTGCTTCATTCGGCATCCTTTCGAGAGTTCGAGAAGCGTGGCACGTTCGGTTTGTCCTGCGGTGTCCGCGTGTGCTTTCCAATTCGATCGGTGTTTCAACACGATCCAGACGAGAGCAGCTTTCCACGAGATGTCGCCATCAAAACACCGTTCCAAGGGGCCTCCGGGACCGCGTGGCACTGCAAACGTCAGAGGTTTCCCGTCCTTATCGACAGGGACCTCCTGATATTTACAGAGATGGTGTCGGATCCGATAGCGGTTTCCGGATGGGTTGTCGTCGTCAATCGTCTGGATCCATCCTTTGTCAGAGAGATTCGCTAATGTTTTTCTGACGTACCATCGCGACATCCGTGTGCCGAGTATTTTCGACAGATAGGGACCTGACATAGGCCACGCTGCGCCTGAAGCCCATGTGCTTCCGTGATTCATACAGAGATAAATCATTGCCTCGGCTGCTGTCAGGTTGCCATCGCGGAGTTCATAGAGAACACTATATTGACCGCGCGGGACGGGCATCGTATCAGCCTCGAACTCATACGGGATCGGGTACTTACCACCGAAAGGCAGATAGATTTGTTGGCTCATAGCACGCCCCTTTTGTAATACAAAAGGCAGTGCATGACGAACCAGAGAACGCCTGCATATTCGATATTCATATCAAAACCTATGTGGAGATGCAGTGCCATGCAGGTGCAAAGCGAGTGCATAGCACTGTCTCCAGTAAAAACATGCTAAAAAGTGGTATTGCGTAGGTGTTTCGCTTCGCCAGTGGCGACGAAACTACATCAAATCAAAACTGCCCTCGACTAAAAGGGGGTTTGGAGAGACATCCCCCAAGGAAGGGGATTAGTCGTGCCTCTCC
Organism: Candidatus Poribacteria bacterium; assembly: GCA_003635195.1. Taxonomy (GTDB): domain Bacteria; phylum Poribacteria; class WGA-4E; order WGA-4E; family WGA-3G; genus WGA-3G. The sequence goes on along the minus strand of PYIY01000178.1, from coordinate 62,233 downwards.
GCACCTACGCTTCGATCTGACGGGTGCATAAGCACCCTGAACGGTTGGGGTTTCCAACCAATTCTGATAATATTATACGCAACTTTTACGGGAAAAGTCAAGTAAAAATTACCATTTACTCCCACTAACGCATCAAAGTGAAAAGCACTTAAAAAATTAAGCCTTTAATGCTATAATAAGAGGAGCAATACCACTAAGAACTTAGCGGTTCGGTATTGCTGAGGGTCGCCAAGGGGGAAACTTTGGCGAGTCGATCCCTTGGTGATCCCTCTAATTTGTTGTAATACCTATTTCAAGTATTATAGCAAAAACCCCGATTTAAATACCACAAAAAATTTTTACTACATCCTCTGTTTGGCGTAGGATAATTATTGATTATACTTAAACAAGTATAACATATTAAAATAACTATAACAAAAATAAGTATTTCATACAACAGTTTTTGTCGAATTTCCCTGTTAAATGAATTTTTAAAGACAAGTTAAGTAATTTATGAGCAATTTCAGCATCTTTCCGCACAATTCCTGCCCGTTTTTCCGGTTTTAAATAATTTTTTTATCGTTAAACAACAGAAGATCGGAGGCTCCTGGATTCAGGAAATCACTGTTTCGGTGTATGTTGTTTAACGATTTTAATATTTTTAATTCTTGTTTAATATGTTTAAGGGTGCGATGCGCCCACGCCACACCTGACTTCCCAGACTTTAATATGAACGTCTATGGGGATTGATATGAACGTCTATGGGGATTGATATGAACGTCTATGGGGATTGATATGAACGTCTATGGGGATTGATATGAACGTCTATGGGGAGGAAAAACCTTAAAGTGAACGTTTGTGGGGAATGGTCAGAATCGCGGATTTTCACGGATTCTGCGGATTTTCGCGGATTCTGGAGGTTCCTGTGCAGTCCGAGAAAATCTGTAGAATTCCGAAGATTGTTCTTGACTGCTGATTGAAAAAAAGGTATAATAAACATATCAGGTTGGCAGACATGCGAAGCGTAGCCTCTCGGTTACGTGTCTGCCTCCCACTTCGCAGGGGATAAACACCTGATACCTGATATACCATGAATTTACGTTCACAGCAGATAGAACTTAACCCGAATAACAAGCAGTCTACGTTGATGTCACAGCATACTGGCTATGCGCGTGTCGCGTTCAACTTCGCTTTGTCGTCGTTTAAAGTCGGGTTAGATAAAGACGAATGGCGGGATTACCGCGAGATAAAGCGTGAGTTCAATGCTGTTAAACGTGAGAAGTTCCCCTGGTGTTCAGAGTTATCACAGAATGCGTCCAAGAATGCGATACACAATCTCGGTGACGCTGTCACACGTTGGAAAAAAGGACAAAACAACTTCCCCGTCTATAAGAGACGAGATGGTAAATGCTCTTACCAAGCAGACAATGGACAAGGAACTGTTGACGTCTATAAAAAGCGTATCAATCTTCCAAAGATAGGTTGGATACGCATGCGCGAGGAACTGCAATGGACTGGCGAAATCACCAAAGTTGTTGTATCCAAACATAATGGTAAATGGTACGCCTCTATCACAGTGAGACGACTCGATAGCAACAACTATAAACATCAACCGCTTCTGTTTGACGATAGCAAGCAACCGATAGGCATTGACGTGGGTATCAATACACTTGCTACCTGTTCTGATGGCACAACACATGAGAACCCACGCCCCCTGAAACGATATGAAAGGAAGTTGCAGCGTGCGAATCGTGCGTTATCGCGTAAGGTTTATCAATCAAAGAACTGGTATAAGGCAAAGAAAGTGCTTAGTAATGTTCATTATCGTATTGCTTGCATACGTGAAGACGCACACCACCAAGTTAGCACCACAATTGTTCGGAAAGCCTCTGCTATCGGGATAGAGACACTCAATATCAGTGGACTCTTGAAAAATCGCACGTTAGCAAAGGCGTTGTCGGATTCAGCACTCTCTCGTTTTCTTAGAATGCTAAAATATAAAGCAGAGAGACGTGGTATTCCGATAACACAAGCCGATCAATTCTTTGCCAGTAGCAAGACGTGTAGTAACTGCGGACACAAGAAAAAATATCTTATGCTCTCGGATCGGGTATACAACTGCCTAAAATGCGGTTTTACTTGCGACCGAGACCTCAACGCGGCTATTAACCTGTGTCCTACACCTACATAAGAACCAACGCCACGAGTTGCGAGGAGTTGTAAAACGCGTGTGGAGTTTCTGTAAGACCTCATTCGGGGGCACGAAACGTTGAAGCAGGAAGTCAGACAGGAAATCTACGATTTCTGTAAGTTCTACACAACGGTTAAACATGAACGTCTGTGGGGAAAAGGTGAACGTTTATTGGGAATGGTCAGAATCGCGGATTGTCGCGGATTGAAGGGGCGCGGTCAGAAACCTCGCCAGTGGCAATGCCTGCTTAAAGTGAACGCTTATGGGGAAACATGAACGTTTGTGGGGAACTAGATAAAAACCGGTGGTAATGCCTGTAGATTCCTGCCTGTAATTGGAGCAAAATACGGGAATTTTAACTTTAAAGTGAACGTTTATGGGGTTAAATATGAAAAACGGTATTGACAGATGTTCATATTAATTGTATAATGGTTCTTGGTGGTTGGTTGTTAGTTAAGAGGGTTTCTGGTAACAATCGAACCGTGTGTGGAATATTCCGCAAGGGTGGTTGATTGTTACGAACTCGCCTCTTAACTTATAACCTACAACCTATAACTTATAACCAACAACTTATAGCCATTAACAAAGGGGTGCCCCATGAACTTAGCGAAAATCAACGAATTCGTCAAGGCGAGTCCAGCGATACAGATTCAGAGCAAAATCTCGCTGTTGCAACGTCGGGCATGGAATGTGCTACTCGCCAACGCCTACAATGAACTCCCGAATCAGGAGATTCATAGTGTAAGCATGGTGGAATTGGCAGCGAAGTTAGGTTTCGATAGTAAGAACGAAGATTATCTCAAAGAGGTGTTAAGGCAACTCCGTGCGTGTACGGTTGAATGGAATCTTCTGGAAAAAGACAGCGACACGGAGAGGTGGGGTGTCGCGGGTCTATTGGCTTCCGTTGAGATCGCAGATGGTGTCTGTACGTATGCCTTTGCGCCGCATCTGCGTCAGCAGCTCTATAACCCACGCGTCTATGCGAAGTTGAACCTCCGTCTGCAAAACCGGTTCAAAAGGCAGTATGCGTTGGTCTTGTGGGAGTTGTGTTTCGACTACTTTGATACCGAACGGGACCAGGGCGAAACGCCGTTCATTTCGCTCGAGATGTTTAGAGAGCTGCTCGGGATCGAGCACAAAGAGTATCCGGCGTTTAGTATCTTAAACCGTGCCGTTATCAAGCCTGCCCTCAAGGAGATCAATACAGAGACGGGCTATTCTGTGGAGGTCGAGCAGAAACGCGCTGGGCGTCGGATCGCCGAATTGAAGTTCCGTATCACGAGGCTCAAGCAGCTGCCCGTTCAGGAGTCGCTGTTCCCGGATATAGAGGACCTCCCGCCGATTGCCGTTGAACTCGTCCAAGCGAGGATCGATCGGAACGTGGCACTGAAGATCGCTGGACAGGAGTGGGATTTCGTGAATTCTGAAAAGTTGCCTTCGCCGGGCGCGTATCCCGATTTTATGGGGTATGTTTCTGAGAAGATTGAGATGTCCTTGGATGCGGTGTCTGTGAGGAATCGTGCGGGTTATATCATTGAGGCGATCCGCGAGAACTATCAGGACGAACGTGTGCAGAAAGAGCGTCAGATGCGAGCCCAGAAAGTCAGGGAAAAGGAGCTCGAGGACTTGAAGGAAGAGTTTAACGCCAAGCGGGATACCATTATCCGTCAGCTCGTCCATGGGGAACCGGCACTCGTTGAAACTGCAGCGAAACGGGTCGAATCTCGTTTCGTTCGCCAACGGCTGAATCAGCACGCGTCGGCGATGGAGGCGTATCAGAAGGGGGGCATGGTGAAGGCGGAGATCGACAGTATCCTTGAGGCGGAGTTCTGCCAAGAGTTGCTGGCACCTGTCGTTCAGCAGCGTGAAGATGAGAAGGCGAGGATTATGGGGGAAGCTGTCTGAGCTGTGATTTTTGTGATTTAGCGATTTTCCGTGATGGAAAGTTGTTGAAGGTTCTTGGTTGGAAGATTGGAAGACAGGAAGGTTGGGCACCCCTCCTTCCATCCCCTTCTTCCGGTCTCTCTCAAAACCGCATAAAGAAAGGAAGCATACAATGAAAATCAATAAGGTTTTTCACATATTCGTTATTTTTATCACCGTGTTTGTGCTGGTTATGTCTCACATCGCCAGTGCACAACAAATGTCGGAAGTCGAACAGGCGACCGCAGATGCCCGCAGAGATGCGGAACAAAACTTCTCACCGTTATCATGGACATCCGTAGGGTTCTTGTGTGGTTGTTTTGGGCTTGGCTATGCGTACTTTGTAACGCCAGGGGTCCCTGTAGGTGCGTTGCTGGGAAAATCGCCAGTGTATGTAGACGCTTATACCCGTGTATACCAAGAGAATGTCAAGCGGAAGCGACTTCAATCAACTGTCATCGGTTGTGCGATAGGGAGTGCTGTTAGCACGGCTTACTACTATATGTTTGTACTTCCACAACTGAATCTTTAGGCGTATTAACAGAATGGTTATCAGTGAAATCCGCGCCTTGTATCGCGACGAAAACGACCTGTTTCGGACAGTCACCAAACGGATCTATGAGGACTGGGATGCCGAGCAGGAGCAGTGGCATCTCAAGCGGATCGAATTCGTGTATGAGGATCCTGAGTTCTCGGTGCCTTCTGACAATCCCGCGGTGGCGGTAGAGCAGCGGCACGGGTGGCTGGTTCCGCCGGCGTGGGAATTTATCTCGGAGGTGTGGGCTTACGAACGGAAACCGGTATCAGGGATCGAGTATGACCATGAGAGCGAGGTTACCATGATTCGGGAGTAGATTTGGATTCGCTTGTTTGTAATTTTTTCGTTTTTTGTGATATACTCTATATAACTTGGCGGATAGGAGTATCACCTCGGCGCGCCTCCGCGTCGAGTCCTATGTGCGTTCTAATGAGCAATGATAAAATGTAGGATAAAACCTACTCGGTGAGCCTAACACCGCATACCTAACCCTAACTGCATATTGGAAACAACTATGTAGGAAGCAAGGGGAAAAGGCGAACATTTGAGGGTAAGGCAACTCATAAGAGACCCAAAACCAATGCGTCAGGTAGGAACTGACAAGTGTAAACGAAAGTTGAATATCCGATAAGCCTCAACACGGCGAACATAAAAGCCTTGACAGGAACTAATACTCCTGAAAATTATGGTGTCTGAAAAGGGCATTAGACATGATAAATGCTCACAGGTGTAATCTATAGGATATTACACCCATTAGGCTAAAATAGACACAACGTTAGGATACCTAACGAATTGGGGTAGAGGATAACACTAAATCAGTTTACGAAGTTTATCATTGGGGAATTAGAAAGAACCTAAGTGGACTCCCGCAGTCCATAAGGTTGAGGAGGCTATACAAGCATAGCCAGAGTTAGTTCTTTGAAAGTTCAAAAGTGTATCTAACCAAAAAGGAGTGGAATATATGCGAAAAGCATACCAACCTTTTGGTGAGGCATTATTCACAGCAGAAAACATCAGAAACTGTGAAAAGAATATCCTCACGATACAAAGGAGAATGGACAAAGCGGTTGCTGATAACGACAAGGACAGTATCCGAGAAACGTTCAATCTCTTAACAAAGAAATCAAATGCTGTTAGAGTCTTGGCTGTCTGGCGAATAACACATCGCAATCAAGGCAAATATACAGCAGGGGTAGACGGAGTAGCCATGCCTAAAAAGACAGGAAGAAAAGAACAGAATGCTATACGTCTAAAACTCTTAGACAACATAGACATTGAAAAGAAACCTGACCAGATTAGGCGTGTCTATCTCCTAAAACCTAATGGAAAGAAACGCCCATTAGGAATACCAACCCTACATGATAGAATTGTCCAAGAGATATTTCGTATAGCAACTGAACCTATCGTGGAATATCACTTTAGTGATTATAGTTTAGGGTTCAGACCCAAACGAAGTTGCCAAGACGCAATTCTCACCCTGTTTGGCTACCTATCTAAGAAGAGCAACAAAAGATATGTGATTGAAGGCGATATAAAAGGTTGTTTTGACAACATAAACCACAATCACATAACCCAAACGTTGAAAGACTGGGGAGTTCCAAACTGGGGAACAGAAATCATTGGCAAAATGCTAAAGTCAGATATATTCTATAATGGGGAAGTGTATGATAATGAAACTGGGACACCACAGGGTGGAGTCATATCACCATTACTCGCAAATGTGGCTCTCACAGCACTTGATAACTTCTGCTTCCAAAAGTATGGATACAAACGCATACGAAACGGACAAGTAGAAAAGACAACCCCTATAGTAAGATACGCAGACGACTTCATAATCGTCTGCAAATCCGAACCAGAGGCAATCAAAATCAAGTCTGAAATCACCACTCTTCTCAAAGAAAAGATAGGTCTCACACTATCAGAGGAAAAGACCAAAATAACCCATATAACAGAGGGATTTGATTTTCTTGGATTCAACTTCAGGAAATACCTCAAACGAGGTAAACTCAAACCCACTGATAATAAATGGGAAAACTACAAACTTCTGATAAAACCTCAAAAGGAGAAGATTCAAAACCTACTAAAGAGTTGTAAAGAGGTTCTAAAACATGCCAAGACAGCGACACAAAGAGAAGTTATTCTCTTGTTGAACCCTAAACTCGTAGGTTGGGCTATGTATTATCGCCATACAATCAGTAAACACGCATTTGATGTCATTGACAAAGAAATGTGGCACAAACTCTATAGATGGGCGAAAAGACGGCACCCGAATAAGTCTAAATCTTGGGTAATGAACAGATACTTCTCAAGAGTTGGACGAGTCAAAAGCGTCTTTAGAGATAAAGACTCCGACACAATAATCTTCCGCCTTTCAGGTATACCGATACAGAGGTTTGTAAAGGTCAAGAACGGAATCAGGGTCTATGACAGAGACCCCGAAACAATCGCATACTGGAATAAGCGTGAATATGTAAACGCATACAACCAGATACATTCTGTAAAAGTGCGAAAACTTTATGAACACCAAAGAGGTAAATGCCTTTATTGTAAAGAGCAAATATCTCAAAAGGAAATACAGGAGAATGAGGTGCATATACACCACATAAAACCTGTATCATTTAGTGGTAATAATGGCTATAGCAACCTACGGCTTCTACACACTGAATGCCATAAAGAATTACACAACATCTTCACTCGTCAGGAAATGAGCGAACTTTCGGATAACAAAGTTGATTATATCAACAACCGAAATAAAACCATTTCTATCACTAACTCGGAGGGTTTCCGTGTGCGGTGAAAGTCGCACGCACGGTTCGGAGAGGGCTGTAGAGGGGTGACCCTCTACGGCTACTCTACCCAACTCCGTGATACGGGTTGAATGCTGGGTTGCCAAGGGAAACCTTGTTAAGCATTAATTTTCTAATATTATGACTGGGTATTGCCTTGTGTTTGAAAAGCGTCCGTAAAGCACAGCGTAGATTGCTATTTCACATCATAAGGGGATAAGAATGTCCATCAAAATTTGGTGAGGGCTGAGATGAAGGAAAAGGTTCGTGTATTTTTGAGTTTTGAGTTCGGTAAAGATGATGAACTGCATCACAGCTTCTACTCGCAGGCGGAGTTATACTCGAAATATGAAATCATAGATGAATCCCTAAATGAGCAGTATCATCCGGATCCGCTCTGGTTGAATAAAGCACGCAAGCAGATTGCTCTTTCGGACATCGTTATCGTTGTGGTCGGAGAAGATACACATAATGCACCGGGGGTTGAAAAGGAAGTAGGGGAGGCTCATCAGTTAAAGAAACCGATTTTTCAGGTTCGTCCACAGAAGCGGACCGCGGGTGAAGTCCGCGGAGCCGGTGAAGTGGTTCCGTGGAAATGGAAGCGGATTGACGCGAAGATTGCCGAAAAATTGTCGGAATGAGGCGTTTTAGCTTCTTGTATGAGCGTAGAAAAATTCCAGTCTACATAGGTCATCGCAAATGAATAATGAATAGGGAATAATACTATAATGAATCTTATTAGATGCGGAGAAAATTTAAAGAGAGCACGGGAAAGAAAGGGATGGAGTCAAAAATTATTTGCTGAGCAATTGGGACAAAGTGAAAGTTATGTCGCCTCTATATGGCTTTGGGAAACAGGAAAAGAGCCTGTTCCAAAGGCGCATCGCGAGAAAGTAGCGAGTGAACTCGGAATTCCTGAGTCTGAGTTTGTGCCTACTATCGGTCATATCTATCTATTCTATTATCCTGACGCTGAATCGGAAGAAAGTAATATTTTCCCATGTAAAATTGGTAGGACAGATCGCTCAGTTGAACATAGGGTTAAACTTCAAATAGATGAGTGGGGGTACGATGAAATGCCTGAGATTTCTCTGTGCTTGCCTGTTCCAATAGATGAGTATGAGGCATGGGAAAAAATTATACACGGTGTTCTGACGTTATATGGAAGATGGATAGATACGGATAAGGCGGAACATCTGGGTCTAAAAGGGCAGGAGTGGTTTTACACCTCTCCGGACGAGGTAAAGTCCATATATGAAGAGGTTAAACATCGTTTAACGAAACCCATTCTGCATCAATGTAAGACAACATGAAACAATCTGTAGGACAAAAGGTGATGTTGAAATCGGTGGACAGTCTTACCTGTGTTAAAAAATCTTATCTGTAGGGGAAATTTTGATGGAAAACGTTTGTTGATACACTCTTCAAACCAGTTCGGGTGGCACTACCACGAATCGGAGCCTCTTTCCGTTTCTGCCCCCCTTCCCACCGTGGTAGGTGGAAAAGAACTGGGCTGGGAAACCAAGATACACACTATATTATAGTGCCTCTTGATGTGGACAACAAATACCTACTTTGCAAATTGTGTAGGGATGGAAAAGCGACCTACTTTTACCATTATCTATAAAAGGAGATAGAAAACGATGAATATCCCAGAAGTTACGCGAATAGCTATATCCAATCTTGAGGAAACTGTATTGCATGTGCTTTTTAAGGCACGTAAACAAGGGAATGAATACCTCTCTGGTGCTGATATAGGCAGAGCAATGGAAATATATTGGGAGTGGCCGAAGTCTACTTGGCTCTATTGTTCCATTCTTTACAAATTAGAATATGAAAAACGGATCAAGGCACAGCCGAGTAAAAGGGGCAAAAGGAGAGCAGGCTGGCGACTCACGGATGCCGAGTATGATCGGTTAAAGATAGAGATGGAAAAATCTTCGTCAGACGACAAGCGTGACGGTGTTGTGGAGGGTACAAAGGTTCCTTCGGTGGGTGGCAAGGAGCCTGAGTCCCCATCGGAGGAACCTGTGCAGGGTACTACGATTTTGCCATCAAGATGTGACACTTAGAGAGGAGTTAGCAAAAGATGCTAAGAGCGTAAGTGTGGAGACACGTATATGAAAACTGTGGCAAAAGTGGCAGTCCACCCAGATACGGGCCAACATTACCTGATAGAAATGCCGGAACCGGCCCCCGTTAGACAGGCAATTCTTGAACTTGAGTATCCACCTGATGGAATCAGGGTTGTAGTTGCAACAGAGGTATTAGCGGAAAAATTTCAGTTGTCTGACGATCAGAGGCGTGCTAAGAATAGGAGCGGCCTCAACGTGTTTCGTTACGATGTCGTTGCACCGCAATTTAGGAGGCTTTTAGGAGAAAGTAAGTTAAAACAACCAGAAGGCCCAAGAACCCGATACTTTCTTGCTGGAAGTAGTTCGGCCTCATCAGGGACAGAGCTTCATGAAACCCCTCGTGAATTTGAAGTGGCATCTGCTGTAGAGACAATAGAGAGAACAGCAGCAGTACCCGACACAGGAAAAGAATATCAAATAACGTTGCCAGCAACTCATGTTGTCAAACAAGCACTTCTTGATTTTGATTATCCGGCGAGTGGAATTGAGATCAAGGATGTTGCAGAGGCGTTGGCTGACCAGTTTGCGCTCACTGATGAACAAAGAAATGCCCGGGGAAAATACGGATTTGTGTGGCGGTGTCATGTAAATATTGCTGCAAATGGCTTGGTCAATTCAGGACAGCTCTTGAGCATAAGGCGTGGATGGATTATCAATCCAGAACAACCGGACATAGAGACTTCTGAGCCTAAGAGCGACTCCCTGTTTTCTGATGGAGACATGCTGTCTCCTGCAGTGGTCATCGCACAAAATTATCAAGAATACCAAGATCAGCTGAAGAAAGAACTTCGGCAAAAAATTATGGACAATCCCCCAGATTTTTTTGAGGAACTGGTTCTTGACCTACTTTTTAAAATGGGATATGGCGGTTCACGCGCGGATGCCGAATCTGTGGGGCGTAGTGGTGATGGTGGGATTGATGGTATTATTAAAGCAGATCCGCTAGGGCTTGATCGTATTTACGTTCAAGCAAAACGGTGGGGGACGGAAAATGTGGGTAGCCCTGATATTAATAAATTCAGTGGAGCTTTGGCCATAAAAGGGGCAAGTAAGGGCGTGCTCATTACAACCTCAAGTTTCACCAGTGATGCCCAGAAAGCTGCGAATCAAAGTGTGGGGCCTCAGATAGTTCTTATTGATGGTGATCAACTCGTGCAGCTGATGCTTGACCATGACGTAGGTGTTACCTTCGGGAACTCTTACCAATTCAAAGAGGTAGATCTGGATTACTTTGCTATAGATGATGTATGACATCAATCCAATTGAAACTGTTTCTGTGAAAACACAGGAGCAGTTCTGGCGGTTGCGCCGATGTTAATTGATTGAATAAGAAGGTGTATTCACATGTATAGAGTGTTTAATTTTATTGGTATTATCTTATTACTTGCTGTTGGTAGTGTCCACGCTCATTCAGGGGGGACAGATGCGAATGGCGGACACTACAATCATAAAACAGGAGGGTATCATTCTCACAATTCAGATGGTATGGATGTGCTTTTCATCCTTCTGGGCCTTGTTATCCTATTCATTGTCATCCCTATCATACTGGAATATTTGAAAGGAGATAGCGGGAAGCGGAACTCCCAACACAGCAAAGATCGACTCACTCACAAACCAAAGATTGATCTGCCCCAGCAATCGTCACTATCGCATGTCAACAAACCGAAGCAGTATGCTACGCCACCACCCCCGATTTCTCACACAACACGGCAGCCATTCGATTATCAGGCAAGATGGTGGCGAGAACGCTCGGAGTGGTATCGGCATGAAAAAGGCTGGACGTGTGAAGAATGTCAGATTTGTTTAGAGTCCGATCCACAATACTTACATACGCATCACATCTACGGTACCCAACATAACGACCCTAAATATCTGAAGGCACTCTGTATTGCTTGCCATTCAGAGCAACCGGGGGATCACAGACGCTTGAAACAGGAACCGGACTATCAGGCGTTTATGTGGAAATATGGACAAGAATGGAGGTTATCAATGAGTAAAAGAGATGATAGTCAGTGGGCACAGAACCTCGCGAATCATAAAAGCCCACTTTACCAGCCCAAGGAAAAGAACACGAAAGCACCAGATATAGCAAGGACTTCTAAAGGAAAATACGAATTTGAGGATAGACCTCTCACACCAGACATCGTGGAAACGATCCTTCTACAGTGGTCAAAGTGGGCAGGATCCCCTGAATTTACCATACGAGAAGGGGCAAAATGTATGAGAGCCTACCATGAAGCATCGGGTGGACTGCCTATGCAAGGGAAAGTGGGCAGGGATTTAGTCAACATCGTCGGTACATCTCTCATCTCTTTGCAGAGGAAGGGGCGCGCACGTCAAAAATTTTCAGGGAACAATTCAAGTGGTATATGGAAAATAGGATGATTTGAGAAGTTTCATTAGTAGAAACTAAGCTTTGGACAATTTTTAGAGGGATACACCTTTCGCCCCGGAATCAACGGTATGAATGCCTTAGGGCATTCCCCGGGGGCTGCGTTTTTTCGCAGCTTCATGTTTTTTTCTCAGAGCGTAGGTGTCTGTAGCAAACCCTGAGAAAAATAGGGGAATCCTTGAGAACTCAACTCACATGCAACTCGAATTGTCCAAACTTTAGTAGTAGAAAGCAAGGAGGAGGAAAATGGCACTTTTTGGATTTGGATCAACGAACACAATAGAATTTGACAATGATTTCCATAGAGAATTTTGGTCGGAATTTCGTGGGTACTTGGAACAACATGAAAATTCCCTGAAGCCTTATGAAAATCTATTTGATCCTATCAACAACAGTGATAGTATCCATTCTTATTCTGGTCTTGATTTTGGTACGCATATCCGAGAATCCCTATGGCTTATAGGATGGATTTGGCCTGAGAGGTCGCAGATCGCAGCGAAACTGCGTATAGCATCAAGTCAGGAATCATTGTTTCAGAGGTTAAAAGATGACCAGGATTCTATTCAAGAACATTTCGGTGAGACAAGGTTTACGTGGGATAAACCCCCAAGATTCAGTATAGGTGTATATCAGTATAATGTAGATTTCACAGATTATGCCAATAGGGATAATTTATTTGAATGGTTACACATAAACCTTGAAAAAATAGAACAAGTTTTCATCAATAAGTTCGCAGAGTATTTTCTGGACACATTCCGGTGAACATACGCTACTTCGGCGATAATTTCGCCACTTGTGCCAGTTAATTTTGCTTGATTTCCTCATAACTCAGTTATGTCGTTGACTTTGTGGCATAATCTGTTGGGTTGTGCATCCTACGATGCAGAGGGACAGTCTATACTACAAAATCCATGTGAACAATGAACTCCTTCAAATGGTAGGGGATAAAGGAACTGGGCTGGGAAACCCAAGTGCTATATTGAGATTTTGCACAGACGTAATGATCGAATAACGAAACCTCAAGAAGTAAGAGACCCTGCTATTAAGACTTAAGACATAACAGGTGTTATTGCGCGGGTCAAAAGGGTCTTAAAGAAAAAATGTCGGAATCAAGAATCTATACACAGAGAGTCGATGTCGGTCCCTATGAGTTTTTTGAATATAAGGTGGGCTATATTAATAAATATGCAGTAGTGTCCGATTCTATCCACAAATTCAAGTATGAGGGAAATAAGAATTTAGGACGCGATTTTGGTGAGTTAATGTTCAATGAACTGCCAGAAGGTTATGACTTAGACGACTACGATTATTTGTTACCAGTCCCATCAACACCTTCGTCCCTTTCCGACCGCGGTTACGATACAGTGTGTTTGATAGGCAAACGCTTGTCTGAGTTATGCGGATTACCTTTGGCAGGAGATATTCTTAAGGCGTTAGATCGTCCGTCGCAAGTTGGGCTCTTATGGGCAGAACGTGTGAAGAATGTTGAGGGATCTTTCCACCTGAGAAATCCTTCTCGTGTTGACGGGAAAAGTTTTGTAGTACTAGATGATGTAACGACGACAGGTTCAACATTGAATGAAGTGATACTGACCTTAAGCACAGCCAATCCAAGGCGATTAGATGCGTTAGTATACGCCAAAAGGTTTATCAGTTCCGATGGATAAAGAGGAGGTAAATGGGCTGTAAGATAACAATGTATCGTCAACCCTTAGATGCCTCAATCAGGAGACCTCAGCATGACAGACTCAAAAGAGAAGACCCCCGCTGAATACTGGTTAGCCCTATCTTCTGTTAAAGGGTTAGGGAATGTTCAAATCAAACGATTGATAGCACGTTTCGGGAGCGTGAAAGCGATCTTGGATGCGGAATCTACTGAAATCGAGCGACTCGCGTCATTGACCCCCGCTATCGCTGCACAGATATGCACAGTGACCAACGATCTCCCGATGTTTCAGGAAAAACTCAAGGCTCTCCGCAACGAGAATATCCATGTGTTGTCTCTTGAGGATGCGAATTACCCCGCACAACTCAAAATGATTCCTGATGCCCCTGTGATTTTGTGTGGGATCGGTGAATTAACAAAGATTGACGAATCGTGCGTCGCTATCGTAGGGACGCGAAAACCAACCGTAGAGGCAATTGAACTGACGCTCGGGCTCGCGACAACCTTAACACTCAATGGGTACACGATTGTCAGCGGACTTGCATCGGGAATTGATACGTTTGCACACATGGGGGCACTGGCGGGTTCCGGAAAAACGATCGCCGTGCTGGGGTCAGATGTCTTGACTGTCTATCCGTCAAAAAATCGGGATCTGGCTGCAGATATCCAAGCACAGGGGTGTTTGTTATCAGAGCATCCGTTTCGGACTTCACCGTCACCGCGAAATCTTGTTAAGCGTAATCGCATCATCAGCGGAATCTCACAGGCAACAATTGTGATTGAGGCGCGAGAGTCGAGTGGTACGCTGCATACGGCGAGGTTTGCCCAAGGTCAGGGGAAACCGCTCTTTGCATGCCGATGGGAAGAGGATAACAGACGTGAAGGGACTCGGGCATTGTTAAGGGACGGTGCGCTTCCGTTTGCCCCCGATGGGATTGATACGGTAGTAGAGGTGCTGCAGCATCCGGAGCAGTTTGAAACGCGGCAGAAAAGCTGTCTTGGGTAGATATAGATTTTTGGGAGGCGGGAAAAGTAGAGAAAGATGATTGAAAATGAATGTCGAAAACAGAACCATCTTTGAAGGCGATAACCTGCATATCCTGTAAGGGCTGGATTCCGAGACGATAGATCTTATCTATCTGGATCCGCCTTTCAACTCCAATCGGACATATGAAGCCCCGATCGGTAGTGAGGCAGCGGGTGCGGCGTTCAAAGATGCTGGGACACTAAGCGATTTAGATAAGGAGTGTTTCCTGTGACACAAAATTTCAAAGATAACACCCTCTATGAAATGGACAATTTAGTTGTCCTTCGAGGGATGAATAGTGAAACTGTAGATCTTATCGCCACGGATCCACCGTTTAACACTAAACGAAACCGTAGTGGAACAGCGGGGCACTATGTTGATAATTGGAAATGGGGAGATACCGACATACTACCCGACCAGTGGAAATGGAACGAGGTACACCCCAAATGGCTGGAAGAAATCAAAGACGAACACCTTGCCCTTTATCAAGTGATTGAGTCTACAAAAGTTGTGCAGGGGGAAGATACTGCTGCATTTCTCTGCTTTATTAGCGTTCGACTACTTGAAATGCACCGTGTCCTAAAGCCCACCGGTTCCATTTACCTACACTGTGACCACACGGCAAATAGTTATATCCGAATGGCAATGGACGCTATCTTTGGGAAAAACAACTTTCGGAATGAGATTGTCTGGCATTATTACAATGTGGCATCAACGTCAAGAAAATTCATTGGTCGCAAACATGACACAATCTTCTTCTATGCCAAAAGTGACGCAACGCCTTTTAATTGGGATAGTATGCGCGAACCATATTCAACAGATAGTAATTGGGTAAAAGCGTCTGAAAGCTATGGCGATCCACGATACGGTCCAAACGCGAGGGGGAAATTGATGCACGATGTCTGGAGAATACCAACAATAAACAACATGGCAAACGAACGCACTGGTTCTCCTGACCAAAAGCCCCTCGCTCTCTACGAGCGTATTATTGAGGCCAGTAGTAACGAGGGTGACCTTGTTCTCGATCCGTTCTGTGGTTGTGCTACCACTATCATAGCTGCGAACGATCTCAAACGACGGTGGATAGGTATTGACAGACGTAAAGACGCGCGTTACCATATTATCACACGCCTCATGGGAATCTCGCGTAAAGAGCGAGAGCGTGTTGAAAAATATGCGACTAGCAAAAAGTGGCTTGATAGGCAGATGCAACGCTACGAAATGCACTACCAAACCAAGTCTCCTAAACGTACAGATAAAGTTGTGCAAGAGTTAGCGGAGTTGCCACAAGTCTATTCTGTTGCCGAACCTGAAAACCTGCTTACCCATGCGGAAATGAAAAAAATCCTTATTGAGCAGTTTGATGTTAAATGTTGGGGCTGTAATTATACTCCACCTGATGAACGCTATTTACACCTTGATCACATTATAC
Source organism: Candidatus Poribacteria bacterium (assembly GCA_003635195.1). Taxonomy (GTDB): domain Bacteria; phylum Poribacteria; class WGA-4E; order WGA-4E; family WGA-3G; genus WGA-3G. The sequence continues at coordinate 46,164 of PYIY01000178.1, read as the reverse complement.
CAAGCAGTGACGGCGGCACAAACCAGATAGACAACCGCGCCCTCCTCTGCCAGCCGTGCAATTCTATGAAGTCAAACACAATGAGTCTTACGGCACTTCGTAGAGCGAACAATAGGGAAGGATACACGCAAGACAATGAACCCATAAATCTACCAGAGGCACTTGCGTGGACAAGACAATATATGATTGATCTTATACGGAGAAGCCCCTACCAAACTACGATAGATGTATAAACTATCCTTTTTCCAAATTGTCGAAAACAGCTATCTTTGCCTGCGACAAGTGGAACAAGGTCTAACTGAAAAGGGCGGGAAACCTAACTCCCGCCCTTTTTGTTGACAATTCTTTATTTTCCAACCAAGTATCCGATGATAACGTTCCCGTTTCTATCGTCTTTCTCGTCATTGTAGGTGAACACGTCTGGGCGATCGCAGTTATCGAAAACGTGCTGATCTACGAGGAAGAGCGTGAATGGTTCTGGATCGGGTATCCCCTCAACGTGGGCAATGTCCTCGAGGACGGGGACCTGCAAGCATTGGTGGGATGCGCCGAATTCAATGTGTCGGCTTCCAATCATCTTTTGAGACCATTGCACTATAGCAGGCTTACGAGTCGGTTCGAGGTATAGCCGTTCAGTGCCCAGTGCCAAGATGATACCTGTGCGGGTCAAGTTTCTGATGCGCATTGTGTTCCGGGAGCGATTGCTCGCTCCCGCCTCCTCTATTGGTGAGATGCTCTGGGTTCTGTCCAAATCACGTCGTTTGCCCAGTTTATCCAATTGTTTCCATCTTTATCTACCAATCGGACGAGTTTCCCGTTAGCATCAAACGATGCTTCAACGGTTTTCTCGTATCCTGTGTGATCTCGCAACAGATAGATACCATCCGTTCTGGGGGCTTGGGAAACCTGAAATTTTGCGTGCGCCTGCTCCACATCGTATCGACAGTCGTGGTTTGGGTAGTGTTCCTCATAATCATCAAGGTGTCCTTGATCCTCACACCAGACAGCGAAATCTGATAGAATCTCTGTGGAAACCTCAAGCGTTTTCTTGGATTTACGGGGGTTCCCCGTCAGGTGTTCAATCGCTTCATAAATCTTCATTAGAATTACCGGGAGCGATTGCTCGCTCCCGTCTCCTTTATGTGAGTGTCTAAAATGGGAGTTTTCCAAAAATGTTCCAAAAGTGCCTTCTGAGGAATGCTCCGATTTTGAACCGAAACGAGCGTTTATCTCTCATGATGTTTCAGGGGCGCGTTGCCACGCTCCCGCCTCCTTCCTTTTAGCTGCTAATCGGAGTCGGTGAATCGATCGTCCTTGTAGATAAACCGAGTTGCGAGTTTGATGAGTGTCTCCTGGAGTTCCGCAGGTATCCACTCGGCGGCAGTCTCTGCATCGAATTCAGCGATACGGGTATTCTGATTGCCACCTTCGATCTTGATAACGAGTTCCGTGATGCGTTCTGCCGTGAGAGAAGCAATCAGCGGTACCGGTACCGGCATCGTTTGCATCCAGTCGGTATCTGCCTGAATGTCTGCGGTGGCAGTCTTGAAATGCCGGATGTCTGCCGTCAGAGTTTCATCGGTAATCGCCGGCGTGGGTTCAGTGAACTCCCGTGTCCTACCGATGGGGTGACCGAACCGTTTATCAAACCGGTTGGAGAACGCAACTTCGCTCACATTGCGCGGATATTCGGAAAGCGCAGTGAACATCGCTTCGCGGGCATCCGTCCATGCCTGCTCCAGGGTCTTGCGGGCCTGCCGGGCTTTATCCGAAAACTCCGCTTTGAACCTCAGCACCCACTCTTCTTTCATTTCAATAGCTGCATGGATGTCGGAAAATACCTGCTGGACGGTCGTGAGCGCGTCTTCTGTGGATGCGCTGTGTCGGATGTCGAAATCGAAGCCGTCAAACCGTTGCTTGACCACCTTTTGAAAGCTTTGAAGGCAGAGATATGAACAGGTGAGAGCGTATTGCCGGGCGTGGGACTCAGCTCCTCACTAAAGACACGGATGACTTCATCGTGCAAGTGATAGCACTGCTCACGGGCTTTGCTGAGTGTATCCGTTTCGCGCTGGATCTCTTGACACCGTGCGATAACCGCTGGGTCGTCTGTGTGTATCCAGTTATGGATTTTCTTGAGCTGGGTCATGGATAACTGGTGCGGGATCCCGTCCGCTTTGATGTTGAACCGCTCACAGATATACGCTTTGAAGATTTCCAGCTGGAACCCGTTCCGATCCAGGTAATGGCTGCCGTCGGATCGCTGGTCGAAAAGGGCACTGTTTCTGATGTCCCACCAGAATTTAGCCAGTTCTTCGGGGGTCGCTTCCTTCGGTTTCTGACGGACGGCAACGGTGTCGCCTTCCTCGTTTTCGCGATAGGGGTCAGCGATAACCTCTTTCAGTTTAACCATCCGTTCCGGTGAGACGTTGTGTTTCTCCATAAAATCTGGAGAGGCTTCGTCAATTGACGATTCCGCCTGCTTGCGCCAGCGGCGGACGGTGCCCTCACTGACTTTCCATAAGCCCGCGAGAGCGACGTTGGTTTTCCGCAGATACTTCGGGAGCAAGAGGAGTTGGAAACACGCGGCGCGTCGCTCCTGCTCAGTGAATGCGAGTCCGATGCCGGGGTTTGATGCGACGTCGAACTTGAAGTTGTCCAGCGACATCATCTCGATCCATTCCTCTTCGGTGCCGTCGTGGACTTCTGCGAAAATGAGGTCGATCTCTGCGGCAATTGCGGCTTTCCTGCGGTGGTGTCCGCACGCCACGAGGTAGGGTTTATCCGTCTGGATGGGGATGTTCGCAGCTTCAAAAACGATAATCGGATATTCGGGCAGGTAACCATTTTGGCGCATGGATTCCGCGAGACTCTCGATGTGTCCGGGATTCTCCTCCCGATTGTTCACCGTCCACACATCGGCGAGGTCGTTTGGGTCGATCCACATTTTTTTCATCATGTTGAATTATCGGGGGTAGAGGTATCCTACCCCCTCCTCCTTATGTTAGGGATAGAGTTCGCACACAAAAACGAGACTGCCGGAAACCTCACGGAAGGTGTAGTGGACCTTCTTTGACCCGATCCCGTCCTTGCACGGCTTGCAGAGTCCGCTTTTTCGATCGTGTAGTGCGTCATGAACTCCTTAGAAAAGCAAAAGTTGTGCTGCTTTTTCTGTTGATCGTATTTCTTGTTTTTCAGAAGAAACGATCTGATATGCGTAGCCATCCCGTTTTTGCACGCGTGTGAGTTGGGTCACGTTACCAGAAACGCGTCCGTCGCCGGCTGTCCAATCCGTCTTGATGCGGAGCTTTTGCGGTTTGCCAGCAACGGTCTTGTCAAACGAGTTGATACAACCGACAACGCGTCCCTTTTTTGTTTGCATTGCAACGGTCTCGAGTTTTTGAAAACCGTTGGCGTTCTCTACGCGCGTGTAGGGACGTTTAAATCCAGGTGCCGTCTGGACAGTTTGGAAACCGCCGAGATCGCGTCGATGCCCATAGCCTACCGCATGGATCGCCAAGACGGAAGGCGGTGCTGGAAGCTTGGGGACGCTCGCAACGCATGCCGCGTCGTAGTAATGTGTTTTCGGTAAACCCGCCTGCTTACGATGCCACTTCGTCTTTCCACCGGTACCGTGGATGATTGGGAGTCCTGTTGCTTTGAGCGTCTCGACAATCTTCCAGCGGATGGTGTTGACGGTTTGTGCATCTTTGAGAGGCTTTTTCGCGGCGCGTAATGCCGACTGCACACGTTTACCGAGTTCGCCTTCTATTTCGTCAGGATGGCAGTTGCCTTTTTTGATGTTGCAATCGCGACAGGATACCGTCAGGTTGCTCACTCGGTTTGTTCCGCCTTTTGCTTTCGGTAGGATATGCTCTTTTTCCAGTGGTACGTTTTTCGTTCCACAGTAAAAGCATTTGCGCCCGAATTTCTCTAACAGATATTCCCAAACCTCTGCCTCGAAAAGCGTGCCGCGTTGGTACGCTACACCGCTTATTTCGGGGTTCTCCATGAGTTGTGTGTCAAATTTGACATGCTCCACAGCGAGGCGCGAGATCGGATAGATTTTTGAAAGGCGGTTCACCCACGTGTGGATATTGAACACACGCGACATCAGACTTGGCGCAATCCAGTCTTTACTGCTCTGTCCAAAGGATTTATACTTCCAGCCGTCTGTGGTCAATACGGGTGCTTTGCGAGATCGGTTCTGCCAACGCGCAGGGCGGTGACGGCGTTTGCGAGTGCGCCTGCTGCGTCTGTAGCCCGCCCGATTGGATAACCCTTTCTTGATTGCCGCGCCGCGATGGTGCAGCTCAAAGCACGCAATAATGTTGTTCTCTGAATCCGTGATTGCGAATCCTGTGCATTTACTGCCAGGATCAATAGAAAGCATGTAGTCTGTAGTCTTCGGACTGGAGGCTTCACGCTTCAAGATAATCGTGAATGGATAACGCTTATAGACCGCTGCCTGACCATTACGGAGCAACCGCCTCGCAACAGCTGGATGGCAGGGTTCTAATCTGCGTTTATGAGTGTCTAATACTGGAACTTTTGACATAATGTCCTCACCATAAAGGTGGTAATGTAAGCCTCGACAGTGTTAAAAATGCTTTTTACACAGGGTTGTCTCGCGTTTTGTAAAGCGATCTGCTTCCCTGCCACAGCGCGTCAGGCTGGCTTATGCACCCAACAACGGTGTGATCACATAGATAACGGATTTAATGCTTAATTTCACAACCTCAAAAAATGAGGCTTGTCTTGACATCACTTGAGATGCTTTGCGTTGAAACTGCAGTCGATGTGCAGTATGATTTTACACAACTGACGATCGACTGCAAACTCAGAAGTCTCACGCTTGATGACGCTTGACTTTACACATCAGGTTTCAACGCAAGCACGCTCAAGCGATGAACAGTGTTTTCATCATGCTTTTCCTCCAATCAGATATGAAATCACTACATTCCCGTTGCCATCGTCTTTCTCGTCGCTGAAGGTGAACACGTCTGGACGATCGCAGTTGCTGAAAACGTGATGATCTACGAGAAAAAGGGTGAAGGGTTCTGGATCGGGTATCCCTTCAACGTGTGCAATCTCTTCGAGGATAGGGACTTGCAAGCATTGGTAGGAAGTGCCGAATTCAATGTGTCGGTCTCCAATCCTTTTTTGCGTCCATCGCACGATAGCAGGTGTGCGGGTCGGTTCGAGGTATAGGCGTTCCGTTCCGAGTGCCAAGATGATACCAGTGCGGGTTAAGTTTCTGATTCTCATGATGTTTTGGGGACGATTGCTCGTCCCCGTCCTTATTAAGGGTAGAGTTCGCGCACAAAAACGAGACTGTCAGCTTGACGGAAGGTGTAGTGGACCTTCTTTGACAGGATCCCGTCCTTGCACGGCTCGCAGAGTTGGACAACGAAGGTCATTGATCTGCCAAGGTTATCTGTTCCTACACCTCGGTGTTCGTGTGTATCGCGGGAGTCGCATTCGCGGACACAACATTGCTGTTTCTGAGTTTCCATTGAGAAATCCTCCTAAAGGACCACATATATGATCCAACCGACAATGCCGCTCGCGATGAGGCAGACGATCTCGCCAATAGTTTCAAGCATAGTGTTTTTGGTGGACAGGCGAGAGGACCTCGCCCCTACGAATGTTTCGGTCGGTCGGTTGGCAGGTTCAATGAGTGAACTGCCGGGGATGCGTTTGATGTGAAGTTTCCGCATTTTTGACTTATCTGCGCCATTGCGGTATAATATGCAACAGGCACAGTCCTCCTTAATTGGCGTTAGGGTTGATTTGTTGTCACGGGCGGTGTTGGCGCACCGCCTTTTCTCTTTTAACTCCGTCTTGGGTTGATGCTAAAATTCTCATCGCCCTCTCAGTTGATAGTCCAATTGCTCTTGAACCCGAGTCCACCCGGATTCCGGGATGTTGGATAGGTGTTTAGACACAATCCGTAGGATCCCTTCACGGGTTTTGTTGCTGTAGCTGCCTGGCCAACTCGATGGTGTTATCGAATGCCCGGTTGTCGCTTCGTAGGCACTCCATCTCTGACCTTCTTTGACCAAGACAACCCGTAAGCCTCTGAAGACACTGTTGTCTAATCCTTCTACACTGTAGCCTTGGGTTTCCTTGTCGTTGAGGGTGATCGTCGTTCGTTTGAATTTCAACTTATGCTGCCCTCCCTTCGCCCATAATGGCGTTCACCTGCATTAGCAATTCCTTCAGGTCGGTTCTGGGCGTTCGGTGGTCTTGATACTTGTAGCTAAGACGAGTTCTCAACGTGTGCATCCACGCGACGTGGAAGTAATTAGGGGTCCGCAGATCGACTGTTAGTGATCGCCATTCGGTAGTCGTCATCTCGACACGAGCGGCATATTCGGTTTCAATTGCCCTGCCTAATTCATGCAGAATAACGCCATCCGAGAGCGTGAGATCGTCGCGCAGATAGTCAAGCAGGCGTTGTCGGTTTTCGCGCCATGATTCATTAAAGCCGCCGATAGTCGCCGTGAGGGGTTGAATGTGGGTGGGAACGTCAGCAACGACTTCCTTAGCGATCCGTGTCCATGTCTGGAAGTAGGGGTCAGGACGGAGATGCGCCTTGGGGTGTGTAACATTTACAAAGACGTTGCCTTCGGTGCGTTGGAGGGCTAAACCCTTAATTGTGGTCATCGTTAACATTCTCCTTGACAGAGCTGTCAAGCAGATGTTACACTAAAAAGCGCGAACATAAACTTGACATAACCTGGATAGTTGCGTTTGCAATGAGGGCAGTGTTGGCGCACTGCCCTTTTCCTTTATTCAGTCAGTTTCTCAACGGTTGTATTCAGCAGTGATGTGAGCTTGTATAGATTTCGCCGGTTCGGCATGTTGACTCCGGTACACCACTGGGAAACTGCTGATTGTCGTATTCCGAGTTTTGAGGCGATTTCAACTTGTGTTAGGTCGCTTTTGGCAATCTCTCTGTTGAGGTTTTCAGAAAACCTTAAGATCGCTTCAGGATCCTTTCTCGGTCTACCTATTCTCAAGTCGAATCCTCCTATATCGCTACCGGGGAGATGTATCCGCACCTCCCATTGACTTGTATATAATTGTATCATAAATATAAGTAAAAGTCAAATTAAAATGGCAGAAAAATGCACTTTTTTGCCGAATTTAACGATTTTTTTGTGAAATTCGGCATTTTTTTCAGTGAGGTCCGTGGAATTTGGTAAGAAATAGGGCAAATTGTGAGGAGAATCCCCCAAAAACGCGCGTCCTGAACTGAAAGTTTTCGCGCTTATTACTTGTCCTATCTTTTCGCATATCAACCCGATGGTTCGGGCATAGGGGTGAGGGTGAGACAGTGCCGCTCTCCTGTAATTATGCATCGATGTGAGCGTTTATGCGTGCCGTTGGGAAGGCATGTCCAACTGCCGCCGGTCCCCTGAAGGCGGAACCGTTTGACGAGGACGTGCTTCACCGCTTTGAGAGTATGACCGGAGATGGTACCCGTGCGATCCTTGATGAGTTGCCCCTTGCGATTGTGGCGATTGTAGGTGTATCGAAAATAGAGCATTGTCGTTATTCTATCCACGGCAAAACATTCCAAAGTCGTTCCCACCAAGTCCGCGTCAAGAGGAGCGTAAGTTTCGTGTCACAGACGTTGAGTTTCGATTGGGCTTCTTCTGCTTGTGCTTTGAAGTGATTGCGTTCCCTTTTCTTGTCCTCGATAGACGCCTGGAGTTCATCTATCCGCTGCTTGCAGTGTTTGACGGTATCCGGCACGCCAAGATGCGAAGCTATCTGCTTGAGATTCGCTTTGAATTTATCGCGTTCCTTTTCCAGTGATTTGGCGCGTTCCTCAAATACATCACGCTGCCCGATGAGTTTTTGGTTTTCGCTCCAACGACGATCGCTTTCGACTTTTTCGGCTTTCAACTCATCGCGCAATGCGGTTTTCTCATGTTCAAGGCGATCACGGGTGTCTTTATGTTCCGTTTCAGCAGTGGTGAGTTGATGCTGGAGTTCTGCTATGTCCTGTTCGGAAGTCTTTACGCGTTCAGTGAGCCGCTTGTTCTCTTTATGGACGTTGAAGCGTCCGAGTTCGGATTCGAGGGAAATCTCAATGAGTTTCGCTCTTGAGATACCAAGTTCATTTGCTTTTTTGTCGGCTTCTATGCGCAATTTCCTGTCGATGTCGCTGGAGACCCTTTCTTTCGCCATGATGTTACCCCCTGTAGAGTAGGCACGAAGTGTCACCACTCCGCACCCCTCACCAAACCGTGCGTGCGACTTTCACCGCACACGGCTTTCCCATATAGAATAACAACAACTATCTATTTTGCTGTTTACGTGTGGCATTCGGTATGCAATAAACGTAGGTTGCTGTATTTATCATTGCCCCGTCTGCTCGTGGCAAAATATGGTCTGTTTACCCTTTAGGTCGTTGTTAGCAACCGCTTTGTCCAAGTGCCTCTGCATATTTAGAACGTATGCCTCGCATTCCCTGATAGCGTCTGCGTTGAAAACGTTTGCTGTAGTTGCTCGTGTTACCACGTTTTGCTCCTTACTGCTGATAGCAGTGGCGTCGTCCAAAGTCTAATCTGAACGTGCTTTGCGTTTGGCATAAACGCTTATACGTTCTCCTCAACCCTAAAATCTCAGAAACGTCTAAGAAGCGGTATTCGCACGAATTACAGCGTTTTGAGATTTATTAGGTTCTCTCTAACTTCCACAGACCAGACTTCATAAACTCATTTAGGGTTGCTCTATACCCCAGTGTGGGAGACCTAATCTCCCTTTGTAATACATTAGGCTAATCGGACAATGCCCCTATAAAATGAGATGTCCATTACGTTGTTCTAACGAATAACAACGTTTGTATTACCGCAATTTTTCAAGGCTTTGCGTTCGTCCTTATGAGGTTTCCTCAAGCATTCAACTTTCGTTTACCCGTGTGAGTGATTCCCTGACGTTTACTTGGGGTCTTTACTGCGTTTCCCCAGTAAAGTTTGCCTATCCCTTTTCTTCGCCTTTGTCCCCTTGCTTCCAACCCTACCGTTTCCAGCAACGCTGTTAGGGTGAGGGATACGGTGTTAGCCTACCGTAGCAGGAATCTAACCTGCATTCCAGTCTGTTTTGTTAGAGCGCACTCGTTAATTGACGATGCCTTTCTTGGCATTTTTTATTAGCACAAACCGGCAGACTGCTGGTGTCTGCTATCCTCAGTCACCGCGGTTGCACGCCTCAATAATCGATGGCGATGTGCCTTGGAGTGGATACGGTGAATTGGGGTGCTTGTGTTGTTCGCGTGCCTCTTCTTCGCAACGTGGACAGTACACGGTGACCGCCTCGTGTCCCCAATTGGAAGTTGCTGTGTATGGAACTTCGCCGTGTGTGGGGCAATTGACGATTATATCGTGAACGGTGACTTTCATGATTTTTTATCCTGGAGTCTCCAGAAAAATTCTATAAAAAGTAAGAACCACTGGTGGGTCTCAATCTCCCAATTGCGTTGCTGTGCGCGTCTATACCTATAATTCATTTTTTGTCCTTCGTGGAGAAATGGACGTAGACGCACAGCGAGATAAAGCTGATACCGAGGACGAGGTAGATGCCCCAGTGTTCCGCCATGAATGCGAGTTCTGCTTTTTTGAGTTGCCACAGGTCATTGAGAAATTTCATGGTAAAAAGATGAATCCGAATTTGGCTGAATACATGCCTTCGGTTTTAAGAACGAACTGGTCGTTCTGTGGCTCGATGATCCCGATAGAAAGATTACCGTTCTCGTCCACGATGAGGATCGCGCAGTAAGCATGTCCGCCGGAGTAATCGATGACAATGCCGACACCGTTGATACCGAACTTATCGGCGACGCGTCCTGCGAACAGGACTGCGAAGTTATCGCAATCGAACCTATCCTTGATGTAGCGTTTTCGGTCTACGCCGGTGTATGCCAACATTCCGCGCCATGCCGCTTCGGAGGCACCCCAATATCTACCATCAAGCGGTACATCTTGAAGGTCTGACAGCAACGAGGCATTCAGTGCATCTACAACTTCCTGCGCTGTGAATTCGCGTTCGCTCTCTTTAACAAGTCGTCTGACATCCCAGTAGCGTGGTTTTTTCATTTTTTCCCCTAACTGTGTAAATCGCAGTAGATGATACCTGATTGGTTTGCAGATTGTGAAGGTGTGTAGGTGATGGTTCTCGTAGACCGCACCCAACTGAAACTGTGATTCGCATTTGAACCATAATTCGTTAAAGTTGCGATTGCGGACAACAGGGCAGTCGCAATATCCTGCGTTACCTCTTGATTCCCCCGACTGCTGAACGTTGTGATCCGTAGCGTATTGTAATCTGTGTAGTTCGTCGGTAAAACCTGGGTTTTATCTTTCCGATTGAGCGTCGCAGGCACGAGAATATTGACCCCCGGGGGCGTATCTTTCAAGGCAGTATAGGAAAGCCGTGCTGCGTCTGTGAGCGTCTCAAGGAGTCTGGCAGTCGCAGCCGCAGTCCGCAAGCGCGGGATTGTCGGTCTATTGAGCAGGTCGTTATAGTCTAACAACCCCTGAATCAACGCATACGTCTGTGCAGCGTTCCGAAGGGTTACGGCACCCGTATTGATACGTTGTGCGCGGGTGTCGGCATCGGGTTTCGTGGTGTTGTCATTCGGGATCGCCTCCGTATACATATAGAGGTTATTGTTATAGAGGACAACATCCCCCGCACCATACGCCGTATTGTCAGCGTACGCGCCTTCCCAGAGCGTTGTGTCTACGGGGAGCGTGGGGCGGTTCTGGAGGTCGTTGTAATCCAATAGACTCCGAATGAGTGCGTAGGTCTGTGCGGCGGTTCGGAGGGCGCGAGGCATCGAGGTCGGTATCTTGCCGATAGGGATTCTCGTGGTGTCCCCTGCTTCTGCCCAATTCGCTATTTTGGCTTCGACATCCACAACCTTCACAAGCGTGCCGGCGACAAGGAGTTGCGCGAGCGTCTGGGTATTGGAAGCCTCGATCGTTGCAGTGACGGCATAGAGATCCCCGCTGCTATAGACAAGGGTTCCCTTTCGGTACGCAGTCCGCACCGCAAACGGCACCGCACCGAGGATCTGCGCCAGTATCCGCTCGATTGAGAACTCGCGACCGATACCTGCTGCCGTTCTGCCTAAGAGGAGACCTTCCGCTGTTTCAGTGTCCGATGCAATCTGGAGCGGATCTCCTACAGCTTCATCGCTCGGATCATATTCATGGAAAATTATCGGTTCATTCATTTTAAAGTTACCAGTTACCAGTAAAGAAGTTGCCAGTGGAGAAGTTGCCAGTTCGTTCCGCTACGCTCCACTTCCAGTAACCAGTGGCCAGTTAAGAAAAGAGGTTCTTTGTAACGCTTGCGTCTTTAACTGGAAACTGGAAACTGGTTACTGGTCACTGATTTCCTCCTGTATTCCAAAGAGTGTGCCGTCGAGCGCGATGAGTGTGCCGTCCAAAGCGAACAGAATTATATTTTCCGATGTCGGCGGAACGACGGATTGACGGGGTACCCATGCCTCTGAATCTTCTCCCGGTGCTGGATGCACTATCGGTTGCTGGGGAGATGAAATAATTTTCGTGAAACTGGGATAGCGACTCATCATTACTGTCCTACCTACCCGTGTATGTTATGCTTTGCGATAATGACTTCTGCTCCAGCGTTTGCGGTGAGAAGTCGGTACTCGTAGTCTCTGACGAGTTTGACATCGAAGATATCACCGACGGCGGTAAACTTTATATCACTGCCGTTATATTTCGCGGTGTGCCACGAAGACGGGTTTCCGCCGGGTCGCACTTGCAGGACGACTTCATCTGCGGCGTAAGTTGTGCAGAGGAGTTGGTATTCGCCTGCCCAATCTTTGCCGAGGATTTGGTCGTCAGGGGTTTCCTTCTGATCTGTCGCGAGGATTGTCTTTGCCATGTGTAGCTCCCTTAGTAGCGGTCAGCAGTCGGGTCGGTTTCTATCTAAGTATACAGAGTTTTTGGGACTGGAGAGAAGGGGATTCAGCAAGGTGATATGCGGATTTACAATAAATAAGCAATATATTTCGAGGAAAAATTATGAACAGTCAAGGATCGGCGGTCAGTAGGCGAGGTTAGGAAACCTCGTCAGCGTGAGGGAGGGGATCAATTAGCCGCTTCTACTTCGTAAATAAGGATTTTGACAATCCATGTGAACACGCCTACGAGAAAGGGCTGGCTCTCGCAGGAATGGATCTGTGTTTCGCCTTCCGGTTCGATCGGATCTTGCCAGTCTTGCCACTGGAGGATTTTGAACGGAACAAAGTAGAAATCGAGGCATTTTTGGAATTCAGGGGTGTTGGGATTTTCCACGAGTGCTATGGCACTTTGCCGCGCTTCCGTGATGTCTGCTGCTGGATAGGTTTCGCGATGCAGGCAACTTGAAAATCGGACGTTTGGGTGGTCAGGTGGCAGTTTCGGTGCGGTGATGATGCCGACGCGTCGGACGGAGATGTCTGCTTTGTAGTGTTTCATTGATGTTTCCATTTTTCGCCCCAAACGGCTTTATTAGCTTGGATATATTCTTCTTCAGAGATGCCGAGTGCTTCACGTTCTTTCTGAGAGAGTGTGAAGGTTGTCATGTGCTTCTTGTAAAACGCAGCGAAATGCGTGGTGATGAGATGCGAAAAGTCGTAGGGCAGCCCAGTGATAATCTCGCGAGTGTCCCACATCCCGATGAGGTGTTCCATGTTCTGGAATTGGAAACCACACCATCGAGAACCCCCGTGTATTTCGTAGGTCTCGTGGCGTTGGAAATCGAACCATTTCCAGGTCCAGTAGACTTGAACGTTGCCTTCCGGGTAAAGCGCACCAACGAAGGTTGTCGTGCTTTGGAAGTTGCGTCCGTGGATGGGGGTGCGGAATTTGTTTTCGTTTCGGAGTTTGATTTGGTTCATAATTAGCATTGTCCCGCAGGTTTCCCACACGCGGCTTGCGTCGCGATCAGCGATCAGTAGTCAGTAAGGCGAGGTGTTTTTGCTGGGGTGTTTCCCCTAGGAAACCTCGCCAGCGGGGATGAACGGTGGCACTTGTCTGAAGGTGAAGTGCGATATGTATACTTTTCGGCGATTTTTATACATGTCGGTGTTGATGTGTATAGTTTGCATACATATCAACACGGGTAGAGATTAAGAAACCTCCACTTCTTTCACCCGCTCGACTTGATCGGAATAAAGTATCCAGACATCTCCAGGGACATCCACGATAAGTGCCATCTCGTGGGGGCGTCTTGTATCTGCACCGGGCCTATATCCCCGAACCTTGCCAGGGGTATTTTCCGGTAGTACGTGAACCTTACAGTTCGGAGGGAATTCACTTACAAGTTTTTGCGTTTGTTCGGCGTAGCTTCCATTTTTCGCCTGTATGCGCAGTTTCGCGTCTCGGGTGTTCTCGCCGGATGCGGAACGTGCGTTCCATTCATCCGTGCCTTCGCCGTTGCGATTTTGTTCGAGGGCTTCGGCGAGTTCTTCTTCCGTGATTTTCCCGTCCCTTAGCAACTGCTCGTTGAAATCCGTCAGGAGTTGATCTGTTTCCCTTGAGAGTATCTGCACCTTGATGCGGAGTCTATCGAGGTGTCCAGAACCGCCTTTATCCAGAAGTTCAGCGGCGACCCGTGTCGTCCACGCGCACCATTCCGCGATTGACATGTAGTTAGAATCGTCGAGGGGTCTGTCTGCGTTGACCCAGTTTCCATCGTTTCCAATTGCCATTTTTTCTCCTTTTTTGATATGTAGGGGCGAGGACTGTAATACAAAGACTCAATCCCTCGCCCTACAGTAGTGCGGGTCCAGGGGTTTTATAGGGTTCTCCTCGCAAGTAGGCGGAGTTGGTTACTAACTGCTCATCTTTAAACTACCTACGATTTCTCAAATGCATACCCGTCATGGCACCCCTGGGGAGCCTCGCCAGGGAAGTCGTCATTTGACCTTTGGCCCGGTACTTCCTCGGTTATTGCCAGTCCCCATGCACCCGCGGACTGGGGAGTGGACGCGCTTAGGTTAGTTGCGTACATCAACACTTGGGAGAATTGCACGAGGTTTGAATGTGACACGATAGTGATTTGGGCTGACATTCGCACCTTCCAATTGCTCGGCAAAATATGTTACATTGTCCGATAGCCCTAAAAAGTGCTTTTTGTAACTATCGTGTCCGGTCTTACAGACAACCTCTAATTGCCCCTGTCCGTCGTCGTATATGCTGCATCGTCCTTCTATGGTGAGGATATAGGTGTCGGTGATGCCATTGTAAAAAACGATACGACGTACGATTTCAAAATTGTCGGCTGCTTTGGATAGATTACGACTTGCCATATCCGCATCATCGCAACCGATACCCATAACGCCGAGGATCAATATCAACAATATTAAACGCATGTGTTTACTCCTTTTTTGTGTTTTCCATATAATCAAGTTTCCCGAAACGACGGATTGTGTTCAGTTTTGGTTAGTGGCGCAAACTGGAAAGTGCAGGGTGCACGCCATCACGATGATCGTGATCGCGTGACACCCGCAGCGCTACAAGTTAGCTAGGGCCATCCGATTTCTGCGTGTCGTGCGCGCTTGGTTTCTATGTCTTCGTTCGCCATGCGCAGCAGCACATCCGCGTGGCACGGCAAGGGTGAACACCAACACACGAGATCCTTACCCTTGAGCGGAGTTAACCAGTCTTTCTCATAAAAATCTTTGAGTTCGGCATACGTTTGGAACTCACGAATCGCTTGCTCCCGTGTTTTGGTATGAGAAACCTTATAGGGGTTGCCCCATGGGGAAGGCCTGCCGACGTAAACGGCATCTTCCGGTATTTCACGAGGGCGGCGTTTGTTGTAAACTCTCGGCACTTTGTTCTCCTTGAGGGGCATCATCGAGACCGCTTTCAACGATGTTGGCAACCTCATCGCCCCAAATGCCCCTAATTACATAGATGACGGACCTCGGATGCCCTCCGTTCTGTCTGAGCAATCGGGCGTATCGGCGAGCGTCCTGTAATCGGATCTGTAGGATTTGCTGAGGTGTGATGTTTGTCATTTATCAATTCATATTGATGTTCAGTTGCGCGCCCCTCAATTCGTTCATTGCCCTGTTGAATTTCTTTTTATTGGCGAACTGCATATTACAGAGCCGGGGATATGCCTCTCGAACATACAGCTGCTCTATCATGACGGAATCTTGCAAATTATAGGCATGCTGCTCGGTCTTGAGCAGATAGAGTGCGATGAGTGCCTCGGTGCCGAGGTGCTGCCATTCTGCTGCCCACTCTGCGAAATAGGTATTCACTTCACGCGCACTGTAGTGCAGGATAGACGCGTCTATGTGCCAGTTCGCTTCGACTTCATTGAAGAAGTAGGCGGCAACGTTTTTGCTTTGCTTTTTGTAGTTCTCACCATAGACGGCTGTATTAGCAGCGTGTAGCCAATGTGCGCGTTCGGAAGCTTCTATTAGTGCGCCTGCGAGTTTTTTCCGTTGCTCTGGGGAATCACCACCGGTGAGATGTAAGGGTTTGGACATCCGTACCCAAGTGTCTTTTAAAGAGATGTCGTTTTTGTGATGGAGGCTGACATCGGCGACTGCCCAGCCATAGGTGTGCCGCAGGACGTGTCCGAGGGGGAGTTTGATGTCGGCTCTATCTTGCGCTTTACCGATACCCCGAAACGCCCAGTAGTTGATATCGAACAGACAAACGGAATCGTACCTGTAGCCGTACTCCCCAAACACAATCAGCGGTTTGTTGTCTTCGTCTTTACTGATGATGGTACCGGGTGGTAGATCAAACTTTTTGAGCGCGGTTCTGATGCGATCGCGAAGATTGTCCTCGCAAGCGACGTAGAGGTGTACCCCTTTCATGATGAGATCGGTGTTATTGATGAGACCCGCGAGTGTCCAGGGGAGCATCTTCTCCTGCCAATCAATGTCGGCGGCGTTGACCTCAATCACGAGTGCGGTGTGGGAGCCGGGGATGTGTGGGACCTGATACTCCAGGGGGCACTGTGGTAACTGGGTTCTTAGGTCATTCAATGTGTTGTCTCCTTTTCTGAGCCTATTATTAAGTTAGTGAAATGCTTTTCAGCGGCATTCACAAAGAATTCCCTATCTTCAGGGCTAATTTTTTCCCATTGAGCGTCTCGCCTATATATTCTGGGTTTATGAAAATGAAGGCAGATGTCGTGAGTTGCTAAGAAAAGTGCCCTACCCAGATGCTCAAAGGGGTGATTACTGATGCTCAAAACGTCCGTCTCCTTTTCAATTGGGCACCATTGTGCCGTCTTGGATTGTAAAAGTCGTCTCCTGTTGAAAAGGTACCATCAGCGCGCCTTCGTTTTCTGGGTTGGATAACACACCCTCAACGGCGGAAACGCCGTCCTGTTTGTAGCTTTTGTGTCCATCCCTTGACCAGAAATTAGGCAGATCGACACACTGGTACCAAATTATCTTCCCGTCGGTTTCCTGTGCTTGCTTCTTTGCGAGATGTGCCTTGACTTTCCCCGGTAAGACGGGTTCGTATTCCTGGGGGAGCCCCATTCTATGCTTCATCTTAGATCTCCTTTCATCAATAATTTCGGAAGAATAAGTCCAGCTGCCGATCCACCGCGCGCCGGATAATATTTTTTACGGAAGCACCCTTTGCACGTGCCATTTCCCTGATTTTTCTCAGTTGTTCCGGCGTAAAAAGTTTGCGTTCGGCTTTCGCTTCCTCGCGCTCTGCGTATTCGTCGAGGGCACGGCGGACGATTTCAGACTTTAGCAAACCGGTTTTTTCGTGCTGTTCATCGATCCATTTAACTTGATGCTGGGTGATCGTGAAGGTGGTTCGTTCGAGTTTAGATGACATGTGGTGTGTGTTCTCCGTAGGTAAAGCGGAAGGTTATGATGAATTAGTCAAAGGTACCCACAACCTGAAGGTTGGGGCTTGTGTTTCCTCGCGGTAAGCCTTCTTTTGAAGGAAGGACTGACAACCGCTCCACTTTAGGCGGTCTCCAAGCCTGCCCGTTTGATGTTGATAGCAGCGTTTACGTCTCTGTCGTGGTGTGAACCACAGTCAGGACACGTCCACTGCCTATCTGAAAGAGAGAGTTCTTTATTATGGTAACCGCAATTGCTACAAGGTTTCGTCGTGGCAGTCCATCGTCCGATTTGCACAAAGGTTTTACCGTGCTTTGCACACTTCTGTTCCAGTATTTGCAGAAACTGGTAGAAAGCGTGATCGGAGACCTTGCGTCCCCAGAGGCGTTTCATACCGTCAAGGTTCAGGGTTTCAAAGCAAAGCGTGTCAAATGTTGTGCAGAGTTCGTCAGCGAGTTTCCATTGCCAATCGGTCCGTTGACGCGCAATCTTCCTATGGAGTCTTGCTAAAGCACGAGCGGCACGATACCAATTGTTAGAACCTTTAACTTTACGCGAAAGTGCTTTGTTGAGAGATCGCAATGTCTTCAAGGATTGTTTGAGAAACTGCGGGGAGTCTATTTTTTCACCTGCGTCACTGGTGAGGAATGTTTTGTTTCCATAATCAAATCCTGCGCTCTTACCCGTCTTGGATTTGGGTTTGGAATCGTCAACATTCTCACACGAAAAGTATATCCAATAGTCTCCACACCTATCTCGCTTGATCGTGATTGTCTTGATGATACCTTCAATTTCACGGTGCTTGTGAAAGGAAAACCAAGTGTCTATACAGTTGATTTTGATTCGATTGTCTTCCAATGTATAGCCGGCTTGTGTGAACGTCATAGAGTTGTATTTGTGTCGCGGTTTGATTTTTGGTCTACCGACCTTGCGTTGTGTCTTTCCCGCTTTACGGTCTTTTTTGTTCTGAAAAAATGCGTCTTGGGATTTGCCATACCGCAACACAACATCTTGGACAACTTGACTCGGTAAGTCCGCCCACTGCGGTTTCGTCCGTTTTTTCAGCTTCGCAATATGTCTTTTGAGCCGATATGCAGATATGTCTTTTCCGAACATACGCCGATACCGACGTGCCAACAGCATGATATGCAAGTGGATGCCCCACATATCATCAATCATGTGGTCCGAGTTTGAGGACGTTCTTTTGAGACTGGAGTTTGAACCCGTAGGCTTTTCTCATGGTATATCCGTTATCTGTCTTTATCCCCGAATAAGTGAGAGGAAACCAGCACGCCACCAAGGACGGGGGTTTGACACCGAAGAATTTACTAATTTTACCACATATTAAGTTTAACATAAGTATGAGATCTTTTCAAGAGGATTGTTATCACCTGATTGCTGACGACTGCCAACTTTTTCTTAGATGTATTGCGAATGTATTGTAAATCGGCATCTCGGTGTGCTGAATGTGGTTTCAGGGGTTGCGTTCGGCAAAGTATACTATTTTGAAACGACATGACCACGGGTGACAGAATCATTGATAGTTAACCCCGACATCGACCCAATTACAATACATGAAGCACATAAGATTCCTATAAGATTCTTATGAGATGCTTATAGCAACCTTATAACAAGCATATATCAAAGGTGCCCCAGTGAGAGAACATTTAAACCATATTCTTGAATTGCTGAATTCGGGCGAAAAACGTTCAAGAGAGATTTTTGAAGCCGTTAACGTATCCGAAGGCACAGCCCGAAAATATCTGAAGATCCTTCAAGAAGAAAACAAGGTGGTAAGTCCGCAGAAGGGACTCTACGATCTCCATGAGGACTACAGACCTCTGACACCTTTAGAGAACAGAAAAATCGTCAAAGACCTCATCCATTTTCAAAGAGACACCCTCATCATCCATCGCAGAGATTTAGACTTCCTACTCACTCAGCCGGATCCCGACCCAGACGAAAAACAGCGACTCTTAGACTGTATCAAAACGTTGGCACTCTCGATAGATAGACTGCTGAAACGCTGGAATTTATTGACGCAAGGCTATGATGCCAATACCCGTCAAGCTGTAGAGGATGCCAAGCACAAGACCGTGGAACGCGAAAAGCAAAACCTTGAAAACGCGCCGCCTGAAGATCAGAGGACGGAGGTTGGACACTTCCATTCGGAGTTGAAGGTGTTGTGGGACAATTTACCGGAGTCAGAAAAAAAATCGAAAACGGTGTGATGGATGCAGAGACAGCGAGTTATCTCTTGGGGACAGGGTGCTCAGCATTATTATCCCTATGGGGCGATGCTGAAACTCTTTGCCTCGATGGATGCGAGTGTAAAGATAGCGGGCGGGACGTATGATGCTGGAAAAACATATGGTCTGGTCGCTTACATGCACTTCTTAGCATTGAGGTATGAGGGTGCGCGAATGACCTTCGTGCATCGGAGTCTGAACCGTGTATATCGGAACATCATTCCGACGTATGAAAAGTTTCTCGGCTATAAGCCACCGAGTCGCGATGATAACCCTGAAGGCAGAGACGTAACGCGTTTTGGGGGTGAGCGTCCAGAGTTTTTTGAGTATCCGAATGGCACGCGCATCTACATGAACGGATTAGACAAACCGCAGAACCTGCTATCCGATTTCTTTGATGCGGGGTTTGTCAATCAAGCGGAGTTGTTACCTTTTGCTGCATGGGACGAACTGACAGCGCGTGTTTCTGAGCGTGCAGGTGTGATGCCGGTTGCCTATCTGGTAGGCGATTGTAATCCGAGTGTCCCCAATCATTGGATCCGCCAGCAAGCGAAGGAAGGGAAACTTGAGTTTTATCGGATGTCGTTTCTGGACAACCCTGAGATTATTAAGCAGGGTTCACCAGAACTTGCGGAATTCAAAAGGGCGTTTAGGAATGACCCGGATCCGAAACTTCTCAAGAAGATCGAACACCTGTTCACCCGATCCGGCGAACGGCGCGTTGAGAAACTCAAGAACTTAGAGGGGTTAAGGTTTAAGCGAGGCTTCCTCGGCTTGTGGGCATCCGGTGAGGATTTAGTCTTTGAAGGGTTTGACCCTGAGATCCACATCGTTGATACAACGATTATGCCGAATTGGCCGCGGTATCTGAGCGTCGACTGGGGGTATCGGGATGCGGCGAGCGTGATTTGGTGGGCACACGCCCCCGATGACAGATTGTACGCCTATAAAGAAATATATAAGACAGGGGTGATAAAACCCGACTTGATCCGGCTGATAAAAGAGAACTGTGATCCCTACGAGGATCGGATACGGTATGCCGCAGTAGATTCTGCCGACCAGGATGGCGTAGAGCAACTCCGACGCGCCGGCTTCCGAGTCAATGAACCGAAAAAAGACAAAGTGGCACAGATTCAAGTTGTGCAGAAGCGACTGAAGGTAGACGAAACCGGTCAACCGGCGATTTTCTTTTTACGGGATCGGTTGGTGCATCCGCCAGATGAGGCACTCAAAGAACAGTATCTGCCCGTTGAGGTCACCGATGAGTTCTTGGGTTTGAGTTACAGCGAGAAACGGACAGGTAATCCGCAAAAGGACGATGCCGAGACAGACGGAGAAAAGCATGGTATCGATGGCACGAGTTATCTGGTACGGACCCTGGAAAAAGGACCGCGGGGTATCGGGAGCGGACGGGTCATTCACGGCAGTGTCAAGATGAGGTAAAAATATTTATGGACTGGAAAGCGGTGGACCCCACTGAAAGCAATGAAGTAAATGAAGTCATTGAACTCCTCGATGTCTCGTTCCCTGTTGACCGTGACTACATCGAACGCGCGGTAGCCGGGATCCTATCAGATCCGGGTAAGGATGGTCAACTCTACAGACTTCGGTCGATCGACGGTGCCCTGATCGCAACGGTAACATACGGACAGGTATATGGAGATGGATGGGACGGTGAAACCTTTATTCGTTTCTTTGCCGTGCATCCTGACCATCGTAGGCAAGGGCATGCGGCGTGGATCATCAAAAAAATAATGAACGATGCTCAGGCGTGTGGGAGTCGGTGTGTGGCTCTCGCGAGCCTTCAATCCGACAAAATCGCAGCGGGAATATGGGAACGGCGTGGATTTACCGTCTATGCGACGCAGCCCTGTGAGGAATACCCTGAAAATGGGCATCACGACTGTTATGTCTATTGGTTTAGCGAATGAACCTACAACGAACATTTCGGGACATCAACAAACGGCTTTTCGGTAGAGATCCAAGAGCGGTCGCACGGTCGCGGAACACACGGGCATTGGCGGGCGGTCGTGTTTCGATGCAGGATCCGCATCGTCAGCAGACGATGTACCATGTGGCACCCCCAGAACGGTCGCGAAGTGTTTGGCAGCTGAAAAACTGGACAGAAGAAGAGTTGATGCGTCTGCCGGTCGATCAGTTCATGAAGGTGGTAACGAGTATCAGCCCGGAGGTCAATAAAGCCTACACGGATTTCCTGCGGAATGCGAACGAATCTTGGGGATACCAAGTGACGCCGAAAGGTGCCACGCCGATTATCGACGACTTCTTTTCGAGACTTGAGGCGAAACACCATGATCCAGACGTGTTGATTGATAGGGTGTTTGCCGGCATCTATAAAGGCGGTGCTATTTTTTGGGAGCTGGAACTCAACGAAACGGCGGATATGGCGATGGACATCGCGGTGATGGATCCGTATGTAGCGCGTTTCAACCGGATGGGTAACGACTGGCATCTCGGTCAGTGGCAGAACGGGAAATGGGTATCGTTACATGACGATCCGACAGTGATGTATGTCCCCTTCAATGCGGGTCCGAATGAACCGTTCGGTCGATCCATGTTGGAATCGGCACCCTTGGATGTCATCCGGATGCTTGGCGTGATGCACGATTTTCGGAGGGTCCTGGAGTCCCAGGGCTGGGCGCGTTCAGATTTCACAGTTGACACTGAGAAGTTAAGAGACTTCATGCCGCCGGATGTTATCGGTGATGTTGAAAAGGAAGACGCGTTTATCCAGGATTTCCTGAGCGGCATCAACCAGATGTATTCTAACTTAGCCCCAAATGAAGGGTATAGCCACTTGGACCTCGTGACGGTGAACATGCCGAAAGGAGGGCAGATGCAAACCTCATTCTTTGGACTCGTTGATGGTTTGATGCGATTGTATGACCGGCGGGTTGGACGTGCGACGGGGTCAACCCCAATTAAGCAGCATTCCAATGAGGCGGTCGCGGAAACCCACGCAGTTGAACAAAGAAAGGACTATCGGATCAACATATCGAGTATCCAGTCCACGGTGGCGGGGGTGTTTTCAACCCTGTTAGGGTATGTGTTACGGGCGGAGGGTCGTCAAGGGAAAGTGACCTTCTATTTCGAGAACACACCGGATCCGCAGGATGTGAAAGCCATTGCTGAAGCCGAGGGTGTCAAGATTGAAAATCTTACAAAACTTAAGCAATTACAAGACATGGACGGCATCGAGGCAGACGTTTACGAGGATGCCGTCGAGAAGTTCAAAGCAGAGAAAAACAAACATTCGGCGGGAATGCGAGTTTTTGGCGGGATGGGGAAACTTCAGCATCGACAATTGTCTGACTAAAAAAGGTATGTCTGTTCGGCGTTTGATGTATCAGGGATGTCTTTAGACAGGAATTCGGCACGACGTTTGAGGGTATAATCGTGAATTTCATACCAAAAACGAGACAACGCAATGATATAGCACCATTCGCCTTTCAGGCGTTTGCGGGTGCTTGGGTGTCTGCCTTCTTTGGAAAGGCGTTTGATTGGATGGTTCTCACCCAGGAAGTTGTGTGTACCCTCATCAATTCGTTTTTTTGCGTGGTACTGTTGGAAATCACTACCGAGAAAATTGTGTGTCCCTTTATCAATTCGTTTTTTCTGAACTTGACGCTGGAAATTACTATCAAGAAAGTGATGTTTGCCATCCGCAAGCTGTTTGTGGACTGGATTCTTATCGCCGAGGAAGTGATGTGTGCCTTTTTTAACATGTTGTTTGGCCGGGTGATTTTCGCCGACAAAATTGTGTGTGCCATTGGCAATTTGTTTAGAGACAATTGCGCTCTTTTTTCGACGTATTTCTTCAGAGGGGATAACCCCCTCACCGCCTTCTGTCAGATTATAGCCACTGGGAGAAAGCGTTTGAAGTTGCCTAATTTTCCAACGCTCCACTGCATTCAATGCATCCTCCGAAATTCCGGGGTATCGGATTATTTCAACAGAAAAGGCTTCACGCCCATATTTCTGAATTGCCCGGTGGACATGACGACACTGAGGGGTATTACCGCTCAAGTGATCTCTCACACGGGTTGGCAAATTGCTATCTTTACCAACATATTTTTTGCCACTCGGAGACGTAAGGATATAGATACCAGGATTTTTCATTATAAACTCCTTCAGGGGTTGTATTGCTAAAAGTGTATTGCTCCCGATACGACTCGGTTTCTGGTAGAGACCCCGCCTTGCGACGAGGGTCGTATTCTCTACCAGCAATACACCAATATTATAGCACTTTATTAGACATTTTGTCAAGAGAAAAAACAGGGCATGGAGAGGTTTAGATAAACGATTGAAAGGGGGTTAACTATGGAAAATATAAGAATGCTACCCTGTAGCATTGGAACCCGGGACATGCACGACGATTTACCTGAAGAGACGGATTCTAAGTATTGGATTCGGATAACTGCATCGAACGACAAATTGGATAAACACAACTCCATGATGGATCCCGATACGACGCTTAAGAACTTTGAAAGAGATGCCAAAGACAAGTTAGGTGTCGCTTTGAAAGACCACCATGGGACGTATTCTCGCTCCTTCGGGTATGGACGTAGCGTGGATGCCATGCTCACGGCTAAAAATGAGTTGCTTATCGACTTTTTCATTCTCAAGGACATGGATTACAACAAAGAGTCGAGTTTTCATTTCACGTCAAGTGCGCAGCTCATCCGCGCAATAGAGAATGGGCTGGTGAACCAAGCGTCTGTTGGGTTCTACGATGCCCGTGAAATTTGTAATTTATGTAACCTACCCATCCGCCGCTATTCCTTTTGGGACTGGGAACCTGAACGCGAGGGGCAATGCACCCATAAAATGGGAAAAAAGTATGAGGACAAAGACGGCAAGATGCAGGTGGCTACATACACTGTTTTCGATGCCCGGCTCAAAGAAATTTCACTCGTTGAGTTTGGGTCTAACCGATACACCTCGATAGAAAAGCAACGTTTTTTGGAAGCGGTTTCAGGGGAACCTGAAGCACCCATGAAAAACGTTTTACGAGGTTTTATGGAGGAATTACTCATGACAGATCAAGAGTGGGCGGAAAAATTACGGGACGCCCTCAAAGTCCCGACGCTGAAATCGACGGATGAACCCGATGCGGTTGTGAAAGCACTCGAAACCGAGGTAGCGGGACTTCGCACCACCATTTCAACACAGAAAGACGAGATCGCCGACCTCACAAATGCGTCGCAGGATGTGGATACGGCGCGTCAACAGTTCGTTACGACGTTGCGGGATGCGTTGGATCTCAAGGACGTACGCTCGACAGATGACCCGGATACCGTTTTAGAAAAAGTGACAGGTGAGGTCACGGGTCTCCGCAGTCAAGTCGAAACACAGAAAGACGAGATCGCGGACCTACAGGCAGCTGCCAAAGATGGCGAGGCGTATCGCGAGGCGCGCGTTGAGGAAGCGATCAAGCAAGGCAACCGTGCCTACGGTGACGACTTCGACGAGGAATACCATCGCGAGTATTACGGCGACATGCCGCTGGAGAAACTCGAAGAGCATATCGCCCAGAACAAGAAGAAAGGCGATGCGGCGTTACCGGCAGGCAGATCGACGACCGATGAGCATGAACCGCCCCCAGAGCGAAATAAACGGACTCCGCGTCAACGGAAACGGAGATGGCGGTAGTGGTTCTTGGTACGCTCCACTTCGTTCCGCTTTAGGTTCTTGGTTTTTAGTTAAGAGGTGGGTTTGTAACAATCGTTCGCCAGATGGAATATCCCAAAGGGATATGGATACCACAGTGAACCCTCTTAACTTATAACCAAAAGTGAGCGTAGCGAACGTACCAACAACTTATAACCTTAAAATGGAGGAATGAGAAATGGCTTTGAAGGAACACCCATTTGTGGTGACGACGAGTATCCCGCATGATAAGTCGACCATCAATTACGACATAACCAAGAAGAACCGTAGCACGGCAGTCGGCAGGGTCTATAAGATCAACGACAATGGGAAAGCCGAGTTACCCGCCGATGGTGAAGAATTTGATGGTGTGATCATCGCTGTTGACGCTACACAGATCACTGCAGCGTATATGTTCGGCGGCTTGCGGGTCCCGCTTGCGAGTAACGAGACGGTGAAGCGAGGCGATAAACTTGTCGCTGGACTCGGACCGAGCAATGCGAAAGGGTATGTGAAAGCCGTGAGCGCGCCTGCAGCGTTGCCGACGGATCTTGCTGCACTTGCTGCAGACACAGAGATCGATTCTGCTGCAGAGGCTCGCAGCACGCAAAACGCTGTGCGAACACAAGTCAATAGCATCTCTGAAACGGTTGGTGACGTGATTGACACGCTGAAGGGCAAGGGACAGGTGCTGGAGTTTGACACAACACATGCCCTTATGGCGTTTCCAGGGTAATTAGCGGTCAGCGATCAGCGGTCAGCGGTCAGCAAGATAGCAATTAGCAATTAGCCAGCAAAGAGTCGGGAATCGGAGTTCCCTCCTACCGATAACTTCTTACCGACGGCTGAAAGGATTTTTGAAAAAAATCCGCCTGACTGCTGACTGCTACTCTTACCGGCAACCGACAACTGATAACCGATAACCATAGAAAAAGGAGAAGAAAACAATGGCTTTAATGACGACACGAGAAGTCGTAGAAAGGTATGGGAATGCGTCGCAGCGTGCCGGGCTTGTCGAGCAAGCGGCGGATGCGGGCATGCCGTTTTCTGCGTATCTCGATTCCCAATACGATCCAGAGAAAGACGGTGAGTTGGGTGCCGATGACGACCGGCGTTCCGGGTTTGAGGTGGTGCTTGATGAGTTAGAAATGACCACGGAGTGTAACCCTGCGGCGGGCATTTGGCCGACTCGCACTGAAGACGTGATTGGCGATCCGGGGAAAGAGTTGGCACTCAAAGAGATGTGTCTGAACGCGTATCGGAGTACGGTGTATCGTCCGCAGATCGAAGCGGCGGCACGGAAAGCCGAAAGACGTGCGCGTTGGGAGCGTGCCGGCACTTTCCAAGATGTTCATGATACGCCCCCGGGTTCGACGTTGACCCCTTACCACGATGCGATGGCGCATTGGGACGAAGATGTGGAAGTCGATATCGCGCTTGAGGAATTGACGACGCGTATGGCGGAGACGAGTAAGAAAGACTACCGCGCTACGATCCTTGAGTATGAGGAAGATGCGTTCCGTGAGGAGCAGCGGACGCCTGGGGCGGATCCCCCGATGGCGACCTTCGACACCTCTGAACGCCCGATCCAGCCAAAAAAGCGGATGTTAGCAATCCCGTTCACGTATGAACACCTCCGGGAAGTCGAATTCATTGACAAAGCAATGGAACACGTTGAGGAGATCGCTGTCCAGCGGATTATGGCGAAGGTCGATGAAGGGCTTGAAACGATGTTTCACGGTGCCGGTGGCGACGACCTCGGTGGCACGATCGTTCGGCTTCAGGACTTGGACGCATCTGCTACAACTAGCATGACCCCGAAAGCGTGGCTCGCGCTCCAGAAACGGTTCAAACGGTCTTATCTGTTGACCTCTGCGATCGGGTATGATCCGGATATCACGGATCTCCAGTTGGCAAAAATTTCTGAAACGAATGTGATGCTGGTCAACATGAACGAGCGTCCGAACGCCGTCATGAGCGGGTTTGGCGGGAGCTTCTCTGTGATGAACCAGTTGGCGCAGGGGATTCGGGTCGGGTGGCACGACTACTGTCAGAACCGGATTCAGGCGGGGTCTGGGAACGCTGCGACGAAGCACAATGCTTTTGTTGTCTATGACAAACGGAAAGCCGTCGAGTACGTTTCCCAGATGAACACAGACATCATTGAGACCACCCGGGATATGCTCAAGCAGGTCGAGTACATCGTCTGTTCCGAGATCTGGGGCTGGATTTCGTATCAGCCGAAGAAAGCGATCTACATCGTTGTGATAGGCGAAACGGGTTCCAAGACGCTGAAGGTTTTGGAATAGCAGTCAGCAATCAGCAGGCAAAAGTGTGGGCAGGCACAAGACCTGCCCCTACAAGAGGGTTTAAAATGCCGGCAACGGTCCTGACTTCAACACATTACGATGCGGTTCGAGGGTTGATTGCGCCGGATGTCACTGCGGTGCATATCTCCGATGCTTATCTCTCGCAGCAGCCCTTTGCCCCCGATGCCGAGCGTCAGGTACGGAAACGTCTGTCCGCGCTGGGCATTGATGTGGACGCGTTGACGGGTGATGCTCGCGACGATGCGCTTTTAGCCATGATGCACCAGTGCGCCTCAGAATTGTGTCTGACCGCGCCGCAGATGATACGTCAAACGCAGCTTCAGGTTGTCACGGAGGTGCAGAGCATTGACTGGAAGGAGAAGCGGTCATTTCATTTAACGAAGGTCGAAGAGAAGGTCGCTGACATCGTGGAAAGCGTTGCGAAGTCCGACGGCGCGTCAAAGAAGGGTGGAGGTCGGAAACTCCCGTTTGGTGCCGTGGGTACGGAGCGTCGCGAGGTCGGTGAACCGAAGTATCCGTATCGTCGCGTGATTACCTATAACGATTGAGGAGTAAACCCTTAGCAGTCGGCGAGGCACGGAAGGTAGGCGAGGCACGGAAGGTAGGCGAGGCACGGGGACCTCGCCTAACAGGGTAGGGAGTTATGAGATTCAGGATTCCGCCTGAAAGCAAGGAAGAGGTAACAGTGATCCGTCGATCGTCTTTCGAGCGTGATGGCGAGGAAACGATTGCTGAAAATGTGGTCTGCAGGATTGTGCCGCCGCCGGACTCCGTGAATGCGCGTCGGGATACTGTGGAACTGAATTCGGGGGTCCCGATAGAAGAGTCGCACTCGACAGCACTGTTAGAGGTGCCAAACCTATCCATTAAGAAAGGCGATTTCGTGAAACGTTCCGATGGTTCGGAATTGCGAGTTGTGGGCGTGCTCACGATGACAGGTAGCAATGTCATGCAGCTGCAACTTTTACATCGAGGGGTATCGTAGCGATGGTTGACATAAATTTTGATACGCTTTTGCGAGCAGAGGCATTGGTTGAGGAGATCAGTGCGAGCCTTCAGAATTACACACGATTCTGGACGGACTTCGTAACACCATTCACTGTCGGTGAAATCGACGATATTTTTGAGACAGGCGGTCGCGGTGCCTGGGCGCATTTAGATCCGTTATACGCGGCTCGCAAAGCGGTGTCGCATCCCGGCAAAGGGATTCTTCGCCGCGGTGATGTATACTTTGAAGCGGCAACGTCCTTAAACCATCCGGGCAACCTCGCTGAGTTTGGACCGACGGAGATGGTGTTGGGTGTCGATGGTAGGTATTTCGAGTCGACGTTTGGTGCGCATTATCCAGCCATCCATGAGGCAGGCAATGAGGAAGGGAATCTGTCGTCGCGCTCGGTGTATGAGTTGATAGTTGCGGGCGAACGATTTGAGGAACGGATGGCGCAACTCGGTGAGAAATATCTCCAAGAGGAAATCGCTGCCGCGGAAAGGTTTTAATTATGGATGCAATGCATGAGCTGACCAGTGCTTTTCACGAATTGGATAAAAAGATAGATGTCTCTTTTGCGAAATTAGAGAAAGACCACGAATTCGTGCGAGAACTCATCTTGTCGAACAAAAAGGAGACGGCGGATCTTGAGAAGAAAGTGGAAACTCAGGAACAGCAAATTATTGCATTAGAGAAGCAGATGATCGAAGATCATGCGGTGCAGAACACGAAAATTCGGAATAGGACGATCGCCTTTGCGGGGGTCGGACTACTAATTGCGATTGCGGAAGCGGCAGCGATCTGGTTAGCATTTTTCAAATAGGAGCGTTGTCTGGCACGCAAAATGGAAAGCATCGGTTGAAGAAAAATTAGTGAATGATCCAAATCTCGATTTATCGCCCCAAGATCAACTGGGATTATCAAATTAGGTGAGCAATGCAAACAAAAGAACAGAAAGACCAAATTCAACAAGCGAAAACAGAACGCAAGATTGCCAAATGGTCCAAAGATCACGATGCAAGCCGGATTATCAATTGGATATTCGGAATCTTCGGCGGTCTATTGATCTTTGTGTTCATACTTGAAGGCTACTCGATTGGTGTTCTCAAGAAGGAGCCTGGCACTTATGTGACACAAGCGTTTCTGTTGGCTATCGTTGCATACTTCGCTGGGTACGCCAGTAGCGTGGTGCAAAGCCATTTTTTGAAGAAAGCACAAGAAGAAGCACAAAACGGAAAGGAGACACACTGATGAAAACCGGAAATGTAGATGCACTCGTGAAAATAAAGTCGGGGTTGCTACGCGTGGTAGAAGGTCTCAATGAAATCATTGATCCTGCCATAGAAGCACCACCTCATAATGAAGCTATAGAAACAACTCCCGGAGACCTTATAGAAGTCAAGGGTATGGAAGCTGATTGGGTTGTGAGCGGTCTGAAATGGAACGGCAAGCACGAGGCACGAGACCAGAAAGAGCTTCAGGATTTCTTGGGTTTCAATCCGAATGATGCAGATGGCGGGAAGTCTTGGTGCGCAGGGTTCTGGCTGAAAATCTTTGAGGAGCTTGGCTTCGATGTAAGCGGGTTGAACCTGATGGCAACAAGTTTCAAGACATTCGGGTATGAAATAGACAACATCACGGATGGTGCGATCTGCGTGTTTGAACCCAAAGAAGATGCAGACTTCCCGATCCGTCATGTCGGTGTCGTTGTGGACGATTGCCAGAAACTCTTTGGCGGGAATCAAGGAAATTCGGCAAAGCGTAGCAACCTTCAATGGTATTTGGAGAATGCGGAGCTGACTGCGATCCGATGCCCGGACGGATACAAACTATTTTCCGCATAGGTTGCGAATTCACAACTGAAGGCGACGTTTTTTTACGTCACGTTGGCGAGAAACAGCGAACTTAACGAAAGACTTCTACGTTAAGTTCGGAATTTCAAAGAATACAAAAGGAGAATCTCATGAAAACCAAACTTTTACTGACGCTTTTTGCGGCACTGTGGCTTATTGCGACAACCGCATGCGCACAATTCACCGACACGTCCCGGTCCTCGCTGTCCATCGGCTTGGGAGGTGGGCGTGGAAACTCGGCACACTCGGCAACAGGCATCCTGAAAGTCGAGAAAAACAACTTTGACGGCTACCTCGCAGGCTTCGCAGAACGCACACATGTCGAGGAGATCTACGAGGCACGCACCTACATCGGTCGCGCCGAAGGCGGGTGGAACATCCAGGGGTGGGGTGGCTACGGTTATTTTGAATCCGAATTCAATGACGATAAAAACCTCTTTCAAAACTCTTTGGGATACTACCTACAAGCGCCTGCCTATCACTCTGAACGGTTAGATGTCTCATTCGGGGCAGGCAATTGGGTCGCGCGCACACAGGATTTAGAGGCTCTCGGTATCGAATCATACAAACCGGTCTCTGTCGGTTGGCGTGTCCATGCCGAAGTGGAAATGGGAAACCATCTGCTCATGCTCATTGAATATCTGCCCGAACTCTCGTTTGACACCTACGAGCTTCGGTCGAAACCGCACATGTCGTTTGATCTCGGTGAGATTGGTGATGGCGTGTCCGTCGCGTTCAGCATCAGCGGCGTATTTAGTTACAAGTCGAATGCTGAGCAGTTTGGTGTCGATCGGACGCAATATAGCTACGGAGCAGGGTTAGATTTCTTATTTTAGTCGGACGGGGCGTAGCGATGCCCCATTAACGGGCGGACCGGTATCCCTGATAGGTGAGTTCACCGGTCCCGCTCCTAACCACAAAAGGGGCCAATAACATGCGAGAAAAAAGAGATTTCAAGGAAATCCATAATGCACCGCCGAGCGCAGATTTTAGATTCACTTTATGAGCTTTTCGAGCCGCTCAGGGAAGATTCAAAGTACCGTTACGACGATTCGGAGTTTCCTGTTCAAATCGCAACGATTCAGCGGCGGTATATCCATTGGACTGTACTGTCACAACAAGGAGCTATCCCCGCCCTACTTCTGAATTACGGCGACAACAGACGGAAACGCAAAGGCGGTGAAAACGCTGAGTATGCGTCGCTCGGAGAAATTGAGGAGTTTCTTCCGTTTTCCCTTGTAGCAGTGATGAAAGAAATGCCAGATGCCTCTGAAGGCTCATTTTCTCGTAAGCCCATCACAGATCAGGTGTCTGACATGATATATACTGTGGAAAAGCTTATAAATGGCAGTCGCGATCTTGACGTGGATGGTGTTGTGAATACGGAAGTGGAGAGCGATAGGAGTTCGGAAGGTGCTGTCGCGGCCTTGGAAGGCTCCCCCTGGGAAATTGTGAAATTTCGCATAATCGTAACACATATCTATCGTGCGGCAACGTCCGTCTAAGAGTCTTTTGTCCATTTGTATATCCAGTGATAGAGTGTGCTTTTAGGTACACCTGTGATTTTCTTAAAAAGCAAGCGGCGTTTCTCCTTTAACGCCATGTCGGGTGGGAGGGAAAAGAAAAACTCGCGAGCGGCGATAAACTCAAGTGTTTCCCTCGCGGCAGATAGTTTTCGGCGATGTTCTTCGGAATGTGTTCTACCTTTATGTGCCTCAGAGATTTTACGACGATGTTCCGCAGAAAGTTTTTTACCTCTTTGAGCTTCAGATATTTTTCGGCGTGTTTCTTCTGAAGGGGATTTACCATAGTTGTGGTTCTTCTCACCCTTTAGGGCTTCAGATATTTTTTGGCGGTGTTCCTCGGAATGCCTTTTGCCATACATTGGGTTCTTTTCACCCCTTTTGGCTTCAGATATTTTTTGGCGGTGTTCTTTGGACTGCGGTTTGCGTTTTTTACCTTTCTGTGCTTCAGATATTTTTCGCTTCGTTTCCTCTGAAAGCGTTTTGCCATAATTATAGTGGTTTTCGCCTTTCATGGCTTCAGACATTTTCCGACGTGCTTCTTCTGAAAGCGTTTTGCCATAGTTAGGGTTGTTTTCGCCTTTTTTAGATTCAGAGATTTTCTGACGATGTTCTTCTGAAAGCGTTTTGCCATAGTTAGGATGATTTTCGCCTTTTTTAGATTCAGAGATGTTTCGTCGGGTTTCTTCTGAAAGCTTTTTACCTTTATTGGATCTCGATATTCTCCTGCGTGTTTCTTCTGAAAGCGTTTTGCCATAGTTATTGTGATTTTCGCCTTTTTTGGCTGCAGACATTTTCTGGCGGGTTTCCTCGGAAGGTAAACCGCCTTCACCGCCTTCAGTAAGATTGTAGCCGTTTGGTCTGATGCAGTTATGCTTTGCGATCTCTTCTATTTCAAGTATGTCAAGAAATTCAGGAACAATGCCGTCATGGAGAATTTCAAAAGTAAAGGCTTCTCGCCCATATTTTTTGACAGCATTTTTGAGGATTCGGTTGCCATTACCTGTGAGATGATCGCGTATTCTTGTTTTCACGGCATCACGAGTTGTTTTACCGATGTAAGTTTTACCGTTGACGGTGTTAGTGATTTTGTAGATGGATCCCATACTGTGTCAAGCTCCTATAGGTTTGGGGACCTCGCTTGACATTTCAAAAGGAAAGGTGTTAAAATGAAAGTGCCAAAGCAAGATTCCGATGTTAGCACAAAAGTTGATTGTTTCTGGCATCGGGGAGGGGTTGCGCCCCCTTCCCACTACCTTCCTATTATTATAGCATTTCCCCTATATTTTGTAAAGGCTAAATGGTTCTCGGTTCCGAGGCGTTTTTGCTTGGGTGTTTTCCCTCGTTTAACAAACGCCTCTTGTAACTGGTAACTGACAACTATTAACATGGAGGACGGGAGAATGGCTGTAAGACAAATAAAAGCCGAAAATACGTCTATGGTTTTTGGGCGGGGACCTGACATTACAGATAGGAAGGAACTCGTCAAAAAAGCGAATGGGAAGATACGGGAATATCTTGTGACATCGTGGGAGCACGATGAGGATTCCGATCTTCTTGAGAATCAAGCACTGAGTCCGGGGCGTGCGGGTGTTTCCGATGAAATCAACTTTTTATGGGGGTCGGGTCCATTTTCTGTGCAGGTCCCTTCAGAAGATGGGTATCTTGATTTAACACAGGCACTCCTGAACGATCCGAACCCAATCAGTACACCGATACCGAAAAAGACGCTTGTCGTAGCGAAAACGAATGTATCAGACATCGTTGCGGCGACCTATTTCACTGACACAATGGATGCGACGATAAAGGCTATAGATGACCAGGACTTGAAGGATACGTCGGTAGATGTCGTTAAGGCTCAAAACCTGTCGGGCGCCGGTGATAAAACGATTGCCAACAACTTAAGCAGTTATGCGGATGCGCTAACGCTGACGGTTACACCGAGCGGTTCAGCGGACCTGACGACTTCCAGCACGCCGGGTACCGTCGTGATTACCTACACAACTGCAGCGGGTCAGACGCGGACGTTTACGCTATCCTTCGCGAATGCGGTGAAAACCGATGCGCAGACGCGGGATCTCCCTGCGGGTGCGACGATCACGCGGGTCCGGTCAACGGGTTGGAGTACCGGCACTTTTGACATCACGACTGCGGTTTCGGATAAAACGATTGCCAATGACCTAAGCGATTATGCGGATGCGTTGACGCTGACGGTTGCACCGGGGAGTGCAGCGGCTTTGACGAATACCGGCACGCCGGGGACCGTCGTGATTACCTACACAGATGCAGATGGCGAGATCCAGACGCTCTCACTATCGTTCCCGGATTCTGCGAAAACCGCCGCACAGATGGCGGCACTTCCTGCGGGTGCGACGATAACGCGTGTCCGGGCGACAGGCTGGAGTGCTGGCAAATTTGACATCACGACTGCGCTCGCTGGGAACATCGTTCGGAACCCTGACCCTGACCGTCCAGGACAACTCCGAGTGAAATACACGGGTGCGCTCACTGGGCATAAGATGCTTATCAGAGGTGTTCGACGTGTCGGTCTTGCTTCAAGTGACACGCTCCCGATGCGAGATGAAATCGAACTCGGTGCGGATGTGCTCACGGATAAGTATTTTCACAAAATCAATAAGGTCGAGGTCAAGGATGCAACCGGTGCGATTGTTGCTGCGCCTGCAGGCACAATAGAGATTATCGCGGAACCGGGTGGTTTTGAGACGAAGTTAAAGGTTGTCAACGATGATCCGGAGGGTTTGACGTTTGAAGCGGATGTCGGGGGTGAGCCGCGGGTGGTTAACCGTGGCATTGTGATCGGTGGAGAGATTGAAATCGGAGATACGATCGGTGCGACGTATAATCTGCTTTCCAACCGTGTGGACAAACGCCAAACGATTGAGGAACGGGACGATCCGCAGTTCACGTCGATGATGCAGCAAGATAGAGAAGACCATTCAAGACTTGCGGATCGCGATTTTGAGCGAGTCACCTCTCGTTTCTATTCGGGGCATGGGAGATTCTTGGAACTCGATGGTGAAGCGGTTATCTGCAACTCTGTAGGATTGAATATCGAGCACAACTACGACTTCGTGCAGGGGAAGGTGCCGGGAATGTTTCGTCGAGACACAGATGCCAATGCGCGACGCTTAACGACGGCATCGGTGAACACGAACTACGAATCGGGCTCAAGTGAGGAAGATACGTTTATTCGGTGGGATGAGAAGTACCGGAACCGTGAAAAAGTGAACGCGCGCGTCGGAACGTATCAATGGCGCGGGGACGGGCGGCAATTATCAGTCACTTACAGAATGAAAAACTGCGATATCCAGTCCCCAGTGCGTGTGCCTGCCACGGGACCTGGCGTTGTTCCGGTGACTGTAGAGTTGAAGGCACTGCCGCTTGACGGTCAAACGGATGGCGAGATCGAAGTGATTATCGTGAGTGATGATAGATGGGTGTAGTGGCAGTCAGCAATTAGCAATTGGCAATTAGCGACTAGCAAAGAAGCGGTTAGCAATTCGCAATTCGCAATTCGCAAAGACGCAAGCGTTACCAAACGCCTCTTTACTAACTGCTAACCGCTAACCGCTAACTGCTATAACAAAGGAGACCGATGAATAAGAAGATTCAGGAACAGCTGGATAAGCAGATCGAAAAGAAACGGGTTTCCCAGGTTGTGGAACACTCAGAGGCTCCAGCACTCACATCCGATGTCTTTGAAAAAGATGATCGGAAAAGTGCTGTCGTTGAAGTTAACTTCAAAGATACTTCAGCTCGGCTGGTGGAAAGCTCGGATGCCCCGAAGTTGACGGTCGAAGTCCTGAAAACGAAGGGCAAACCTGTGAAAACGGTTGAGATGTTTTGGGACGACCAGATGTGGACGGTAAAGGTCTGGGACGGCAAACCGTTGGATATCGAAGTCGCGCACCTGAAGATTCTTGAGCAATATATTGGTCAGGAAAAAGACGGTGTTGCGATGGACGAGCGGGATCGTGCCGTTGCGAATCTGTTGCTTGGCAAACTCATGTACGATCCACCGTTCTCCTATATGGGGGAGGGTGAAGGGTCTCCGATCGAAGCGCGTTCTTCCATCATGATAGATGCCCTCTGTAACGCGTATGCATCGGTCAACAACCCAACGGAAGATTCGATATACCAAGTCGAGGTGCGGCGAGGTGTCCCGGCGGATGCATTTGCGCTGTTAGATACGTTCGAGTGGTATCCCATAGGGACGGAGTCGAAGAAGTATGTGGATATGTCGGAAGACGAACTCGCCGCGGTTGTGGCTCAGAAAACGGCGGAGCGTCAGGTATTGGTCCCTTCAATGATTCTGGATCCGGTGCTTTCGTATAAAGAAATCGACGCAAGCGAAGTGAATGTAGAGGCAATAGAGGACATTGCAATCGCGGAAGGGGATGCGTATCCTGTTGAGGCCCTATCGGAAAGATTTCTGCAAACGCTCCTCGAGGCTCACAGAGTTGTAAATATTCCCGATGCAGGCTTGAGGTCCCTGCAGCGTCACTTTCGATCTCTCGCAGACTCCGAAGGGCAGAGTGAAGATGGCGAATCTGTGGGCAATGACGGAGGGTAGGTGTATGCCGTCTGACAGAGTGTGTCCGGATGCGGATATCAACTACAAACACACATATGACTGTATAGTTCACGAGGCGTACTGTCAAAAGGTAGAATCGCGG
This sequence comes from Candidatus Poribacteria bacterium, assembly GCA_003635195.1. Classification (GTDB taxonomy): domain Bacteria; phylum Poribacteria; class WGA-4E; order WGA-4E; family WGA-3G; genus WGA-3G. The sequence goes on along the minus strand of PYIY01000178.1, from coordinate 9,987 downwards.
CGGAAGAATCGGAAGAAATGAAAATGGGTGGGAGATACCGGGATTCCCACCCATTTCCATAGAACAAGGAGTTAACTTTTGATTGGGGAAAGTAAGTGGAAGCATCCCGTAATTGGCAATTGGCAATTAGCGAAAGAAGCGATTAGCAGTTAGCGGTTAGCAATTAGTGAAAGAAGCGTTCTGTAACGCTTGCGTCTTTGCTATTTGCTATTTGCTATTTGCTATTTGCTACCTGATGACTTCCGCAATCGAAAAGAGTATAGCAGAATTCCGAAATTAAAATAGATATTTTTTATCAGTGCTGAAAAGGATAGTCTCTACCGACTAAATTCATGATTTCCAAGTATCTTGTGTTTCCAAGTACCTTCTGATATGAACGAAATTTCTCCAAGTGCTCGGAGGCTTTTTTGGGGTTTTGATGGTGGTAACTATCAGCGGTCTGGTTATATTTATAAAAATACGCTTCAACTTCGCTCTCGTTTTGGAGTTTCGGATGTTTCCTGACTTCTGCGAGCAGGATCGATCCTTTTGGAAAAGAGATGGGATGCGTCCTTTGTAATCTGATTCTTTCCAATTGTGTTTCTTCAGAAAAAGGTTTTACCTGAACGGATTTTTCTGAGGATTGATATATCAACACGACGATTGCCGAAATGAATAGCGCAAAAATGACAAAATACTTCCCCATGTTGTATCTCCATGTGGTACGAAGTTTTCAGAGAGTATAGCAGACTCGTAAAAATAGATAAAGAGTCTTCGTTAATTGACGATTCCATTTCCGACGCTTTTATCTTTTTGGCGGTAACGTTCACGTTGTTGGGCATTTATATGCTCACGGTATTTAGGATCATTGGCGCGGCGTTCACGCCTTCGGGCATTTGCTCTAATCTTGACAGGATCGGAGGACACTTGATTGGTTACTTTACGCTTTGCCCAGTCTCGTTTAGCAGCCTCCGAAAGTTTCTGTCGGGTTTCATCGGTTGGAGTCTGCCCAAAATGTGCTTTGGACATGTTCCTTCTGGCTTGTGGTGAGAAAGTTTTGCCTTTGTTTGGTGAGGTTTTGCCTTTTCTTGATTTAGACATTTTTTGCTTGGAAGTTTCGGTGTGCTTTTTGCCTTTCCTGTGAGAGGGTTTGCCAAACGCAGGATTCTTTGCACCATTCTGGGCTTCAGACATTTTTCGGCGGGTTTTGACAGAATGTTTCTTTCCAAGCATGCCTCGCGAAGGATTAGACTTTTGAATATCAGACATTTTACGACGGCTTAATTCCGAATGCTTTCCGCATTCACCGCCATGCGTCAGATTATAGCCATTAGGCACTAACGTATTATAATGTTTTATATAGGAGATTTCTAAGTCAGATAAAAGTTCGGGAAATATATTATCCTCAAGGATTTCATAAGCAAATGATTCCTTACCGTATTTCTCTACAGCAGATGCAATCAGGTGGTTACCGCGTCCAGCAAGATGTTGCTTAATCCTTCGTTTTCCAGGCTCGTAAGTAGATATACCGATATAGGCTTTACCATTCACCGTATTGGTGATTTTATAGACATATCCCATTATTCAGATGTTCCTTTGGCTGTGCCAGTTATGCCAGTCTAACACGGTTCAAGTGCCGGGGAAGCCCTCACACGAGTGTGTAAGGTGAACCGCTTCCCCACTGGCATTAAATAGTATAACATTTTTAATGTTATCTATAAAGAAAAAAGAAAGGATGTGATCCCCATCGCAGATGTTCAAATTCGCTTTCGTGCACAGGGTTCTGAAGCGAAGCGTGAAATTAATCAACTGACGAAAGAGATCCAAGAACTCCGTCGAGGTATGGAGCAAACACAACGTACCTCGACAGAAGCGGCACAGGCTGTGGATCGGCTCGGCGACGAGGCAAAAGAAGCGGCGATCGGGGTTACGTCTCTGGGTCGGAACATCTTCAAGACTTCTGCTGAGGCGAAAAAGTTCGGTGGCGTTTTTACGGATACACAGGGTCGGATCCGTGAGTCGAATGGTGAGTTTGCGAAAACACGGGAAACCATTGATCGGCTCGGCGACGAAGCGCGGCAGACGGCGGCAGACGTTGATAGACTCGGTGATGAACTTGAACAAGCCGGTAGGGGTACATCGGGATTCTCACGTGGCGTTGGTGGTGCGGGACGTGAAGCGGGTATAGCGCGCAGAGCCATCGGATTGTTAGGCAATGTGGTACGCGACACGCTGACGACGTTTGGTGCGTTTGCGGCTTTAGATATTAGTTATGCGATTGGCCGTTCTGGGGTTGAGAGTGTGCGTGCGGCTGGGCAGATGGAGCAGTATCTACGCGCAACAGAACAGATTACAGGTTCTGCGGCAGCTGCGGAAGCGAGGATCGAGGATCTCGTTGAGATTGCGAATCTGCCGGGTTTGAATTTTGAACCGCTGACGCGTTTCTCAAACAGACTGCTCGCCGCGGGTGTCGGTGCGGAAGATGCGAACAAAATCCTATTGACCGTCGGTCAGACGATTGTGTCGCTCGGTGGTTCTGCGGATAAGGCTGCGCTCGCCATGGAACAGATTATCCAGGCGATACAACTCGGATCTGTGGACTTTCGAGACTTCAGAACCATCGTACAGCAAATACCTGGATTTTTAGAGGCGTTGGGGGATGTTCACGGCGTCGAGGCGAACATAGAGGGTCTGCATGAGGCTTTCAACCGTGTTGGGCGTAACATGATAGACTTGCTCATCCCGACGTTTGACGAACTCGCCCGTCGGTTCGAGTCCCCACCCCCGGATTCCTATATTGTCACGATAGACCGGCTCCAGAACGCTTTTTTCTTACTACAAGCCGAAATCGGGGAACGGTTTCTGCCGATTGTTACGCGTGGAGCGGCTGGGTTAGCAGGTTTATTCGAGAACATCACAGCGTTTTTGGATGCCCCGGGTTCCGCGGCGGAAGCGACGGAGGCGTTCACATCTTCAGTGAACAGTTTGAATGCGAGTCTTGCAAACGTTGACTCGTTAGAGAAAAGAAACGAAGCCGTCAAGATACATATCTCCTTGGTAGAGGACCAGATTGAGACGTTAGAGCGTTTCGCTGCGTCTGAAGCCCGACAGAGGGGACGTCAGACGTTTGCGTTGCGGGGTGTCGATCCGACGACACTGCGGCGTGATGAAGATGTCGCAGCGATTCTCGAACTCCAGGGCGAATTAGAAAACTTGCAGGGCGTGCTGGAAGGCAGTGCGCTTGCGATCGACTATTTCCAGAGTCAAGCAGACGATCTGAGTGCAAGTGTTTCGTTGCAGCAGCAAGAGGTATCGAAGTTAGCACGAGAACAGCGCGAGTTAGCGATCTCTGGTGATACATCCTCACAAACTTATAAGAATCTCAACACCGATATTATTCAGGCGAACCAGGTATTAGAGGCGTTGCGCTCGGAACTGAGTCGCTATAACGCCATTGTCCGGATCGCTGAAGACAATGCGAATAAATATGCTTTATCCTCGCAGTTATTGGCAGCCTCACAAGAAGCAGCTGCGCAAGCCATCAGAGAAGCCGAAGATGCCTTACGGGACGGTGCAATCTCTTACGGTGAATATGTCGCGGCGGCATCGCGGGTTCGCGAGAACATTGAAGCGTTAGCTGGTGGGCAAGCGGCACTCAACGACTTCTGGCGTGTTGCGTCTGGGCAGGTTGAAGACTATTCTGAATCCATTCAAACAACGATCCCCTCTGTTGTGAATCTCACCGAAGCCGAGAATGCGCTGACGGCGGCAATCGAAGCGAATCTGCAGGCACTCCAAGCGGCGACCGGCGATCCCTTGAGCGATTACATCGATGGGCTGACCTTAACATCGGAAGCTGCCGATGCGGCGTTCGGTTCAATTAACCGTGTCGGGAGGTCCGTCAGGGATGCGGATTTTCGGCGTGCTGAAGCCGAGTTGCGTGATTTCGATGATGCGTTTCGTCTCTCAGAAGCGACAATCCCGCGGGTACGATCGGAGATGGAGCGGTTCACTGGCACGTTGCCGGATGCGACTCGGAGTATCCGAGACACAACGATCGAGTTGAGAAACCTGTCGCAAGAAGCACAAAGTGCAGCGCGGGAAGCCGAGTTTCTGAGTTCTTCGTTTTCAGCACTTGATGCTTTTGATCCACAGACACCCAATCAGAACGCTCAGAGTTTTGATGCCGTTGGTTTTGCGGCGCGAACGGGAGAGGAATTAGCGAGTCAGGCGATCCGGACGGCAGGGACATTGCGGCGGATCGAACAGGAGCGTGTTGAGAACCTTGCGGACCTGGAGCGCGAGTATTCGGAACAGATCATCGCCATCAATGAAGAGAAACGACAAAAGCTTGCGGCGATCGAACAGCAGATCGAAGAAGAGCGGATCAGGCGTTTGGCGTCTATCCGACAGGCGTTCGCTGAAGCCGCGGATGCCGAGGTCGCGGCACGAGAGAGAGCGGCAGAACGGATTCAGCAGATCGAGGCACGCGCCGCAGAAGCACGGGAACGGCTCCGGGAACGACTCAACAATCGGCTCCTGGAACTTGAGCAACGGCGTGACGCACGGATCCAGGAACTCAATGACGGGTTCATCGAGCGGGAACGGGACCGTCAGCAAGAGATCCTCTCGATTACCGAACGTGCCGCCGAAGCGAGGGCAGAAGCAGAGCAACGGTATGCGGATACCGTACAGGAAATCAACAATAGACTGGTTGAAGACGTGCTATCGGTGCAGCGTCAGTTGGCAGCGGACATCGAATCGCTTGAAGCCGGGTTCGTCCAGCGTCAAGCTGACCGTGCGGATGAGATTGTGCGGATCACCGAAGAAGCCGCCGCGGCGAGAGCAACAGCGAACCAGACGTTCGTTGATACGATGCAAGACATCTATAACGACTTGGTCACGGCGTGGGATAATCTTGAGGAAGGTTTTCTTGAGAGGCAAGAGGACCGGGCGGCGGAACGGGTACGCATTGAGGAACGCGCCGCACAGGGTCGGATCGATGCTTACGAAGAATACAATCAGACGGTTGCCCGGATCTCGACAGACTTGGTGGACACGGTCCGCGACATCCAAGATGAGATCACAGAGGTGATTGAGGATGCCGCCGCGGAACGCGTTGAGATAGAACAGGATGCCATTGCGCAGCGTCGGGAAGCGAATGCTGCGTATGCCGAGGAACTTGAAGAGATTGAGGCGGATAGAGAGAGACAGGTTTCAGAGCAGCAACGCCGGATTACCGAGATACAGGCGGACGCCGCCGCGGCGCGACTCTCAGCAGATGAACAGTATGCCGACAGGTTTCAGGACATCCAGAACGATCTCGTGGACCGGGTTGTTGGGATTCAGCGGGACCTGAACGACACACTCAACGATTTACGAGACGAGCAGTTGGATGCCGAGCAGGATCGGTTGGACGGTCTCGTTGACCTTCACGCCGACGCGAGGCAGCGAATAGAGGACTTAGAACGCGAGAGCGGTCAAACCCTAGAAGACCTGCGGACAGAATATCAGCGTGACCAAGAGGACGCTTACCAACGGTTACAAGACCGGTTAGCCGACGCCGATAGCGATTCTCAAAGAGAAGATGCGATTCGAGACTATAACCGTAGGATTCAGGAGTTAACCCGTGAATTCCATCGAGATGTCGCAGACTTGAGAAGGCAAGAAGCCCGCGACCGTGAAGCGATTGCGCGCCAAACGGCGGCAAGAGAGGTGCACATCGCGGAACAGGCACAAGCAGAAAAAGCGCGGATCGACCAAGAAGCAGCCGCAGCGCGTGCGCAGGCACAAGAAGGCATTGCCTCGGCGGAAGAGGCGGCGGGGGTTTCGTTTCTGGAAGCACAGGAGAACTATATCCCGGCACTCAGTGCACACGAGCAGGCACTCTTAGCACATGCCGAGGCGTTGCGCGGTATCAGTGCAACAGAGGCATCCGACATTGCGAGCGTCAATCAGCGAATCTCTGAAATCATAGAAACGTCCTTCACGGATGCAGCGACAGCGGCGATGACACTATCAGAGACCTTGGCAGCGGTTGACACAGCGGAACAGGAACGGTTGGCAACACTCGACACAGAAACGACGGGAACCGTCGAGGGGTTGAACCAACAGATAACGGATGCCGAGGCGCGGACGGGATTATCGTTTGAAGATGCACTTCAGAACTACACACCCGCAGTAGACTTGAACACCCAGGCGTTGAACACACTCAACGAAACACTATCGGGCATCACCATCGATGAACAGGCGGCACTCTCGGCGTTAGCAGAAGCCGGACGTACCGACAGAGCGACAACCACAGCACAGCAAGAGGCGTTGGTCTCGGATGCTGGCATTTCTCTTGAGGAGGCGCGTGCGAACTTTGTCCCGGCGTTGAGCCGTGCGGCGCAAGCGACATTGACGCTCAATGAAACGATGCAGGCGTTGGATACCTCTTTCCGTGAAGTGATAGCGGAGATCCAAGAGGCAGGGCTCGTCGATCGGCAAGCGGTTGACGACGCGATCCAGGCGGCGATTGCGGATGCAACAGCACAGCAGACAGCACTTGAAACACAAGCGGGGACGACCTTTGCGGATGCGTCTTTGGCGTTTCAACCCGGTATATCCGATATTGCGCAAGCGGGTATCGATAGGGACACGGCACTCAGCGATATTGACCAAACCGAAACAGAGGGGATCGATGCAGTCAACGCCCAGAGTATCGCGGATCGGCTGGAAACGGATGCAGCAATCACAGAGACACGGGACCAGTATATAAAGGCAAGGGATACTGAGATATTTAAGCATAACGTCGCCATGCTACAACTCAACACCGCAGAGGCAGCAGACATCAAAGCTGTGCGTGCGACGTTGCAGAAGGACTTGGCAGAGATAGGTGAGAAGTTGGATGCCGAACTCGCGGAGATCCGGGAAGCGAAAATCGTTTTTGATACGCGGATTGGCGAATTGATTAACGCGATCAACGCAGAAGCGAATCAGGATGTCACGGCTTTGAAGGAAGATACTGCGGCGATGCGGGTAGAACTGGAGGCAATCGCAGCGGAACAGAGAAACAATGCGTGGAAAGATGCGATTCTGAAAGTGGCGAACGTGGGTATCACGGTGGCGGGCGTGGCGGCAGGGACTGCTCTCGGCAATCCGGTCGCGGGTCTCGCTGTGGGTCAGGCTGTGGGTGGACTCGTAGAGCAGGCCGGTAATGAACTCTTTCACTACCCTCAAACCGACAGAATCGCTCGGGATATAGCGAGAGCAGAGGCGTTGCGTCGATCGCGGTCCACACCGAATTACCTACCCGACGCGAATCAAATACGCAATGCCAAGGACGTGAGCCGTGAGATCGTCGCGGGCGTTACGGAAGGTTTAAACATTGGAAACCGTAGAGAAGGCGGTTTTGGAGGTGCATCGGAGCCATCGGGTTTGCCGGAGGAGATCACGGCACAAGTGGTTATCCAGTTCCCGGACGGTTCTGTGCAAGAGCTTGCTGACCAGGTGCTTCGGCTCCGTGAACAGGATCGCACGAATCTTTAGGTGTCTGAACTGTCATTTTTGTGATTTGATGTGAAGGCTATCGACTTCAAATCGAAAAACCTTCACTCTCTATTCATATTGCGTAAGTCCTATTCGATATATACGACAGAGTGAAATTCAAAATCGTCTGCGATCGACGTGGCTTTCCTTTTCTGGCGTAGATCCACGAGTCTATATTTGGGTTTAGCGATCAGTAGGATATCCCCATCCTCAATAATCATTTTATCGCTGTTGGCTTCGATCTCGAAACCGCAGAGCGTCGAAAGAATCTCTGCGGTCTCAGGACACTCAACATAAGTTTTCAGATCGCCTGCTAACTTTGCGACGGAAGCATAACTACTGAATAACTCTCTCGTTATTTTAGAAGAGCGATAGGTGCCGTCTGCTGTTGGTATCATCGCTGCGCTTAACAAATGCACTGTCATTTTCTGTATCTCCTTGAGTCGCATTTGGATTGTTAATGTGTATTTTCATTGAGTTGTTTGTGACTCATTTTTTTGAATGTGTAGGCGATGATCCTTGGATCTTTACCTTGAAATTCTCCGAGAATCATCTGTTGCTCCTCTGTTAGAATTAATTCAAAAATTAACTTTTAATTGATTAGGACTTACGCACTTCCTCTTAAAGTCCGCCTGATATTATCCCTGAACCCACAAAAAGGACGATTCGCGCGTATGGGTGTGTCAAGACACGTTGTTATTGGCTTTACTGGGTGGGTTCTACTACTCCCCACTTTCCCAGCATAAGTATTGCGTATGTATTGTAAATCGCCATATCCCACGGTGGAATCCGCTTCTTGAGAACCGCTAAAGTTGGGTATCCTATAAATTGGCAGTCAGCAATTAGCAATTAGCAATTGGCAGTCGGCAATTAGCAATTAGCAATTAGCAATTAGCAATTAGCAATTAGCAATTAGCAATTGGCAGTCGGCAATCAGGAAGAACGTGCGATGAATCGCACGACTACGAACTAAGAAACCCCCTAAATCCCTTATCAGGAGACTTCAAGAGTCGGGAATCGGAGTGAATCAGAATCAACGGTATGAAGCCCGTATGGGCTTCCCCGGGTATGAATGCCTTAATGGCATTCCCCGCCTCCTACAAAAAGCGATCGGCAATCGGCGGTCAGCCATCAGCAATCAGCAGTCGGTGGTTGTCTGAATCAGGATTTTCAGGATTCAAGGATTTTCAGGATGAACAGTTAAGAGATCGAGGTTCCCTTCTACAGAAGAAAAATGGCGAATCTAAGCATACAAGAAATTCCCATCGGTAGCCAATTGGTATCAACGATTGGTACAAATGATACGCCCGACAAAAATGATTTCGAGATCCTCATCCTCTCCGATGAGAATATCACAGGGCTAACGGAAGACGACATTACGGTGTCAGCAGTGGATAGTGCCAATCGGGCGATTTCGGGTGCGAGTCTGGTGTCGCTGGAAGGGAAGAACTCTGTCTGGATGGCAACGGTACGTCCACCGCAGACGAGTGGAATCGTGACGGTGACGGTCGCGGCGAATGCGGTCTCACAGGGCAATCCACAGACATCAAAAAGCATTCGGATCTCGACAGCTTTCCCCGATGCGGATGCGCAAAGCCCGACGGAATTGTTTCGTACTTCCAACATACGCAGTATCGGCGTAACGTCAACGCGAATTAAAGTCTTAACAGCGATAGGGAGAAATTTTAGCGTCAAAAGCTACACGCATGCAGGGGTTGAGGTGTCCAGTGAAGAAAGAAGGGCCATAGGTACCAATCCGACAAACACGAAAATGGATATCATCAATGGTGATTTTATATTTACGGATAGTTCGAGTTGGCTTTCAAGGTTTCGTGATGACGGCACTGCAATCAGACGCATTGCGCAAATAAGCCTATTTCCGTATCTCATCAGTATCACACATTCTCACCTGGGGTTTATGAGTGTTTTTGGTAGACCCACTCGGATACGTGCGATTTCTTTCGATGGATCAGATATCAAGAATTTTCCCCTGACAAAGACTTTCTCAAATATCACACACCAAGGCGGTGTGATCTATATGTCCAATAGCAGCGGTTTCGGTGTCGCAGAAATTACGGAGGATGACCAGATTCATTTCCGAAAGGAAGTGAATATAAACCCAGAGCGCAATAGCGATATTGCTATTTATAGGGATATCCTTTATCTGGTATCAACGACAGCCGTCTACACCCTGGACATCCGCAAATACCGTCCCCTCTCGAAGAACACCAAAACGACGATCTATCCCGTATTCGCCGAGGCAGGCGACACGATTGATCTGAAGCAGTTCTCACCGGATGCAGAGCGGATTGTTTTTGATGTCGGTTACGATAAACAGCCGCAACTCTCGATTAACACCAGCAATCAACTGGTCGTGGGTTCAGGTACGCAGACCTGTCTCGTGAAACTCAAGGCGATCAACAGAATCGGTGCGACGGAGACAGATAGCTTCGGGTTCTATCTGATTGTCCGTCGGGC
>PYIY01000177.1 GCA_003635195.1 Candidatus Poribacteria bacterium | reverse complement strand
TATAAGTCAAATTAATTTTGTAACTTAAGACTAAATTTCTTAGCAGTATTCGTGGACGTGCGTTAAATGGGGGCTGAGCAAGGATAGCATAGTGCTGGTGTTTTCTGTTGTCAGTGGTCTGAGTCACGGATTTTCGCGGATTGTGCGAATTATAGAGGGTTGGTTGTGCTAAGGCGGAGTTTGCAACCCCTTAGTAAAGAAGAGAAAATCAGACAAAAATGGAAAACTGAATACCTCTGTTTCACATCTCAGAACCTTTCATTTTTCGGTTTTTTATCAATTTTAGCGGAACAGTCACGATCGAAAAAACTTGAAAACGCTTTGCTATTTGTGCTAAACTAAAAAATTATAACACACTATTAAGGAGAACAAGATACAATGCCAAAGTTTGGTGTAAATTTATTGCTCTGGGCAGATAAGTTTGATCGAGAAACTGCAGACCTGATTCCGAAAGTTGCTGAAATGGGGTTTGATGGTGTCGAAATCCCTATCTTCGACCCAGATACGGTGGACATCCCTTACACGCAATCACTCCTCAAGGATACCGGTTTAGAGACCATCGGGTGTAATATCATGGGTGGCGATAGGAATCCGATTGACGAGGATCCTGCTATTCGAGAAAACGCAAAAACCTATCTCAAACGCACAATCGAGATCGTTGCTGAATTGGGTGCCGATACGCTCGTTGGACCGATGTATAGTGCTGTGGGTAAACTCGTTGGGCGCGCCAGAAACGAACAAGAATGGGACTGGTGCGTTGAAGGTATACGAGAAGTCGCCGAATTCGGCGGAGAATATGGGGTTACGCTCGCCAGTGAACCGCTCAACAGGTTTGAAACCTACTTCGTCAACATCGCCGAAGATGCTGTTAAACTTTGTCAAGCGGTGGATAGTCCGTATTTCAAGGTGCATCTGGACACGTTCCACATGAATATTGAAGAAAAGAATCAGGCAGATGCTATTGTTGCGACGGGTGATTACTTGCATCACATGCATTGCTGTGAAAACGACCGTGGCACTCCAGGTACAGGACTTGTCGATTGGGATGGCGTTTTTGGGGCATTGGCAGCGGTTAACTACGACAGATGGCTCGTGATTGAATCGTTTACGCCGGCTGTCAAAGAAATCGCCGCTGCGACGTGCATCTGGCGCGACATCGCACCGAGTGCTGAGAGCCTCGCGATAGATGGTCTCGCATTCCTGAAACAGAAAGCCGCCCAATATCTATAAAATAGTAGACCGTTCAAGAGGGAGGGATGGAGATGCGTTGCATCAAATGGATCGGATTGTTCTGTACAATATCCTTTGCTATTTTTATAACAGACAGTGTTGCAGCACAGCAGACAACGCCGGATGAAACAGAAACTGATTCTGTTGAGACATCACGGTTTCTCAGTAATACCCGACAACTCACTTACGACGGAAAGCGCGCTGGAGAAGGCTATTTTTCTGAAGATGGCACCGCGCTAATTTTCCAAAGTGAACGTGAACCGGATAACCCGTTCTATCAGATTTATCTTCTAAACTTGCTGACCGGTGATACACATCGCGTCTCAACGGGGGTCGGAAAGACAACTTGTGCCTTCTTCCGTCCGGGTACTGACGAAGTGCTTTACGCTTCGACGCATCACGATACTTTCGCGAAGGCAAAACAGGAAGAGGAATTGCAGTTCCGAGCGTCGGGGCAAGAGCGACGCTATAGTTGGGATTACGATGCGGCGATGGACATCTTCTCAGCAAACCGCGACGGTAGCAACCTTAAGCAATTAACAGATGCTCCCGGTTACGACGCTGAAGCCTCATATTCACCTGATGGCAAACGCATCGTTTTCTGTTCACTTCGAGACGCATATCCTAAAGATCAACTCTCTCCGAAGGACCTGAAGCAATTTGAAGTTGACCCCGCCTATTTCGGCGAAATCTATATCATGAATGCCGACGGGTCAGATCAGACCCGCTTGACAGATTCACCCGGGTACGATGGTGGTCCCTTTTTCACACCTGATGGACAACATATCGTCTGGCGACACTTCACGCCTGACGGGAGTCAAGCCGACATCTACACGATGCAGATAGATGGCTCAAATGTGCGACGCCTCACCGATTTCAAGAGCATGTCGTGGGCACCCTACTTCCATCCGAGTGGTGTCTATGTGATCTTCGCTTCCAACAAACTCGGATTCTCTAATTTTGAGTTATATCTCGTTGATGCAAAAGGTAGACATGAACCTGTTCGCGTTACCTCAACCGAAGGTTTTGATGGACTCCCTGTCTTTTCACCCGACGGAAACCAGTTGTGCTGGACCTCGAATCGAAACAGTCAAGAGGTTTCGCAACTCTATCTTGCAGACTGGAATCACGAAG
>PYIY01000176.1 GCA_003635195.1 Candidatus Poribacteria bacterium | reverse complement strand
CAGTTCGTCAGGAACCAAAAGCCCCACCGCCGCTGGCGAGGATTGTATCCTCGCCCTCGCGTTGGTGTATAAGTAATTACGGGTTTTACTATAAAGAAAAGAGAGAACGGTAGGCTTGGAAGTGGACGGCATTCATCACCGACCGGAGAAAATAAACTAATTCATAACCCAAGTTGCTACTAACAGATTTTACACACTTCAGAAAGGGTTTTTCGTCTTTTTCCCCACCCCAGAGGGGTGACATATCTATAGAAAATGGTGTATTTACGCGATAGCACTCCAGCGGAGTGCTATGTGGATAAAAAGGTGGCAAATTGCGTTAATTCATACTGAGTGGATAAAAGGGTCAGGGATCTCTTTTGTGATAGACCTCACTCACTTTCACTCAGCGGATCGATATTGATGTGGGACGATCTCAACTATCCTATCCTCGGAGTTCGCCTGAAAAAAAGCGACAATATCATCAATCATCTCACCCTTGATTTGATGCCCAGTATTTTCGTAAGTAACAAATTGCGCAGGAATCTCAAGTGCCTTGTATATCGACTGACTCATGTCCCATCGATCCGGCATCATTTTAGCCCCAATGAGACTCTTGACTAACTCGGCATCCACTTCATCAAAGGCATCTCGATATGGAACGGTATCATTGTCATCCAAAGCACCCATGTAGATGTACTGGGAAACGCGTTTATATGCCTTTTCATCAAATGCTATATCAGCGACCTCTTTCACATCCGCGATTCCAACTGGATAACGCATAGTGACATCATCCCAACGCTCTGTCGGAAAGGTCGGAATACCGTTGATGCCACCAGTTGCGACAGCGCGGACAACCGTCGGATGTAAAATCGCAAACCGATTTGCAAACGTCCCAGAAGCCGAAAACCCATTCATGAAGACTTTCTCATTCACTTTCATATTATTATGCCGCAGAAGTCTTTGGGCATGGGCAATCATATTGATGAGTTGCAGGTCGATTCTCTTGAGGTCGCCATCTCTAATCAGGAGGGTGTCTCTATCTAAGGCATGCGTGTAGGCTTGCCATTGATCTTTACCGGGTCTTGAAGAAATAGGCACGAGCACTTGATCTCCACCAGGTCTCGGAAAAACAGGCACAAGCAACGGGACTCTCAGTCTTTTGGCGATGACAGTCGCATAAGATGCCTCAGCCAAAGCCTTTGTCTTTCTATCAAGACTTTTACGAGTCCGACTCACCCCTGTATTGCAGGGTTCCACGAGCAGGTGAACCGGTTTGTTCAAGTTTATTCCTTGTGGAATGAACAGGTAGTAAGGGAAGTTAAAACCCTCTGTCGGATTCACGGTAACGCGGCAGAGCAATTCATTTGAGAGGTTCAATTCTTCAATATCTGCTACATAAACAGGCGTGGTGTCCACAAAAGTAGATGTAACCGGTTCGGGACCTTCGGTTGTGAAAGTGAGCGTATATTCTGGGAACGAAACGCCTGCCATATTCCTATAGCCTTCCGCCAATATAAGCCTATAGGTTTTTGAAGGTAATAGGGGGCGACTAAACGGGATAACAAGGGTTCTACCGCCGTCTATCCATTTAAGGTCACCTATCGGTACACTTGCATACGCAATATCAACACCTATCAGCACCTCGCTGAAACCAACCCGTATGTCCTCTATAACTATTGAAACTTTTTCAGATAAATCAGGTATAGTCCTCAACACTTTTGGAGGACCGGACGCAGATAAAAAATCAGAATCCAAGGGTTGATCGCTATTTTCGACAACCTCGCACTTTTCAATAATTGGTTTTTCTCGATGCTCGTTTTGTAATTTGTATGTCCACATATTACCATATTGCAAAGGGAGATATTCTTCACCTCTCGGAACATTGTAGTCAAGCAATTCTGCTTCCGTGGTGACACCGTTGAAACGTTCATAGCGCATTTTAACGACACCAACACCTTTAGCAAACCACAAATAGCGTGTGCCTTCAGGGTTTGTAAAGATCGTTTTATGTTTAAGGCAGTCCGTGAAAGTCCCTGCGGCAACTTCTACCTTTTCATAACCCACTAAGGTCGTCTGTGTTTGTGGAGCCCAGGGACCTTTCTGTGTCCAAGTATCTCCCATAACCAAAGGAAACCTGAAAAGATCGATATTATGGTCGAGAGTATAACCCATTAACGTGTTACCGCTCCCGGTGCCGCTATAACCTGTAGGCGTTAAAACTTCGCCTGTTTTCGCAAGAGAGAAGCGTCCACCTGCTAAAACTTCCCCACTTTCTTCTTCATGCGTGCTTGACTCAAGGATGATGTAGCGATGACCTGCCTCGGTAGCAGTAGGTTCCTCAGTTTGATCTACCTGCGCGGCAGCAAACAGCGTTGTATATTCTGGTTGATCGAGTTCTTGACTGAACCCGTTGTTTTTACCGGGGGCTGCCGCATTTCCGAGTTGCGTCCGAATATCAGGTTTGGATTCGAGGTTTAGCACAACGGGCACCTCAACAATCTCTACAGTCATCTCTGAAGCAGCGTCGAAACTATACGGCTTTTGGAAACGCGATAGGTAGTGACTACCGACACCTAACATCAAAAATATTACTGCTACCGTGGAAACGGCAATCGCCCACGGCACCAGCGGTTTACCACCTACTGGCGCAGCTGGTTTCAACCGCGATATCTCGCGCATGATATTCTCAGTAAGATTCGGTGTAATTTGGAAATGGTCGAGTGCTTCTCTAATCATCGGTTCCTCTTCTTTTAAACGGTGCCGTGCACGCCTGAGACGACTTCTAATAGTGCTCGCCGATACACCCAAAAATCGACTAATCTCTTCAACTTTCATCTCACCAAGGTAGTAGAGTGTCATTACTGTGCGTTCACTCTCCTGTAACTTCGCAAGCAGCTTTTTAACGACTTCGCGCTGTACCTCAACTGCGGTTCTACTTCGTTCTTCGGTAACGTGTCGGGAATAAGCATCTTCCTGTAGCATCGTTGGCTCTGTGTCCTCCAACGGTTGTGTTTCTATCCGTTTTTTGCGGAGCCATGTAGCACAGAGGTTTGCCGTAATCACATAGATCCACCCAGAAAACTGGTTCGGATCTTTCAAGGTGTGAAGTCTCTGATACACTTTCAGAAAAGTGTCCTGGGTGATGTCCTCAGCGATATGGAAATCTCCGATTTTTCGCCAAGCGAGTGTGTGAACTGGCTTTTGATATTTATTCACCAGTTCCGCAAAAGCGGTCTCATCGCCAGTGAGAGCGCGTCGAATAATTGCAACATCGTCATTTTTCATGAGGCACCTCCAGAAAGCGAAAGTTGATCAATGATATATTAACTATAGTGACGCAAGATAGCGCAAAATAGTTGCTTAATCGCAAAAAAAGAGGATTTTTGAAGAAAAAGAGAGGGATGGTGGTAGGAAGGGTGGTATTGTTGCACCGTCCAAATAAAATAAACTATAGTGAGTCCTAAAAATAAATAGACAGATTTGTAGCATAAGCTTTTAGTTTGTGCCAGTCTGAATGCCCATTAGAGGCATTCAGACTATTTGGGGGTGCCCAATTAATGATAGGTTTTACTATAATTCATACTTAGTGCATAAATGTTCTTCTCTTAATACCACCCCATG
>PYIY01000175.1 GCA_003635195.1 Candidatus Poribacteria bacterium | reverse complement strand
GTGTTGTAAGCAAACAGTATCGCTAACGCACTGAGTACGATCTTGAAGATGAAGACCACATCAACGGAGAGAAACATTGCGAGAAAAGGATTGTCTGCTCCTATCTTCTGCGTCGTTTCGCCCCAACCGGGGGAACGGCTATCCCGTGTCCAAATCGGCTTGTCAGGCTCAACAACGACTGTATTTACACCAGAGGTTTCCATCCCGATGTTAAAAATGCCGAGCGGATTCGGTTTTCTGTGCACCTTCGCGCTAATATCGGTATAGAGTTTCCAATTCTGGACTTCCGCTTGAGATTCCCGAACAGCCGTGTTATATCCGACCAAACGTTTTTCGTGGTCATCCACCTGAACGAAGACTGCAACGGCAGTTGAAAGCAGACACACGATAAACCCAATCATGAATCGGGACGTCAACACATTTGAGACGAATTCTCGTTGGATAATGAACCAAAGTGCACGCATAAATTTACCTCTCGCTGGCTTTCAGCCATCAGCTATCAGCCAGAAACCCTCTTTGCTGATAACTGATCACTGGCGACTGATGGCTATTTTGTTTCGAGATGATCAACCTCTCTTTCGAGGAGTGCAATGCCGATATGCTGTAAATTCTCAAATGTCCTGATATGCCACTTCCCATTTGTCATATCTACAAACCGATATAATGGGATTTTTTCAGTTGTCCCCTTTTTTCAGTTGTCCCCAGCGTGTCAGAAGTTTGCCGTTCGCTTCGACGGCACGAAATCCGGTATCAAATGCCAGAACGTCTGGCAAAAATTGCCCGCCTGCTCCCATACCTCCAAAGACATAAATTGTGCCATTGACCGTCGCTGCTCCTTGAGGATACATAGGCGTTGGGATTGCTGGAATATCGCGCCATGTTTCTGTCTGTGGATTGTACATATCCACTGTCGCTAAATACTGGCGGGATTTGTCTATACCGCCAATCACATAGATGTCGTCCTTAACAACAGCCGTCCTAAACGAAAATTTAACGTTTAACATATCCTTCTTCTTTTGCCATTGACGGTTGATTGGGTCATATTCCTCAATTGCCGACAGAACCTGTCCCCCAGGCGGTCCGTATCCGCCGATGACATAAATACGATTGTTGACAACGCCTCCCAAATATGCATCGCGCTGGGTCGGCATTTTTGGACCGTCCTCCCATGTATTGGTGGCAGGATCATAGATGTCGACGCGGTCCATCCGTCGCTCATCTCCCCAACCCCAACCCGTTGACCCTCCAATGATATAGATTTTTCCGTCAACCGCGCCAACAGCGGGATGGACACGAGGAACGGGCATGTCCTTTTTCCGTGTCCATGTATCAGTCGCTGGGTCGTATGCATCTAAACGAACCGGATATTCCGTCTTTACGCCTTTCTCTTCATACCACCCCCCGAAGACATAGATAGTGTCGTTAACAACTGCAGCTTTAGGATAATAGCGTCGCGTTGGCATGTCTGCGACTCGCCGCCATGTGTTGGTTTGTGGGTCGTATTCCTCAACAGTTGAAACCCCATCAGGATCCCCAACGTTTTCGAGGGTGCCACCGATGATATAAATCCTATCATCTACGACAGCAGTTGCTATTCCTGATCTCTGCGTGGGGAGCTGCGTTATCACTTCCCAATCCTGACCCGCGAAGGATTCTATTTGCACAAGTAAGAGAAGGGAAACAACAGCACTCATAACGATGACTCTTTTAGAATTGAACACGTTTGACATTTGAAATACCTCCATGTTTCGTGAATACAAACAATCTCTAAGACATCAAGAATTGACAACAAACGGCATAGATCTTTCCATCCAGTTTTCGATTTTATAGTAGATCCCGTAATTACTTATACACCCTTAGGAGAGGAGTCGGGAATCGGAGTTCCCTCCTACAGGGTTTATGAAGCAGGACGCGTTTTTTCAAAATGTAAACTTATTTTCGGATTTTACTATAAATCTCTGGTCGTGATCATAAAATATTTCACCATCCAGATACATTTTCGCAACTTTGCCATCATACGTGCCGGCGATATGATGCCAATTTCTATCCACCATGGGTACCGCGCCGATGAATCCAAACGACTTTTGACCTCCACCCAAGGTCATGTCGATCTTTGATCACCCCAACTCCGGGATAATATCGGCGCACTCTATGCCGTAGGACCCTTTCTGTTTACCCAGAGTCCTGCTGCCTTTATCAACCCACAACCCCGAAGCCGCTTGCCAATCTTCATGATATGCCCAAGCCGCCCTTGTTATCTCATCCTCGATCTCTAGTAGATCGTCTGCGGGGACACGTACGCAATCACCGCCTTCCGGTTCAGCGGCAATATGAATCGCATCTCCATATTTGCCTTCAACAAAATCTACATTTGCGATGACCTCGGCATCAAGGTCGTTGCCGGATATATCAAGAATCTTCTTGTCTTTTACTTTATCAAAGGTAAAATAAACGACGAGGTCCTTTTCCAATTTAGCAGTTGCTTGGCTTGCTGTGAATAATACAGCGATAAAAAGAAATGCTAACCATTTCATTGGTATTTCCTCCGATTCGCATTGTGAATATCCTCACTACAGCGTTGAAAATCCTTGAAGTTTCAAAGTTCACTGAGTCAATAACTAACCTACACTTTCACTCGGTGGACGGATATTGATGCGGAACGATTTTAACAATTTCATCCCCAGCGTTCGCCTTGAAAAAGGCGACAATATCATCAATCATCTCATCCTTGATTTCATGCCGGGTATTTTCGTATGTGACAAATTGCGCAGGGATTTCAAGTGCTTTGTATATCGACTGACTCATGTCCCACCGATCCGGCATCATTTCAGCACCAATGAGGCTTTTGACCAATTCAGCGTCAACCTCATCATAAGCATCCGGATACGGCAGGGTATCATTGTCATCCAAAGCACCCATATAAATATACTGCGACACTCTCTTATATGTCGTCTCCTCAAATTCAATACCAGCGATTTCCTTCACGTCCGAGATCCCAACTGGGTAACGCATCGCGGTCCCGTTCCACTGACCCGTTGGAAAGGTCGGAATACAGTTGATGCCACCTGTCGCGACTGCACGAACAACTGTCGGGTGTAAAATCGTAAACCGATTTGTAAACGTTCCAGAAGCCGAAAATCCGTTCATGAAAACCTTTTCATTCACCTTCACGTCGTTGTGCCGTAGGAGTTCTTGGGCATGCGCTATCATTGCGATCAGCTGCAGGTCAATTTTCTTGAGGTCTCCCTCTTTTATCAGGAGGGTATCTCTATCTAAGGCATGCGTGTAGATTTTTCCTACGTACCGTGGAAAAAATGGGACAAGCAATGGCACTTTCAGCGATTTTGCGATTTTGGTAGCATGAGATGCCTCCGCCAACGCTTTCGTTCTTCTCTCAAGACTTTTAAGACTGCCACCAGGTCCTGTGTTGCATGCCTCCACCAGCAAGTAAATTGATTTGTTCAAGCTTATCCCTTGTGGAATGAACAGATAGTATGGAAAGTTAAACCCTTCTGTGGGATTTTCAGAAACGCGATAAAGCAGTTTATTTGCGAGATCAAACCTCTCAATACCTGTTACGTAGACAGGCGTTATATCCACGAAAGTAGGTGTAACCGGTTCGGGACCTTCCGTCGTGAAAGTGAGTGTGTATTCTTCTAACGGAATTCCTGCCATATTCTTATAACCCTCCCTGCCTCCCAATATAAGCCGGTAGACCTTTGAAGGTGAAAGAGGTTGATTAAACGAAATAACGAGGACCTTTCCATCATCAGCCAATTCAAAGTCCCCTAATGGTACCCCTGTAAACTCGATATCAACACCCATCATCTTCTCACTGAAGACAACTCTTATCTCCTTCAGATCCGTTGGAACTTTTTCAGATACGTCCGGAATAATTTTCTCTATTTTTGGAGGTGTTGTATCCTGTTGTGCTAAAACGGTATTTGGTGCGTAGCATAAAACGGTGATTAGCACTGCAAAAAGTACGAAAATTTTTACCACTTCTTAATTCCTCCCAACTCGGTTTCGACTCCATATAATACCATTTCAGAAAATAAATATCACATAGATGATTTTTCTGAACGAATACACAGACGCACAAACTAACAGTTTATGCTACAGGCATCTTGAAAGGTATTCAATTAGAAATGGTATAACACTATATGGATAAATCATACTGTATCGGCTTGTCAGAATTTTCGACAACGCGACACTTTTCAATAACCGCTTCGTCACGGTAATTATTTTTCCACTTGTATGTCCAGAGTGTACCTATCCGTCCAGGAAAGTATTCTTCACACTGACCCGGAATCTCACACTCAAGCAATTCGACTTCTGTGACGGCACCGTTAGCGTGTTCATAGCACATTTTCACAAATCCAATACCCGGCGCGAACCACAAATAGCGTGTGCCATTAATGAATTTGTTGGCTTCTCCAACGCCGGAAAAGGCATCTTCTGCCCCTATCTTGGCACCTGTAAAAACAGTTTTGTGCCTGAAGCATTTTTGAAACACACCAGCAGTAACCTCTACTGTTTCAGAAGGTCCCAAAATCATCTCTGCTCGTGAATTCCAATGTCCCTTCTGTTCCCAAGTGTCCCCTATAACCAACGGGAACTTATAAAGATCCCCAGGATAATGGGTGATGTAATGCATCGACATGTACATCGGTGCTGGCTCATAGAGGGTACCGGTCGTCGTGCCGTAACCAATAAGGGACAATGCCATATCGCTTTGGCTAAAATTGAAAGTCCCCTGTGCCAAATGTTCACCAGTCCCTGTTGCTGCCATCGCTTTAACACCAATGTGACGCGGTATATTTTTCAATAGACCTGGACATAAGATTTCGCGAACCATCAACTCTTCCTTTTCTAATCGCTTTCGAGCACGGTACAATCGGCTCTTTACCGTGTTCGACGAAATGTCTAAAAGCTCGCTCACTTTTTCGCAACTCAAACCTTTTAAATAGTGCAATATTATCACAGCACGTTCTGCCACCGGAAGTTTTTGAAGGAGGTGTTTCACAACTTCTTGCAACGCACCTGTCAAAACTTGTGTCTGTTCTTCCTCAAGATATTGTCCATAGAACAACCTTTCTAATTCGGCCTTCGGTACTGTATCCAGGGGCTGCATTGATGTCGGTCTTTTTTGCCGCAGCCACTTAGCACATTGCCGCTTTGCTATCGTATACAGCCATCCTAAGAAACGATTAGGATCCTTCAGGGAAGAAAAAGATTTAAAAGCCTGAATGAAGGTGTCCTGTGTAATTTCTTGTGCTATGTGAAAATCGCCGATTTCTCGCCACGCGAGCGAATGAACCCATTTCTGGTGTTTTTCAACCAGCGCAGTAAAAGCATCTTCATCACCTGAAACAATACGTTGAATCAGATTAGCATCTTCGTTTTTCATAATCATCCTCTTAAAATAAACTATCTTATAATCTTTAAGTCGCGTTTTAAGAGAGGAAAGGTTGCATAAAATGTAGTTTGTACCAATCTTGTTTTCGTTCAGGTAAGCAGGACCAACCACTGAAACGAACGTCTCTACATGTTTTCAGACTTTATGATAACCTGCGTCTAACCGTACCGAAAATACACAAACCCGTTAAGTTGTAAACGTATCACTTAATCTCGCTCATCAGAAAAGAGACTTGCGCCATAATAAAAAATAACAGGTTAAACAGCACCAACAACCCGACTTGGGTTAAAACGCTACGGTAAGAGATCCGCTCCTCAAAAACCGGCACAGCGTCCGGATTCACCGGTTTCT
>PYIY01000174.1 GCA_003635195.1 Candidatus Poribacteria bacterium | reverse complement strand
GGGTAGGCATTGACATTGCTGACGATGCACGCATTGTTCCTGGCGCGTTCTCCGATAGTTTCAGGGTCATTGAGGAAGATAAAACCTACTTTGCCCGGTTCGTCGGAGAAGCGAAGCTGGAGGTTTACGACGGAAATGTTGGATATGCTGTTCGACCGGGTATTATTGACAATGACCTTGATCCGCGGTTTTGGCTCACCTTTCCAAGCAATGCCTCAAACGATTCCTATCTATCCGAACCGCTTTGGCAATTGCTTGAAAAACATGAGAGCGAACTTATCGGCAGCGAGATGCTAAACGGGGAAATGACATCTGTTATTCGCGTCAATATGATACCCAGTCGGACGAATCAATTTCTTAAACTCTGGATTTCCCACAACATAGGTTTCCGTCCGGTTAAACTGGAAGGCACGCATACCCACGAAGGCGTAACTTATATTAGCACTCGAACAATTGATTATCACGAATACCTGACGAATGTCTGGTTTCCTAAGAGAATTGAGAGAACTTATGGTCAGAAATTGCCAGAACAACAGCGAGACGCGAATTTCATTGTCAAAAACGTTCTTCTCACGAAGCAGTGTCAGATAAATACTGATGTCAGTAGATTGTTTCGTTTAGACCTATCTACTGATACAACTGTTTACGATTTCGGGGCTAATCACCTCCGCCCGGTGAGTGATCTCGAAGTCAAACCGAATTTCCAGACACAACGCAGCAGTTCCGATGAACTAAGTCAGAACACTGGATCCGAACGGCAAGTCAACAATCCTACACCTCCCGATTCGCTGCGATGGCGCTTGCCCGAAGGTACTCAAGCGCGTCTCGGTAAAGGACGGATAGTTGAAATTGAATATTCCCCAGATGGTAGGCTTCTGGCAGTTGCGAGTTCTATTGGGACATGGATCCATGATGCGGTTACTGGACAGACACTCGAGCTGCTGACGGGGCACACCGACCGGGTCACGTGTGTGGCGTTTAGACCAGATGGAAAAACGCTGGCAAGTGGGAGCACGGACAATACCATCCAGCTGTGGGATACACAGTCCCGTACACGCCTCAAAACGCTCACAGGGCATACAGACACAGTATTAAACGTGGTGTTCAGTGCTGATGGCACTACACTGGCAAGCGGGAGTAAGGATAACACCATCCGGCTGTGGGGTGTGCAGACCGGCGAACTCGAAAAAACGCTCAAAGGGCATACGAACGCGGTCTTAAGTGTAAGGTTCGGTCCCAATGGCAAAACTTTGGCGAGTGGCGGTAAGGATAAGACCCTCCGGCTATGGGATGTGGAGACGGGAACTCTCCAAAAAACGCTCAACCTCATTGAGCATACGGAGGAGATTCTGAGAATGGCACTCAGTCTGGATGGAAAGACACTCGCAAGTTGGGATTGGGGTTGGGATACTCCGATCCGGCTGTGGGATGTAGAGACTGGGGAAGTCCAGAAAACGCTCAAAGGACAAGAAAGAGATGTCGTCTATGACATAACGTTCAGTCCAGATGGAAAGACACTCGCAAGCGCGATGGATAACGGCACCGTCCGTCTGTGGCATGTGCAGACGGGAGAACGCCCCCGAATCCTCACTGGGCACAAGGACATTGTCTTCAGCGTGGCATTCAGTCCGGATGGAAAGACACTCACAAGTGGGAGTCATGACGGCACCCTTCGTTTGTGGGATGCAGAGACAGGTGAATGCCGCAATACCCGCACCGGATACACCAGCGAGGTCTTGGATGTAGCGTTCAGTTTGGATGGCAAAACACTCGCAAGTGCGATGGGGAATGCCACGCTCGGTTTGTGGAACGCGCAAACGGGTACGCTTCGTCATACGCTTAAAGTACACAAGGACGCAGATACGATAAAGAGCGTGATATTTAGTCCCGACGGAAAAACGCTTGCAGGGGCGGGTTATGGTCGTGTCATCCACCTATGGAATGCGGAGACAGGTGAACGCCGAAATACCTTCGGCGGACATGAGATCATCGCGAGCGTGGCATTCAGTCCGGATGGCAAGACCCTGGCGAGTGCAAGTTGGGATAACACTGTCCGTGTGTGGGATGCAGAAACAGGTACAGTCCACCACACCCTTGAAGGACATACAGACTGGGTCAATAGCGTGGCGTTCAGCCCCGATGGCAATACACTCGCAAGTGGGAGTAAAGATATGACCATCGGTGTGTGGGACGTGGAGACAGGCAAACTTCAAAATACCCTCAAAGGGCATACAGAGGCTATCAATAGTGTAGCATTCAGCGCAAATGGCAAAATGTTGGCAAGTGGGAGTAAAGATATGACCGTCCGTGTGTGGGATGTAGAGACAGACGCACCCCGAAATATCCTCAAAGGACATACAAATGAGGTCATGCGCGTGGCGTTCAGTCCGGATGATAAAATACTCGCAAGTGCGAGTTGGGATAAGACTATCCATCTGTGGGATGTGGAGACAGGTGAACTCCGTAAAATTCTCACGGGGCATACATACTGGGTTCATAGCGTGGCGTTCAGCCCCGATGGCAGGACGCTGGTAAGTGGGAGCCAAGATGGCACGCTGCTCTTGTGGGAACTTACACCTGACCCAATTGATTAAAATTAGACCGTATCGTGAAACAACCGGAACAGGATAAGAGAAAACGATGCCAAAAGTTTTTGCCAAATCAATCTTCTCGTTTATGGCGGTGATGCTCCTACTTTCTGTTGTTAACATAGGGTGCAGTTCGAGGCATCTTGATCAGAATCAGAAAGACATTCTGGAGCAGCCTGAAAAAAATGGATCCGAGCAACATCAAATCAAAAGACCCTCTGCAAAACGGGAAGGGATGAGTATTTTCACCGTGATAGAGTTTGAAGATTTGGAATATCCGACCCTTGCGGCTTCTATTCGTCTACCGTTTCGCGCCGGTCCAAACAATACCGTTGTTTTTGCAGGTGAACACGCGTATCTCACAACTGAACGGCACCTGCATATCATTGATGTTTCGCTCCCGCAGCGTCCCTCTTATCTGACATCTCTTGAGTTTCCGAAGGCAATCGGCAAAGTCCTTGCCTCTGGAGACCATCTCGTTATCGCGACACCGCTAAACTTTCATCTTGTCAATGTTTCACAGCCGTCGCATCCAGTCCTCGAATTTACTGGGCATTTACCACAGCAACATGCAATCAAAGACCTTGATGTTCTTGAGGATCATCTCTATGTTATGGGAGAAAATGACTATCTCTATATTTTTTACGCGCCTCGCGGACACGCACAACTCGTCAAGACTGTTGAATTGTCACCGCGTTGGTGGTTGTTTAGTCCGAAAGCTGACCGTCCCAATGTTCAACAGGTTGAGGCATCAAAGTTAGAACGTCTACCGAGTGGTATCTCTGAAGCACTCCGGTCTCAACGCGGTTTTTTACAACTCCGAAGTAGCAAAAATCAGAAAGTCCGTGCATCGCCGCATTGCTTGGTCATTGAGCAGGTACAAAACCCTATGAGATCCGCACAGTGTGATCTGTTGATTTACTCAGCATATACAAAAGGTTATGATGAACAGCAAAAGAACGAAGCACGTTTCAAGTACATCTCCGGTAAGGATTTTCCGGTGGGTGGTGGAACCGTATTTACAGAACTCTACTACGTAGGTGCAGAAGGCCTTCACCATCTCAAGGCGAAAGAAGAAAACGATCCGCTCAAGACGAAAGAAGGAGTGACACTCACTCGCGGGAAACCGAAAATTGTGTATGCTGTCAGTGCTGGAGAGATGCAGCGAATCGCACAAGATCCGTCAAGCGAAACGATAGTCCTCAACAACAAACAATTAGAACTTCCAGTGGGTTCCGTCACGGATTTTCAAATCTTGGATGGTCTGCTTTATGTCGTCAGCGCAAATGGGTTCTTTTCTATCAGGAGCCTGATTACAGTAAAAGAATATTTCCAAGGAGATGACGCGCAGTTTATATCCGTCACCGCTCTTCAGGCAAATCGCCCGATAAGTCTGGCAGTTGGGGAAGGCTTCGCCTATGTGTTAGCCACACCGGAAAATTCCAAAAAATAACCCTTCTTCGCTGGTGAGATTTGCAACCTCGCCAATTTTCGATGGTGTGCGGGATCTTTCGTTTTAACCCCCTATAGAAGAAACGCCCAAGCAAAAACACCCCCTTATCAGGGGACTTTTTCTCCTTTTTCTCCGAAAACTAAATAGCTCTGATACACCCGTAGTTGTATGTTTTACTATGGTTGAATTTGTGCTATAATTCCGTAAATAAAAAAAGGAGCAAATTTCGGTCTGAACCGTCCGACGGCAATCCTCCTTACCTCTCGTTGTCAAGAAATTAGAATCTCAACCCTCTTATCATAAGCTCACTCCAATTTTTTTCAGAATTCTGTGACTTTTTCATCGCAAATAGCGTCACTATGTGTTGAAATAAATACTGAACATTCCCTTTTTAGAGGTATCCGATGAAAAACGATGATGCTCAATTTATCCAACGCGTGCTTGATGGCGATGATACTGCATTTTCCGCGCTTGTGAGAAAATACCAAAAGCCGGTGCACACGCTTGCATGGCGGAAGATCGGAGATTTCCACATCGCCGAGGATATTACACAAGAGACGTTCCTAAAAGCATATCAGAGACTCTCTACACTGAAGGAACCACAATCCTTTGCGAGTTGGCTGTATGTGATAGCGGCAAACCACTGCAGTACGTGGCACCGTAAGAAACGCTTATGGACACAGTCATTGGAAAACACAAGCAGCGCGGCGTTGGAAAGAACAACGTATTCTGGATACCTCATTGCGGAAAACGAGCGAGTTGCGATGGAAACGAAGCGCGAGGTCGTCAAGAAACTACTTGCGAAGTTACAAGAGAGTGAACGCACAGTTATCACACTCTACTACCTCGGGGAAATGAATTATGAGGAAATTAGCAGGTTTTTAGGCGTATCGGTAGGGACAGTTAAAACTCGCATTTATCGCGCTCGGCAACGTCTGAAGAAGGAGGAACCGATGATACGAGAGGCTTTAGAGAATTTCCAAATGACACCGAATCTCACTGAAAATGTGATGCGCGAGATTTCGCGTCTGAAACCTGTTACCCCGTCAGGCAGTAAGCCGCTCGTGCCGTGGGCGATTACTGTTTCTACGTTAGCGGTGGTATTTTTGATGTTAGGTGTTAGTAGTCAATACTTATCACGTTTCCAGAAACCGTATAGTTTTGATGCTGCCTCGGAAATGAAGGTGGAACTCATTGAGGCACCTATTGTGCTGAATCTTGAATCCGAACCAGATGACCGGACGCAATTTGGAAAGGTCAATGCGCCGAATAGGAACAATGGGGCTGTCCAGCAACCTGATGAAAATTTGTTTGCTGCCGCGCAAACGGAAGGTGAAGATATTTTTCTCTCAAAACAACAGTGGGTGCAGGCGGAGCCCGCCAGAGGGACCTGGCTAACTACGGTGTTTTCGACACCTAAAGACGAGCTTTACGTAGTTGATGATGACCTGAATACGCACAAATTATCAGCCGATGGAAAGAAATGGCACCGTATCTTTGACATGAAGTCATTGGATAACCATTGGGCCGCAAAATCACTTGTCGCAAAGTGGAACGATACCTTCTATGTTGTTCCATCTGACCAACTTTTTGCGTCAACAGATGGTGGCGTGACATGGGATTTACGCTACTCCTGGCAGGAAGAGCAGAAGTATTGGAATCTGGTTGAATTGGTGCTAACGGATCAAGCGTTTTATCTCGCTTTTGAGAACGGTATTTTTCGTTCTGAAGATGGCGGTAAGACCTGGGAGGCGATAAACGATGGATTGGCAGGCGAAATAGTATCCTTGGTGGCGATCCGGAATACAGTACATTTGGGGTCATCACCAGTGTTTGCTGGAACGAAAGGTGGACTTTACCGGCTCGAGGGTGGAGGTTGGCAACACTTGGAACTTCCCGTGCCAGCCAAAGTCATTCATTCCGTTGCTGTGGTTGAAAAACGACTCTATGTTTCGGTGGAGTTGGATGAGGATCAAATAGATGGTCAAAAAGCGGGACGCGAACGGCAGCAGACGTGGTGGATATTCCGCTCGACTGACTTTGGGAATTCATGGGAAGATATAACGCCAACCAACGCTTGGCCTATAACCGGGTGGGCACCCTGGATACAACTCGTTGCTGTCGGTGACACGCTTTTGGCGAGCGAGATGTACGGAGGCATGGTGCGTTCTACTGATGGTGGAGATACATGGCTGGCTCCGCAATCTCCGGGGGCTTCTTTTTCTTTCTCTCCTATATACGCGGCTGCCACAGTGGCTGAGAATACCATTTACGTTGCCGGAAATGCTGGCCTCTATCGAACCACTAATAGCGGTGAATCGTGGAACCTTGTCAATATAGGTCGTCATGGGCCAATGCTTGATCTGGTCGCTTTTAAAGAACCCGATAACGGACGGGATACACCCATGACTCTCTATGGAAGAGTCAAAGAAGAGATAATGAAAACCACCGACGCTGGGCACTCTTGGAAAGCCGTTCATGCGGAGATACCGATGAAAGTGCCTGTCAGAAATCCACATCCATCCATCGTACATGTAACCAAATCGGGTGGCGTGCTTTATGCAAAAGGTAACTCGCCAGGTGATATACACCTGTATCGCGTGTCTGTGGATGGTAATAGGCTTGTGCCGGTTCAAGAGATACCGCGCTTTAACTCGTCAATGTTGAGGAGTGAATTGTCTCTAAGAAGAATGGGCCGTGATGATATACTAAGAGCAATGGGCCGCCTTGATTTACAAGGTGGGTCGTTAGCTGAACACTTAGAAAAAAGTTTTCCGGGGGCAACCCAGTTCTTCAAACAACTGGCAGCGGATCCGAGACAAACTGATCGACTTGTCCGTGGAGGTTTGCGTGGCGCGTTTGCTGTCAGCAACGACACGTTCTACATGGAATACAACTTTAAACTCTTCCGATGGGAGCCAGGTGATACAGAATGGTACGACACCGAACTGGAGGAAACCGCTGAGCTTGACGTTGATGTATGGCATAAGATAATGGAAGGGTTCAAACTTACCGTTTCAGGGAACACCGTCTACGTTGGAAAACGGGATGGACACCTCGTTGTCTCGTTTGATAGGGGAAATAATTGGATTGATCTCACTCCGATCTTGCCGTTCCCTGTTAAGGTTTTCAAAGAGATCGTGTTTGCCGGTTCCACCGTTTATGTGGCAACAGATGCGGGTGTTGCCACGTCAAGCGACGGAAAACGTTGGCATGCTATCACCAATGCAGCGGGAACGCATCTTATCATGGAACGCTTGGCTGTTGATGGCACAAATGTTTATGGTGCTTCAGAGAAGCGTGTCTATCGGTTGGAAAGTGATGGTAGTGTGTGGAAACACATTACACCAGAGGTCTCTGACAGTGTGACTTCTCTGGCTGTTGATGGTAGTGTACTGTACGTCGGGACACAAAGCAGCGGTATGCTTCACTTCACCGTCAACGAAGAGTGAGACAGATTTCAGGGCAGTAATCACCTTGTGTTGCGAATGCGATGTTTCCCAATAGGAGAAAACAATGCTAAAACTTTTTGCCGAATCAATCTTTTTGTTTTTGACAGTGACGCTACTACTTTCCGTTGTTAACATAGGGTGCAGTTCGAGGCATCTGGAGCAGAATCCAGTTGAACGCTACTACGAAGAATCCGCTCCCGCATACAGTCTTGAGCAGTCTGAAAAAAACGCCACAGAACAAAGTCAAATCAAAAGACCCTCTGCAAAACCGAAAGGGACAAGCATTTTCACCGTGATAGAGCTCGAAGATTTAGAGCATCCGACCCTTGCGGCTTCTATTCAACTACCCTACCACGTCGGTACAAACAACACCGTTATTCTCTCAGGCAAATACGCATACCTCACGACCGAACGGCACCTGCACGTCATTGATGTTTCTATCCCGCAACGTCCCTCTTATCTGACATCTCTCGCATTGCCTGATAAAATCGGCAAAGTTCTCACTTCTGGAGATTATATCGTTGTTGCAAGCCGAAAAAAGTTTTATCTTGTTGATGTTTCACAGCCGTCGCGTCCAGCACTTGAATCCAGTGGGCATTTACCACAGCGACACCCAATCAAAGATTTTGATGTCCTCAACGATCACCTCTATGTTATGGGAGAAAATGACCATCTCTATATTTTTTACGCGCCTCGCGGACAGGCGCGACTCGTCAAGGCTATTGAACTGGAGAAACGCTGGTGGTTGCTAAGTCTAAAAGCTGACAGTCCTGAAGTGAAACAGATCCCACAGTGGACTTCAAACATGTTTCCGGGAGATCTCTGGGACCCATTCCTGTCTCAACGCCAGTTTTTACAACTTCCCAGCAGCAAACAGGAGAAAGTTCGTGCATCGTCTATTTTTCTGGTAGTGGAGTGGCTGAGAGACCCAACATACGACCTGTTTAGTTTCGGTGCATACCGCGTTGATGATCATCAGGTCGCGGCATACACAGCCTACCATGACCTGGGGTGGCAGTTTCGCGAGTATCTCACCGCGACAGGGCAAAAGACGCTCACTCGCAGAAGCCCCGCACGTGCGTATGCAGTCGCAAACGGAAAGATGCAGGAAATCCGCCCAGAGCCATCGAGCGAGACGATGGACGTTGAAGACAAACGCTTAAAACAATTAATGGGACCTGTCACAGATTTTCAAATTTCCGGGGATCGACTTTACATCGTCACCGCAAACGGGTTCTTTTCTATTATGCCTATTGTCCACCCTTTTATAATAGAGAATATGAGAGATATAGAGATCATGAAAGAGAGATGGCGTAAATTGGGGAAAGG
>PYIY01000173.1 GCA_003635195.1 Candidatus Poribacteria bacterium | reverse complement strand
GTCCAGTGGCAGTGTCAATATCAAACGCACTCGCATCCGCGCCACTCAGTGTGTAGGTCAATGTGTCGTTTTCAGCATCTCTTGCAGGAATCGCTGCGCCGATGTTTGTAGCTGCAGCGGTACTTTCCGCGACAGAACGCGTAACGCTTGTACCATCTATGAACAACGGAGTTGGTTGTTATGCAGATTGAGACTGCTCAGTGCGGTAAGTCCATCAAAATCATCTGCTTTCAGGGTTGCGATATTTTTCTGCCGCATGTTAAGTGTGGTAATCGCTGCGAGGTGCGCTTCGGTCACGTCGGCAGCGGTGTCGATGCCCGGCACCGTGGCAACAATCGCATCCCGCACCTGCGGCGTGCGCTCACTCACAGGTGTAACAGCCGCATCACCTCGGAGATATGTGCCAAAAAACAGTAAAAGTATGAAAAAAATGGCTAAAGTATATTTACATTTTCAATGACTCGTTCCATAAACGCCTCCATTTTCCTAAATTATATCAGTTCTTGTTTTTCTATCCGTTCGATGTACCAACAAAAACAGCCCACGACAAGACGCTCCGTGCAAAACGGAACGCGCGTAGGCATGACAAAGGATAGAACTACCGTTATCAAGTCAAGCACGGACTCCCGTCTGAATATCTCAGTCAACAACTATAGTAAAATTTAGAAATAAACAGACACTCCACCCTCCACGGTAGGCACGTTTTCCCAACCGTGCCGGTGCCAAGTGTCTCATTAATTCTGAGATCCAGTATAAAATCTGCTATGCTAAAAAATCGCTGCCACTTAAGTTATAATACGCCAATTTTTTATTTTTTTCAAATTAAAATATATACGCCTTAATGTAACTATAGAGTCGTTTGGACAATTCATGTCGCATTTCAGTTGCGTTCTCAAAGGTTGAAAGGATTTTCTTTGGTATTTCATCTGTCACAGAACTGGTTTCCGAAAAATAACGGTAACTCGGATTGCTCTGGGGTATGGATTTAAGAACGTTTCCAAAGGAACCGCCCGAGGTGTGATGGTGAGTAGACTTGCTGCCAAATGCCATCACATCTTTTTTTTCAATACGTTATGTAAGTCCGAAACCTGTTGATTATCCTGATTCAATATCTCCTGTTAGATAAGGAAATTTTCACAATGAAAAATACGTTGGTTTCTATACTCTCAACACTACTCCTAATGTCAATATTTTCTTCATCCGACACCTTTGCCCAATATCAAGCGTCCATGCAATGGAGTTTACCCAAAGGGGCAAAAGCGCGCCTCGGGAAAGGGAGGATATCGAAGGTCGTGTATTCGCCAGATGGCACACGTCTGGCGGTGGCAAGTGGTATTGGGATTTGGCTCTACGATGCACAGACTGGCGAAGAACTTGATTGGCTCACAGGGCATACCGATCGGGTCTTGAGCGTAGCGTTTAGTCCCGATGGTTCAATGCTCGCCAGCGCAAGCACCAACGGTACGCTCCTTCTATGGGAACTCACGCTTACACCGGTGAACCAGAAATAATCGTAGAGAAGGTCAATACTAATGGCATATAAACATCCAAGATTCGTTAGTTATTTCCAACTTTGGGGAGACAGAAGAAAATCGCTCGGATGTTAATAGTGATTGAAACAAAATTCTGTAAGGATAGGTGTTCGTATCTGCCCTCTTCCCTTTTTCAGGTATATTTTCCTCTTGAATCTTCTTTGCAAATGCCGTATTATTTTAATGTGGTTGTGGTAACATTTGTCGGTTTCGTAAATGAACCCGTATCTTAGTGAGATTCGGCTATATGAGAAGATTTGGTACGCAGGGACCTGTGAACCCTGAACAGCATTACGTTGTCCCCCGCACGGAAGAACTCACCGAGTTTATTAAACGCGTCAAAGAGGGACGTTATATCGTCATTTTCGCACCCCGGCAAACAGGAAAGACAACCTTCTTCTACGCCGCTATGGATATCCTTGCCTCAGAGGCGCCGACCTACCTTCCTATTCATTTAGATTTTGAGGCATATAAAAACCTTGCCCCTTCCGATTTTTATAGTAATCTCACCGAAGATATCCGCGAGGAAATCGAGAATATTTACTACAAACGCGGAGAAGAACCTTCCGAGACGTTAAGAGATTTTTTAGAAAACACAACCCTAACCGACAATGTGTCAATGCTCAGAGGGTTTAGGGCATTGGCGAAGGTGTTAGAAAATCAACAGGTTGTCCTCCTCATTGATGAGTTCGATGGCATTCCTCCGGCAATCGTGAGCGATTTCTTGTATGCGCTCCGCCGCATCTATATCTCCAGGACTTCTCCCCGATGTCCCCACAGTCTTGGCATTGTCGGTGTCAAGAGCATCGCGCAACTCAACTATGATCGTTCTGTCTCTCCGTTTAATATCCATGACAATTTTGTGTTGCCCAACTTCACGCTTGCACAGGTACAAGAACTGTTTGGGCAATATACCGCTGAGGTCGGACAGGCTTTTGCGCCGGAAGTGACTGCAGCCATTCACAAACAGACAGGAGGCCAACCCTTCCTTGTTAACCGATTCGCGCAGGTACTCACAGAAGAAATGGACATTCTGAAAACTGAAACATTCACAATGACACATTTTTCACAAGTACACCGACAACTCTTGGAGGAACGGAACACTAACATTGAACATCTCTTGACCAATATCCGTAGGGATCGCCGCTTTGAAACGATACTCATGCAAATCGTCTCCTATGAGAACAGCGTGCAATTCAATCCCGACAATGACATTATCAATGAACTTGCTACCTATGGTGTCATCACGAGAGGTGCTGACAGAAGATGCGAGATTGTCAATCCGATTTACCTGCACCGTATCATACAAGCATTCAAACCGATAGTCAACGGATTGGAGCGCGACTACTTTCCCGAAGACACCGATGGATTTCAGTATCTCACCGACACCGGACACATTCAGATGGAACGGCTTTTAGATAACTTCCGAGACTTTATTGCCCGCGCAGGGTTCAGGATCCTACAAGTCCCTGAAACACCGCAAGAATTCATCGGACAGCATCTCCTTTTCGCCTATCTGGATCAGTTCGTTACCAGCGTGAACGGGGCAATGTATATGGAAGTCCCAACCGGACGCGGCAGGATGGATCTGATCATTCTTCACAACCAGAGAAAATATGTCGTTGAAACAAAGATCTGGAGAAGCAAAAGAGGTTATACCGACCAGAAGCAACAACTCGCGGCGTATCTGGCGACAGAAGGCGTAACAGAGGGCTACTACGTTGTGTTCGATCACCGCGAGGCACCGGAACCGCGTACAGAGACAGAGACAATAAATGGACTGACGATTCGGAGTTACGTTATTCCTGTGGTGCAAGAACGTCCTTCAACAAGAATAAAACAATAGGGACACCCCGAGGTGTGATGGCGAGTAGGCTTGCTGCCGAATGCCATCACGCCTCTTTTGCTGCTGGCGCGAAAAAATATATGCAATTCGGCAGTCTATAGGGTATAATTATTAAAAAATACTCTACAGATGTAGAATGTAAAACGTTCCGGGCACGTGGAAAATTGGAGAAAGAGATGCTGAATCGCTCAGAGACAAAAGAGGGCGTATATACAAATCTGTCGTTAATGGATAAAATTAGGCGAAAATACGATTTAACACCATCCATTACGCTTGTGCTCGGATTGACGACGCTGTTTTTCGTTGTTTTCCTTATATACCCACTCCTCTATGTTTTCAAAGAGGCGTTCTGGATTGAAAATCGATTCACGCTTACCTACTTCAAGCTGATGGTGACCGATCCGAATATCCGAGAACTGGTTATAAACAGTTTCAATATCGGTGTGATGGTCACAATCGTGACGAGCATCATCAGTCTTCCACTTGCATATTTCTTGACGCGCTACCAGTATCCCGGACGCGATATGTTACGCGCTGTTATTCTGATTCCGATGATTATGCCACCTTTCGTTGGTGCAATTGGAATGCAACAGTTTTTTGGGTTATTCGGAAGCGTGAATATGCTTCTCGTGAAACTCAATCTCATTGATATATCAGAAACCATTGACTGGTTCGGTGGCGGGTTCTGGGGTGTGGTGATGTTGTCAACGTTGCACCTCTATCCGATAATGTATCTTAACATCGTCGCGGCACTCGCGAATGTCGATCCAAGTCTGGAAGAAGCTGCGGAGAATATGGGAGCGTCCCGGTTCCAAGTTTTCCGTCAAATAACACTCCCATTGATGATGCCCGGTTATTTCGCAGGCGCGATCCTCGTCTTTATCTGGGCGTTCACGGACCTCGGTACACCTCTAATCTTTAATTATAATGAAGTTGTGGCGGTGCAAATTTTTCGACAAGTGACTGAGGCAAACACAAATCCGATGGGATACGCGCTCGTTGTCCTCATTATCGTCCTAACAGCACTCGCCTTTTATGTTTCTAAACGCTGGACAGGGAGTAAGCACTATGAAATGCTCGGTAGAGGGCACGTGACATCGCGTGAAACGGATACAAGATGGGGCATGCGGAGTATCATCTATCTCTTTATCGGCGGATTGACGTTTATGGCGCTT
The DNA here is from genome assembly GCA_003635195.1 of Candidatus Poribacteria bacterium. Lineage (GTDB taxonomy): Bacteria > Poribacteria > WGA-4E > WGA-4E > WGA-3G > WGA-3G. The sequence continues at coordinate 92,787 of PYIY01000173.1, read as the reverse complement.
TTACCGCATATCAGTGTTATCCTTGTCTCCTTAACACCCGATGCAAGCCAATGGCGATTGAGCGTGTTACCGCAATCATGGACCTTCGCACATTATGTTGAGACGTTCACACATGACGATACACTGCCGAGTATCTTTAACAGTCTAAAATACAGTATTTTCAGCACGCTGTTGGCACTCTTGGTCGGTATCGTGGTATCATATTTATTGACTCGGAAACGGCTTCCGTTCCAAAACTTATTGGATGCGGTCGCTATGTTACCGTTAGCGTTGCCGGGGGTTGCGATAGCGTTTGGATATATGGGCAGTTTTGCGGATACGACGCTCCTACTGCGGTATTTCCCTGATGGATTCGTTTCTGTCATAGACCCTCGCAAGAACCCGACGTTCCTCCTGATTATCAGTTATGCGGTACGGCGGTTACCGTATATGTTACGTTCTATCTATGCCGGACTCCAACAGACAAGCGTGAGCTACGAAGAAGCATCACAAAACATGGGAGCGACACCGATCCGAACCCTGTATAAGATAACCTTACCTTTGGTTATCGCGAATATCCTCGCAGGTGCGATTCTCGTGTTCTCTTTTTCGATGTTAGAGGTCAGTGATAGCTTAATCTTGGCGATGCAGGACAGGTACTATCCGATTACAAAAGCGATTTGGTCGCTTTCTCAATGTCCCGATCACGGCGCATATACGGCGAGTGCACTCGGTGTGGTAGGGATGTTAATCCTGATTGCGTGTCTCTTGGGTGCTGGACGCGTACTCGGCGGAAAGTTAGGCGAAATTTTCCGGATTTAGGAATATTGACGAGAGCAATACTGTTCACTAATAGAAGAAGGATTTGAAAGCAAATTGATTTCATGCTAAAATATGAAGAAATAAAACCGAGTGTATACATTGAAACCACAGTAGTTAGTTACCTTGCAGCGCGCCCCAGCGCGGATGCGACCTTAAGTGTCCGACAACGAGTTACACGACAGTTCTGGGAAGGCTATTCAGATAATTTTGAGTTTATCGTATCGGATGTAGTTATCACCGAAATTAGACAAGGCGATGAAATCGCAGCACAGCGTCGGGTTGACGCGTTAGCAGGTCTTACGGTATTGGAACTGTCCCCGGAGGCAGTTATTCTCGCACTGGAATTAATAAATGCAGGTGCTGTGCCACCACATTCGCTACCGGACGCTCAACATATTGCTATTGCTGTAGTAAATGGCATCGAGTACCTAACCTCTTGGAACTATAAACATATCGTCAACGAAACTAAGCGGCAGCATATAGATCAGGTTTGTCGAGCCGCTGGATACCAACCTACGATCCTCTGTACCCCTGCAGAGTTGATTGAGGAGATGCACGTGAAAGAGAAAGAACATCCGCCCATGGATCCCATCCTTGAGGAATGCTATAAAATGAAAGAAGAGTTTGCTGCCCGATTCAAAACCATGCAGGAACTTGTCGATTATTTGAAGGCGGAAAATAAAAAGAACAAAGCGGAAGGTTGGAAATACGTATCGCTACCGCCAGTCAAATGCCACAAACAAGACTAATGTGTCTACGCTTTTGTTCCATACACGGAGTTATTTTAGAGGCAAGATATAGAATGTATGCAGGGCATTTGGGATTGCCCTGCTTTTTTGTCCAATTGCTATGGAAAAAAGAATGGCGATAGCAGATTGTTTCCATTTCGATCTGAGAACAGACTAAAAACGCTTACGCTCGAAAAGAGAAAAATATCATGGATATTTTGCATAGCATTCGCGATGCGTTGTTAGAAGCACAGAACGTACTCGATCGGTTTATCCGAAATCCTGAGAATATCGCAACCATCGCGGAGACAGCAGAGATGATGCGTGACGTATTTGAACGGCAAGGCAGAATCTTCACGTGTGGGAATGGCGGAAGTTTGTGCGATGCCGTCCATTTTGCTGAGGAATGCACCGGAAAATTTCGGGACGATCGAAGACCGCTTCCGGCAATCGCACTTAGCGATGCTGGACATATCACTTGCACAGCAAACGACTTCGGATTTGCCGAGGTCTTCGCACGACCACTATCGGCACTCGGATACACCGGCGACCTACTCGTGGTGCTTTCAACCAGTGGAAATTCTGAAAATGTTGTCCGTGCGGCAGCGATGGCGAAATCGCGTGGGATGCACGTATTTGGGCTCCTCGGTGGTGATGGTGGGAATCTTAAACAACACTGCGATATATGTCTGATTGCCCCCGGGAACACGGCAGATCGGATTCAGGAGATCCATATCAAAGTATTGCACATTTTAATTGAACATGTCGAACGATTGATGTTTCCTGAGAACTATGGATAACCGCCTTTTACTGTATTTGAAAATTAACAGTGGCTTTTCAGGGAACGATATGATAGGATAAATTGCTGAGAACTTTTGAGGAGGCGACGATGAGAAGTTTTGGCACTGAGGGGCGCGTCCGTCCTGAGCAGCACTATATTGTTCCACGCACCGAGGAGATTACCGATTTCATCAACCGCGTCAAAAATGGCAAGTACATCGTCCTCTTCGCGCCGCGCCAGACAGGGAAAACCACCTTCTTCCGATTGGCACTTGAAGTACTTGTCGCGGAAGACCCGACCTACTTTCCGATTCAGTTGGATTTCCAAACGATGCGAAACGCCGCACCTGTCACTTTTTATCAGCAACTCTATTACCAGATTAACAGGCAAATTAAGAGCGTGTTCCAAAAACGGGGCGAGGTGCCTTCTGAAACACTGACACAATTTTTAGAGAACACAGCGCTAACCGATCATTTTTCGATGGAAGCGTTCTTTGAAAACCTGAAAAGCTTTCTGGACAACGATTTTCGCAATCAAAAGCTTGCTTCCACGAAAGTTGTCCTCCTCATCGATGAGTTTGATGGTATTCCGCAAACCGTTGTGAGCGATTTTTTGTATTCACTCCGCCAAATTTACCTCTCTGATGAGATGCACTGTCCGCACAGTGTAGGCATTGTTGGGGTCAAGAGCATTGCGCAGCTCGACTATGATAGGTCTGTCTCTCCCTTTAATATCCAAGACGAATTTCGTCTGCCGAACTTCACACTTGAACAAGTACACGAATTGCTTTCGCAGTATACCGATGAAGTCGGCCAAACTTTTGTCTGGGAAGTCGTCGCTTCTGTTCACAAACAAACTGCGGGTCAACCGGTGCTTGTTAACCGACTCGCGCAAATCCTTACACGGGAACTGGACATCCCGAAAACAGAACCGATCACGAGCGACCATTTTTTAAAAGCACATAAGCAACTGCTCCGCGAACGAAACACCAATATCCAGCATCTAACCACTAATATCCGTAGGGATAGACGTTTTGAAAGTAGACTGATAGCTATCATGTCTTACGAGGAAGGAATTGATTTCAACCTAGACGATGACATCATCAGTGAACTCGCCACTTATGGGGTCATCACAGAAGACCCGGATGGCATGTGTCAAATTGCCAATCCGATTTATCTTTATCGCATTATGCGGACGTTCAAGCCGACAGTGAACGGGCTCGAACAGGAATACTTCCACGAAGACAATATAGACGGCTTTCAAGGTTACCTGACCGCCGCAGGACAGATAGACATGGAACGCCTACTTGATAACTTCCGGGATTTCATCGCTCGTGCTGGCTTCAAAATCCTGCAGGTACCGGATACACCACAAGAATCCGTGGGATGCCACCTCCTTCTCACCTATCTTGATCTGTTTGCTCGGAGCGTGGGCGGAGTCTTGTCTTTTGAGACCGAAACAGGGCGCGGCAGGATGGATCTCCTCATCACGCACGAGATAGAAAAGTATATTGTTGAGACAAAGATTTGGCGCGGGGATAGCCGTTATCAAGCGGGCAAAAAACAGCTTGCCGCGTATCTCAAATTAGAGGGTGCTGTGCAGGGATATTATGTTGTTTTTGATCATCGGAGAAATCCAGAGCCGACGGTAGAGACGGAAGCATTGGATGACGTAACACTTCGGAGTTATGTGATTCCTGTCATGCAAGAACAACCCTCATCAGAATAAAAACCTGAATCGGATCCTCTTCACTTGCTAAGAACAAAGTAAACTGTGATCGTGGTTCCCCAAGGAGGATAATTTATGGAAACATCAGAAAAAAATAAGGCGTATTGGCGAAAAAATCTGCAATACCTCGCTATTTTATTAGGGATTTGGTTTATCACCTCGTATCTCTGTTCAATTGTGTTCGTGGAACAACTCGATAAGATCCAATTTGGCGGATACCGACTCGGTTTCTATTTTTCCCAACAGGCATCCATCTGGATCTTCGTTGAACTGATCTTCGTCTATGCTTGGTTAATGAATCGTTTGGAAAAGAAATATGCGCAACAAGAAGATACGGAGAACGAGGAGCAATCATGAACGTACAAGCATGGACTTTTGTGATGGTGGCACTCTCCTTCGCACTGTATATCGGTGTCGCGCTCTGGTCGAAAGCACGCTCAACGGGTGATTTTTATGTGGCGGGGAGCAACGTACACCCTGTGGTCAACGGCATGGCAACAGCAGCGGATTGGATGAGTGCCGCCTCTTTCATTGCGATGGCAGGGATGATCTCCTTTATGGGGCGCGACGGTTCCGTTTATCTGCTCGGATGGACAGGTGGCTACGTCCTACTGGCGTTACTATTAGCACCCTACCTCCGCAAATTCGGTAAGTACACTGTCCCCGATTTCGTAGGCGACCGATATTACTCACAATTGGCTCGGATTGTCGCCGTCGTCTGTGCAATTTTCGTCTCGTTTACCTATGTGGCAGGACAGATGCGCGGGGTCGGCATTGTCTTTTCTCGGTTCCTGAGTGTCAATGTTGAAACCGGTGTCCTAATCGGGATGGGGATTGTGTTCTTTTATGCCGTACTTGGCGGGATGAAGGGCATTACCTACACGCAGGTCGCACAGTATTGTGTGCTGATTTTTGCCTATCTCGTTCCGGCGATTTTTATCTCTATCCTCATTACTGGCAATGCTATCCCTCAACTTGGATTGATGGGAAAAGTGGCGGACGGCTCAGGACTTTATCTCTTGGATAGACTTAATGGGCTCAATGAAGAATTAGGGTTTAACCTGTATACCGGTGGTAGTAAAGCCACGATTGATGTCTTTTTCATCACAGCAGCGTTGATGTTGGGAACAGCCGGACTCCCGCATGTGATTATTCGATTTTATACCGTCCGAAAAGCCTCTGAAGCACGAATTTCTGCCGGATGGGCACTCCTGTTCATCGCGCTTCTCTATACCACAGCACCAGCAGTCGCTGTGTTTGCCCGGACGAATCTTCTTAAAACCGTTAGATACGAACAGAATGGCGAATTAAAAGATGTCAGATATGAAGATGTACCGACGTGGTTTAAAAATTGGGAAGCAACAGGATTGATTGAGTTTGATGACTTGAATAACGACGGCAGAATTCAGTATCGCGGGCCGAAATCCGATATTAAAAATGAACTTACAATTGATCGGGACATCATGGTGTTAGCGAATCCTGAGATTGCGAAACTCCCGAATTGGGTTGTCGGATTAGTTGCCGCTGGCGGTTTGGCAGCCGCCCTGTCAACAGCTGCGGGTTTATTGTTGGTAATCTCTACAGCAGTCGCCCACGATTTACTCAAAGGTAGCATCGCACCGGGGTTGTCTGAGAAACAGGAGTTGACCGCTGCGCGCATTGCAGCCGGTGTCGCTGTCTGTATCGCAGGGTATTTCGGGATAAATCCGCCCGGGTTTGTGGCACAAGTCGTTGCATTCGCCTTCGGGCTCGCAGCGAGTTCATTCTTCCCCGCGATTGTCATGGGGATCTTCTCCAAACGGATGAACAAAGCCGGGGCAGTCAGTGGTATGATTGTCGGTATCACCTTTACTGCAGCGTATATCATCTATTTCAAATTTATCAATCCCGAACTCAACACATCAGAACACTGGTTATGGGGCATTTCGCCTGAAGGGATCGGAACTGTCGGCATGGTGCTAAATTTTATGGTTGCTATTGGTATATCCGCTTTGACACCACCGCCACCTGATGAAGTACAGGCACTCGTTGAGGACATCCGGGTGCCGTAACCAAGCACATTGAGGTATCTGTATGAAAAGCACATTGAAAGTAACGACTGTATTCCTCCTTTTCGTTGGTATCGTTTTTTCCGCGAATGCAGCGAATGTCAAAGACTTCATGCCGAAGGAGAGTATTCTCTATCTACAGCTTGAAGATGTAGATGCAGTCTATGGCGAAATTGAGGTCTCGGAAAATTGGGAGAAGACACTCGCACTTTTATCTGATGTTGTGCCAAATTGGCAAGATATACAGCAACAGATCGTGATGGTGCAAGGCGTATTGAGTACGGATCTGCTAAGTTTCGTTGAGACGGTGGGTTACCAAACCGCATTGGCAGTATGGTTGGATGAGACAAACTCTCCGCAGGTTGGGCTCGCGATACATTCCGGCGGCAACCTCGGTGAACTCCAACGCTTCACCAAGATTGTTGAGGGATTGATAGGTATATCTGGTGGAAATACCTTACGCTTGGATGCTGGTGTGTACCAGCGGGTTCACTATAACGCGATGGAAATGGACAATAGTATTGTCAAGTATGGATTTGTGGATGAATTTCTCGTGCTTGGCGCGGGTGAAGGCGCTTTTGAAAAGGTGATGGATACTTACCGGAAGGATGCGCCTTCTATCCGAGAGAACCAAGAATTCACTGAGATTTCAAAGAAAGTGGGTGCTGGAGTTGCCGTTGTGTTCGTGGACATTCCAAACGCTTTGCCTTTAGTGAATGATCTGGATGAAGTAAACCGGAAGCGTTTTGCTATTTTTCAGTCGCTTTATGCACGACTCAATCTGCTTGAAACCGAATCCTTCTTTCAAGCATCTGTCCGATTCAATCCCGATCTTCCAGATAATGAAATCGGTCTATTTTTGAAAAAAGGCACAGCACTCAAAACGCAGAAGGCACTATCTGATCAGGATGATCTGTTTGTTGCTATAGCACCTAACATTCTGGAAAGTGTGTGGGAGCTTGTTCGCACCGAGATGGAGAAAAACGCAACCGGTGAGATGTACGCGGCAATCTCTTTTTTGGAAGAACTGTTGAACCTTAATCTGGAAGAGGATGTTATGACGGGATTGACTGGTGAACTTGCCTTGTCGGTTCCCGATTTTACCATGTTTGATCCTCAAGCCGTAGATAACCTTAATCTTGAATTTGATGGCACATTTGTACTTGATGCGGGGGGTGTCGAGACGGATGGTGCTATTATTTTTAGTCCGAGTCATCAGATGAAATGGAACCAAATCGGTAATAGTCTGTCTAACCTACAAAATGCCTCTATTTCTCAAACCGATTACAACGGAACCACGGTATCAGGATTTGCCTCAAGTATCTACTATAGCAAACTCAATGACCTGTTTCTTATGGGATTCTCGGAAGAGCAAGTGTGTATGCTTATTGACGCGATTAAAAAGAACAAGAAACCGTCCTATTTAAAACAGGTGCCAAAGACGCCTGCAGTGTTTGCCCAACTTAATTTAGCACGAGTTTTAGAGACAGCAGGAGGAGGAACACCACCTGCTGACAAGGTGATCGTCAGTTCCGAAGAAATTGCCCCACTGTTCACATGGATTTCGGTGGAAGAAGATGAAGTCCTGTTTGAAGTCGTACTCTCGGTGGAAGATACACCGCTTGAAGTGCTGGCGAAACTCACTCCGTTTTACATCTGGTCTATGGAGAATTAGTAGACGCTATCTTACTTAAGGTTTAAACCGTCAGGGAGGAAACAATGTTGATTCAGAAACGATTTATACAGAAGGCAAACATAAAAAGATGGTTCTGGGGAATAACAATTGCCACTGCGTTGTTGCTCAGTTTCCGAATTAGCCAAATATTACAGTTTCAGGAGGCGACAGCGGAATCCCAAGAGGAAGTCCTCCCGCAGCTCACTGCGGAGCTTGATGCCCTTAAAGTAGAACATAAGAGGCTACAAGCGAAGTGGCAATCCCAATTACTCGCACAAATCGCACCAACTTTAACCGACGAACGAGAGGCGGTAAAGCGTCAGTTTGTTGATTTCCTTGAAGAAATTGGAAGTCCCGGGACCGCTGCACTCGCTGTAATGATCCATGATCCGTCTAAAAGTGTGCGCAGAAACGCGGTTGAAGCGTTAGGTGAAATCGGTGAAGATGAGCGGAAAGCAGGACAGAATTATGATGCCGCTGCAATTGGTATAGCGATGGCACTTAAAGACGATTCTGATGGTGTTTTCCGTGAGGCAGTTGCGGAATTGGGGGACGTTCGTCCGACATCTGCGGAATCGCTTGCTGTCGTTGTACCAGCACTCATCGCTGTACAAACGAAAGGTTCATCGCGTACACGCGACGATGTACTTGATGTTTTAGGACAAATCGGTGAAGATCTCGCAGAAAATGGAGAGTCCACCGACACAATTCGAGATGCTTTAATTGCGGGTCTAAATGATAATTCGCCTAAAGTCCGAACGAATGCGATAGCTGAGTTGTCTGATATACGAGAGACTTCAACGAAAACCTTCACCGCGTTGATACATGCGCTGTCAGATGATGCTAAGTCCGTGCGGGCGCGTGCGGAAGATGTGTTGATTAAACTCGGTAGAAGCCATGCTGTGAGCATCACGCCTCTGTTGGTAAGTGCGCTGACGAACAGTCCATCAGCGACGACACGTGGACATGTTGTTGATGTACTCGGGGAAATCGGTGAAGCACTCGTGAAGCGGGGTGAATCCGATGAAATGGTTGTAAAACCGCTCCTCGTTGCATTGCGGGATGCTAACACAGATGTCCGACGCAATGCCGCTGACGAATTGGGTGAGATGCGCGCGAAATCACCCGACGCTGTAAACGCATTGACACAGGCACTGGCGGATAGTTCTAAAAACGTTCGGCGTGCTGCGCAAAAAGCGATTCGGCGCATTGAAGCAGCGAAATAGCGTCTGGCGTAAATGTTGTAGAAACAAAAACTGTTTCTTTCTTATGATAGATAGTATGTGTAGTATGTGCTGAAACGTTTCTGAACAGGGTGCGAGATATAAATTGTAGGCAATTTGTTAAACTTATTTGTAGTTGATGCGTCTTAATTAGCGATAGTAGAAAAAATATAAGACAGATTTATCGAAAAAACACCACAAAATTTACTGCCCGCGCGGGGACTAAACCTCCGCTGTCAAAAGAGCAATTACGCTATGCAACAGATACAAAATACAGTTTCGGTTGTTGAGGTGATGCGACAGGCATCTCTCATCTCGGAACAGGACTATACGGACATTGTCGCAGAAATAGAAGAGACCGGTGCCTCCGAAACAGCTGTGCTTTCCAAGCATGGTGTGTCATCTGACATCCTTGCACTTGCGACAAAGAGTGTTGAAGCCCGGACACCTCTCGTCCAATTGGAAGGCGTTGACCCGGAACCTGACACACTCGAAAAGGTGTCGCCAGGGTTCGCATACCGCAATAAAGTCGTTCCTATTGACCTAAATGGCGATGACCTCACCGTGGCAATGGCGGATGCCCTGGATGTCGTTCTCATAGATGAAATTGAACTCATCACAAACTGTCAGGTTGTTCCTGTACTGGCTGATGAGGCAGACATCGACGAGGCGATTATCCGTCTCTATGGACGTACCGCTGAGAGCCTGCTCAGTGCTGGTATCAAGGGGCCTGTCGGTGCAACTGAAACCCTTGAGCGTGAGACCATTGAAGACTTTGGAATTGATGAGAAAGATCTCAGTCAAGATCCGACAGTCATACACGCCGTTGACCAGATGATTATTGATGCTGTTCGGATGGGGGCGAGTGATATCCATATTGAACCCTATCCAACACAACTCAAAATTCGATTTCGTGTTGATGGTGTGCTTGAGGATCAACCCCAACCGCCTGCCTATTTACAATCCGCAATCACCTCCCGTATCAAGATTATGGCTCGTATGGATGTCGCTGAGCGTAGACGTCCACAGGATGGAAAAATCAGCAGGCAAATTGGGAGTGTCGGGAACCGACAAATAGACCTTCGGGTTTCTACAGTTCCTACTGTTGCAACGCTGCATGGCGAAAGCGTTGTCCTCCGTATCCTTGATCGACAATCTATTGACTTTGGGCTTGCGGAACTCGGATTGACCGAAGACAACCTCGAGATCTTTCAACGCATGATTCGCAAACCCCACGGAATCATCCTTGCCACCGGTCCAACAGGTAGCGGAAAAACGACATCACTCTATGCCTGCCTGAAAGAGATCAACTCGCCTGACGTTAAAATCATTACCCTTGAAGATCCAGTTGAATATGAATTGGAGGGTATTAACCAAATTCAGGTCAACCCGGACATTGAGTTCACCTTCGCCGTTGGGCTCCGCCATATCCTGCGTCAGGACCCAGATAAAGTCTTAGTTGGTGAGATTCGAGACTACGAAACCGCAGAGATGGCGGTTCATACATCACTTACAGGTCACCTTGTCTTTAGTACACTCCACACAAACGATGCTCCCGGTGCTATTACGCGGCTTATCGATATGGATGTTGAACCGTATCTCGTCGCTTCCACGGTAGAAGGCATTATTGCACAGAGACTTGCCCGCCGTGTTTGCAAGGCGTGTTGCGAGATGTATGTACCCAATATGCAGGAATTAACTGGACTTATAGGGAACGGTAATGGCAATCATGTCGCTATTCCCTCCGATCTTAAAATTCCGCGAGTCGTCGGATGTAAGGAGTGTAGAGGGAGAGGTTACAAAGGGCGGATTGGTATCTTTGAAGTTTTGCTCATGACGGATGAACTTCGGTCAATGACACTCAAACAGTCATCAACAAGTGAGATTCGTCGCCTCGCAGTCCAATTGGGCATGAAAGGCTTACGTGAAGATGGATGGCGCAAGGTTACTGCTGGGTTGACAACTGTTGACGAAGTCGTCCGGTTAACGCAGGAAGACGAATTCGATTTCGTGGAAGTTGTGTAGGTGACTTTAAAAAAACCTTTTCCACTGAAGGAGTATGGCGATGAAGTTGACCGCAATTGGGAGTGCAATTTTACTTCTTACGCTCCCAGCGTGGGCTGGAACATTTATCGAGGATTTTGATAATAACTTCGGTGTGTGGCAAGAACTTCTCATGGCTGATGCCGTGCCAGGCTCTTGGGAAATCGTTGACGGTGAACTTCATGCGGTAAGTCCTGATGGCTGGACCCGTTTACTTACAGTGGGTGATGAGACGTGGCGAGATTACACCTTTGAATTTGATGTCAAACCGCTTGATAATCGAGGCCCCAGCAATATTGTTATTACCGCTCGAATCAAAGGAAGTTGGGTTGTATGGTGTCTCATCGGCGATTTGCCATTTGTTGACAATATCTCCGAAGTTAAGTTTGCTGCTGGCAATTTTCAGGACCCAAATACGTTCTTATTTTCGCATAGCAAACGCTTTCGATTTTTGAAATTAAACAAATGGTCGAACCTAAAGTTGGATGTTAAAGAAAACATCCTAAACTTTTGGATTAATGGAAATCAGGTTATTGGACCTGTCCGACTTCCAAACCGTAGAAGTTTTGAGCGTTTTGATGCTCTCAGAAAGGAGCATGCAGCTGAAGAAGGAAGGGAATTGCCAGCATTGCAGCTGAACGGGCTCCAAGACTTTTTGACAGGCGCAGCGGGCTTAGGGCTTTCAAATCAAACAGCGAGATTCGACAATGTTGTGATCACCGGCGACAGTATCCCGAATAGCGGTGGGTTGTCGGTAAACCCCAGGACGAAACTCACTACGATGTGGGGCAGTCTAAAGCGTTTTTAGGATATACTTGTCGTCCTAAATTGCCATAGAGAGGTTGATTGTGCCGATATTCCGATACGAAGCACTTACGCATGGGGGCGGTAGCGTAAAAAATACGTTGGAAGCCGACTCGAAAGCCGAACTTGTCTCTCGGTTACGACAGATGGGTTATTGGCCCACGAATATTGTTGAGGAGGCGGAGGAAAACGCACCCAGCGATGTTCGCAAATGGATGAAAATCGGCGGTGGCGGCGTTAAAGCAGCAGACGTTGAGTTCTTCACGTATCAATTAGCGACGTTGGTGAATGCACATGTCCCACTCCCTCGCGCTTTGGAGGTTACCCTCGGGCAGATCCAGAATCCAGCACTCAATCGTATCGTCTCACAAGTCAAATATGATGTTGAACACGGTGCAACTTTTCACGATGCACTGACACAACACCCAAAGGCATTTTCCGACCTCTACGTTAACATGGTGAAAGCTGGTGTGAGCGGCGGTGTGCTCGGTTTAGTCCTCGAACGCCTCGCGGAATTTGCAGAACGCCAGAGACTCCTCAAAAACGATGTTATCTCAGCACTCTTTTATCCTATTATCCTATTAACGCTCAGTGTTTCCGCTGTTGTCGTACTTATGATTCTCGTCATACCGAAATTCACGGCGATGTTCAACGACCTTGGGGTCGTCCTACCGCTGCCAACACGCATCCTTATCGGTACGACTGATGCTTTTCAGACCTATTGGTGGGTGGCACTCGCCATTTTCATCGTAGGTGCAGTAGGTCTAAGACAATACCTCCGACTTGAAACCGGCAAAGTCTGGTTTGACCGGTTGAAACTCAAATTACCACTCGTCGGACCCATAATCAGCACGTTTGCTATTGTCCGTTTTACCCGAACGATGGCAACACTTTTGGAAAATGGCGTACGCATGCTGCCCGCCCTCCAAGTCGTCAAAGACACGATCGGAAATAGGGTATACAGCAACGTTGTCGCCGAAGCAGAAATAGAGGTTGAGCAGGGCTCTACGCTCTCTCGTGAACTCGGTAAAAGCAAGGATTTTCCTGAATTCGTTACCCACATGGTAGCTGTCGGTGAGGAGTCCGGCGAACCGGTTCACATGCTCGGTAAACTTTCTGACTACTACGATTTGGAAATAAAAAAGAGCCTCGAACGCTTAACAAGTTCTATCGGGCCTCTGGTCATTCTTCTGATGGGAGTGATTATCGGTTTTATCGCTGTTGCGATGATCCTTCCGATCTTTGAGGCAAATCAATTGCTAAGCGGCTAATATACATGTAGGTGTCATAATGTCCCTTACGATACCTTACACATAGGGAAAGCAAATGTACAAGCGGTTAAAAGATGAACTTGGATTAACTTCAATTGAACTTGCGTTTATTATCGTCGGCATCTCAGGAATTTCGATTTTGACGGTTTGGACAGTAATTATGGTTCATATCATGCCGAAATTCGACGCAATGTACAGGGACCTCGGAGTCGAGTTGCCGCTTCCAACGCGAATTCTTGCAGGGGGAACCGATGCCTTCCAAACCTATTGGTGGATAGGACTACTGATTGGCATCATAGGTACAGTTGGATTAAGACAATACCTCCGGCTTGAAACCGATCAATCTTGGTTCAACCGATTAAGAGTAAAATTATCACCAAAACATTTAACCGTTTTCATTGGTCTCTTTGTCGTACTGGTGGGAGTGACTGTCGGATTCTCCGCTGTTGCGATTGTCCTCCCGATCTTCAAAGCAAACCAATTACTCGGTTAACATGTTCTTTAGGTGTCAAGAGATACCTAACAAAATAATATAGGAGAAAAATTACAATGTTCACGCAACTAAAATCCGATGAATCCGGATTAACGCTAATTGAACTGACAATCGTTATCGTTATCTTAGGCATCTTGGCAGCCTTTATCGCGCCACGCGTCATGAATTGGCCCCAGAAGGCAAACGTCTCGAAGGCGCAAACAGAAATTAGCGGTCTCAAAACCGCGTTGGAAATGTATGCCATAGCGGTCGGTGAATACCCAACAACTGAACAAGGCTTGACCGCCTTGTGGCGTGCACCGAGTCCGGCTCCACCCAATTGGGACGGTCCCTACATTGATAGCCCAACTTTTGAAGATCCGTGGGGTAATCCGTATGTCTATCGCCAACCGGGTACTCATCAAGGCTACGACTATGACCTTTATTCCATGGGGAAAGATGGCAAGGTGGGTGGTACTGAACTGGATGCCGATATCACCAATTGGGTTGAAGAAACGACTGCAGCTTATTAAAACGATGCGACAAATAATGGATAAGCGGGTGCTTCGGAACCCGCCTACTTCCAAATCCCAAAGTGGTTTCACTATCACAGAGTTACTGCTCGTTTTGACGCTTATCGGTATACTGTCAGCGATCTCTATGCCGACGCTGAGGGGATTTGCAGTAACGCGTCGATTAAAAGCGTCAGCGTATACCATCCGCAGCCTACTCACGTTCGCACGAGATATGGCAATTACTGATCGAACACCGTACTTAGTGGTTTTCGATCTTGATAACGGGCGGTGCTGGCTTGCCTCCAGTGAAACATTTAACCCGAATAGTCCACTTGCATCCGCACTGACTGCCCAGAATTCTACAGCTGCCACCGCAGCCCAGAATAATACGAGTGGAAATCCGCTGATGCCAACAAATTCCGTTCAACAGGAGACGTTAACCCGTACTGGCGGTATCTTGGGGGTGCCTTATCTGATGGAGCAGGATGTTACCTTAGCCGCGATGGTAACCAACCGCAATGGGCGGACGCTTGAAGTTAATTCAGGGGTCGGGTACATCGCTTTCTCACCGAATGCGACCTCCGAGGAAGCACTTGTCTACTTCCGAAACACACGGAATCAGATAATGTCTGTTGCTGTTGAAGCCGCGAGCGGACGGGTTACCGTGCGACAACTCGCTGCTGAAGATATTGAAACGTTAGGGTTAGAAACACCACAAAATTAATTTGCCTATAGTAAAAATGAAACTGCCAATGAAACACCTGATGCCAGCCGAAGAAAACGGTTTTACGCTCGTTGAGATACTCGTAACGTTAGCAATTTTGGGGGCGGTACTCCCCGCGCTTTTGCATGCTTTTGCTTCTGCTGCACGTACCCAAGGACTTTCAGACAATAGTACCACGGCACTCTATCTCCTCAAATTCCGAATGGCAGAAATTGAGATGGCCGGTTATCCGGATGTCGGTGAGGAAACAGGTGAATTCGGGAATAATACACGCTACCGCTGGAGTTCTGTTGTTGAGGACATAGATTCTGAAGACGTTGAAAACGTCCGACGCGTCCAAGTAACCGTCACATGGCTGCATAGAAACCGAGAACGTTCTATGTCTATGAACACTTTTATCGCTGACCGACAAAAGCCGGAAACACAAAGGTAGCAAAGACAACAACCGGGGGCGATAGTCGTTTCCACGGCGTTTCAACAAGCATCGCAGACATGAAAATTCAAAAAGTATCCACGCATACAACCAGCGAATGTGGGTTGACACTCATTGAAATGCTCATGGCAGTTAGCATCCTCGTCATCATCGGAGGGTCAGCCTATTTTGCTTTCAAGACAGCTGTAGATGCCTACCATCAGACCCAAGAAAAAATATTGGCTGCTCAGAGATGCCGTTTCGCTATGGATCGCCTTGTGACGGACTTAGGAAACATGCAAGTTTCACTTCAAGAACCTGAACTCGCACTGTACACGCAAGATGGCCCCAGCCAATTGGGCGATAGAGATATGCTCAGTTTTGTCACGCTCGTGAAGACAGATCCCGATCCGTTTCTCGAGCAGCTGTCAAGTTTCCAATCTCAAAATGCCTCACAAGTGCCTTTGCCGCTTTTAAGCGACGTTCAACGTGTGGCGTACTTTGTTGCTGCAGAACCTCCACCCGGTGAATCCATTCTGAATTCGGATAATTTCCGAGGGACTTTTGCCGAAGATACAAGTGACGAAGAGAATAATAGATACGCTCTCTTTCGCGTTACAACCACAACCCTTGATCCAGAAGCTGTTATCGGCCCCTTCTTACAAGGTGGAACAATCCCGGAAACAGACGAAAACGGGGAACCGATTTACGTTGACATCGCAACGCTCATTACGGGGCTTGCTAATTTCGATCTACAGTATTTTGATGGAGAAGCAGAAGTGTGGAATTCTTCTTGGGATGACCCTGAAAGTATGCCAAGTGCTGTACAAATCCTGATAACTGTCCAAGGTGGTGCCCAAACAACTGTGCGTACAGATACCACACAGTTTACGTCCCAAAATCAACCTGTGTTGCCGCCAAACAGTATGACACAATCAACGATGGTGTATCTCCGGGCAAGTGCAACCGCTGGCGAAGGCGCGCAAGGTGCCCCTTAAGAGAGTCAATAGATAATGTTATTCACAAAGCGGTTTATCTATGCATGCCACAAGGAACAGAGTGGGTTGTCCCTCGTTTCAACCCTCTGGATCCTCACGATTCTCTCTATTTTGGCGGCACAGCTGCTCTATTCGATCCATATTGAACAGCGCACCCAACGGAATTTCTTGGATAGGGCAAAGTATCACTACGCCGCAAAGGCAGGATTTGAGTGGACACTCGCGGTCATGCAAACAGACCAGACGCCTTTTGATTCGTCCGGTGAAAGTTGGGCAGAGCCTATCGCAGGGCAAGTTGAAGATGGCGTTCAGATCGGAAATTTATTGAACTACAGCGTGACGGTCACAGATGAAGCATCAAAGGTGAATGTCAATACTGCCGATGTTGGACTCATCAGTAATTTGCTGGCACAGGTGGGGGCTTCACCCGATGATGTCCAGACGGAAGAACTCGCTAACGCAATCGTAGAGGGGCAGCCGTACAAAACCGTTCGGGATCTCGCGCGCGTCGAAGGGATGACCTCTGAACTCCTGTACGGTACGCAACAAATGGCGGCGTTTACACAAGGTACGACAAATACACAAGGCACATCTACGAGCACGGTTGACGGACTTTCAACGGCAGGTACTGGCAGCATTCAAGCAACCGCAACAGAGGCGCGGCCCGGATTAGTGAGTTTAGCAACTATCTATTCAATTGACGCAAGCACCGATCCAAATGGGGAGGCACTCGTTAACATCAATACAGCCGACGCGCAGCAATTGACGCAAATTGAAACCCAGCCCAGTCAAGGTGGGGGGCAACCTGTTTTCTCACAAGCTGAAGCGGAATCGCTCATCCAGCAACGTGAATTTGACAAATTTTCTGCACTCATAGATGTACAAGTCGTTTCTGATGAACTTTTTAACAACATCCAAAGTCAAATCACGACTGAAGATTCCGGCGGAAATCAAGAAAACCAGGAAGATGAAGAAACAAACAACCCACAACAAGGTGGGGACGGGCAAATTAATATCAATAATGCTGATGTTGAAACCTTGCAATCCTTGCAGGGGATTGACGAAGGTATTGCGCAACGCATCGTCGACCATCGCGACTCACAAGGATTTTTTCAGAACATAGACGCTATTAAAGATGTCACAATGTTAACGCAGCAAGAATTCATCGGTATTGTTGATAAAATAACCCTTAAAGATGGGGAAACCCGAAGTGGGCTCATTAATATAAACACTGCCCCCGCTGAAATCTTGGCACTGCTACCGGGAATGGACCCGCAAAAAGCACAGGCGATCGTCGAACGCCGCGAACAAGACCCGCCCGACGATTCGCCGATACAAAATTATACTGAAGAAGAAATAAAGGGAAATCCGTTTACTAATATCTCACAACTCTCAGAACTTGAGGAGATTGACTTTGAGACGTTCGGTGAAGTTGTCGATTGGATAACCTACCGTTCGCACGCGTATCGTATTGAGGCAACTGGAATTGATGCTGCAGGTAGAGTTATCTCAACTTGTGTGGGTATTATTGACCGGACAGGTGATCAGGTTATCGTCCAATACTGGAAACAGGATTAGAGGAGTGGCTTTCAGCTGAGACAAAAATGGCGAAAAAACAAGTCGTAGCGGTAGATATTGGCACGCACACAGCGAAAATAATTCAGCTTGAAGAGGCATCTGCGGGGGTGCGTCTTATCAACGCGGGTGTGGTGACGTATGCGAACATGGATGACCGACAGCAGGTGGCGGAGTCGGTAGAAAGCCTTTGGGCAGCCTTAGGAAAACCCCCGAAACAAGGGAACTTAAGTTCGCTATTTAACAGACATAAGACAGAGGTTGTTCTGGCACTGCCGCGGGCCTTGGTGAGCACGAAACGTTTAGCCAATTTACCTGCTGCAACTGATGACCAACTCGCGAATATCGTCGAAATTGCGGCAGAAGCGGAGCTACCTTTTCGGGTTGAGGAAGCAATCTTTACTTACAATGATGTACGCCGAACATCAGAAGCGACTTCGGTAGAGTTGATATCTACCCGTCGAGCGTCAGTCACGAGTTATCTGGATATTCTTGCGCAAATTGGTGTTTCTGCATCGGGCGTTACACCTTCAATGGTAGCCATCGCTGAAACGGCGACGAACAGTGGATGCACTAAACCCACATTTATTGTTGACATCGGTGCTACGCAAACGGATTTTTGTTTCGTTGAGAATGGTGTCCTTCGGTTTTCGAGAAGCTTTCGCCTGGGCGGTGACAATTTATCTGAGTATGTTGGTCGGGCATTGAACGTTGATCTTGAAACAGCTGCGCAGGAAAAGCAGCGCATCTCTGCGGATGAAGCACCTGCCGCTGCGTGGACAGCCGAGTTGGTTAGCGAACTCCATCGTTCTATTGCCGCTGCTACTGCACACCGGGATTCGGATAACTTTAGCACGGCGGAAGGCACAGATATATCTGGGGGGACCACATTCTCCGAAGTAGAGACCGAGCTCTGGTTATGTGGTGGCGGTGCGCGTGTCCCTGATCTTGTAACAACGCTGGAAGCCGAACTTGACCTTCCCGCATCTTTATGGAATCCACTGCGTGCTATTGAACAACAGGCAGCCATTAAAATTGATCCTGAACGAGCGGAAACGAAAACGGTACTTGACGAATCGGGCGATACCTTTGCCGTTCCATTAGGCGTTGGGTTTGCTGCTTTGAATCCGGCAACTCAGATCTCCTTGTTGCCAAAAGAAGCAGCCGAGACACTCACGCAAACAACACGGCAGCACCAGATTCTTGCTGCAGCCGGGTTGGGGGTTTTGCTAATTGGTGGACTCCTTTTTGGCGGTTATACCCTTCAACGTTCACAAAAACATAGAACCGAAATGGTAGAGGCACAACTCGCTGGGTACGCCCAGCCGGTAGCAGCCGCAAAAGCACAACTTGGACGAGAATTGGCACTCACAGAGATGTTGGTGCATAACATCTCACCCCTTGATATTTTACATGCCCTCAGCGAGATGTTTCGCGATAGGACGCAAGTGGCTTGGACAAATTTCAATATTATCAACCTCCACAAGCCGGAAACAGCGCGCATTACGTTCAATTTGGAGGGTGCCTCCCATAACGCTATCAATAGTCTTTTAGGCGCACTCAATCGTTCTGCGGTTTTTACCAATGTTGAAACGGGTGAAGTTACAACCATTTCTGAAAATAGAAAACAGATTTTCCAGGTGCAAGTACGGTGTAACTTAAAATCTGCTGCTGTGCAAGCATTCGCTAAAAAACGTTATCCGATGCCCGATCCTCAAGTTAATGAACCAGAAAGGCAAGCGGAATTATCCGTTCCACCCCCAACGTCAAAAAACCTTGAAAATGAAAAAGTCGAAAAAGAAGAATAAGATATACGTTTCTGATAAACAAAAATCGCACTTTTACAGAGGATAGATTTATGGAACTGGACCTCCAATTAACATCACGCGCCAAAATTCTGCTCGGTATTTTGGGCGTAGTGCTTCTCAGTTTGCTCGTCATGCAAGGTGTTCCTGCCTTTTATCGTTTGTTTGCCAATCAGAGTGCCGAGGCTAAACGCGAACAGTTGTTGAACGCTGAAAATTTAGTACATGCTGCCGAAGTGCTAAAACCGGTTGAGTCCGAAATCTATAGAGCGACCGGGTTGGCACCCACAGAAGAGCAGCAAACACGGAGCGGTAATCAACGGGCTGTAACGCTTTTTGATACACAACTTCCAGAGCCCATCATTCGCGCGCGCGTTGATGCGTTGGTTAAACGCGCCGGTATCCAGCAGAATTATCAACTTCTGACGAAACCTGGAACCGGTAAACAGACCCAAAAATTAACAATACAGAATCGAGAGCGTCTTGTCCTCTATCTCTATCTCAAATATATAGAAACAGAGGAAAGAGAACTTACGGAAATGGCAGAGCAGGCGGCAGAAGCTGACACGTATGATATGTTGATGGATGCATGGTTGTCAGGAACAGAATCTGAGTCAGACACAGATGAAAAAGTGGAAGAAACAGATGAAGCTGCCCCGCCTGAAGCGGAACGCACCCCGGGAAAATCAGAGCCAATGGATGGAGCACAGGCAGCGAACCCAACACCCCCTGAGGGCCAGTGGGAGTTCGCCTCAATGTCTGAGACGATACCGCTTACTATTCGTGCTAAACTTGCCGGATATATCAAAAGTATGGTGACGCAGCAACTTCGCGGCGCAACAGATTTCGGGCAAGGTTTCTTTGAAGCACAAGTTCTTAAAGTAACAACGCCTGCTACGCCCGGTATCTTCGGCATTGGCGCGAAACCGGCTACTGTTGAGGTCCAATTACGACGAGATAGTGGGCTATTGGATATTCTCATGCACGCACCCGACGAGTACGCGGAGACACCAACAGACACAGGGGAACTCCAATCAGCACTCGTCAAATATATTGAAACGATCCAGGAACAGAGGGTAACCCTTTTAAAACAGCTCGCTTTAGCGCCACCAACTTACGAAACGCAACTTTATACCGTTGAGATGAAATTCAAAACAGATCTCGAAAAACTCGTTAACTTAAATCATCTCATTGAAACAAACGCTAAATGGCTAACCGTCCGCGATTTGCGAATCTCTGCTGATAAGCAGGCATCGCGCACCGGAGCACAACGCGGTCGAGGGCGTGGCGGGGATAATGCCACAAATTTGAATGTTGATATACTTCTTATCGCTCGAATATTTTAACTTTACCGAATTTCGTAGATCGGTTTAGGTCTTAAAAAAAACTGTCTAAATCTTGCGGGGCCTTCTTTATAAAACGTTTCCATCAGAAGATGCCCACGGGGTTGGCAGAAAAATATGATTAAATCAAAAAGGATCGGACGTTATGCAAGGGCAAAAACGCTTATTTATTTTATTACTCTGTTTCGGATTACTTGGCCCAGGGCTTGTTGAGCTGCAAGCACAGGAACAGCAGCCCACAATGCGCGTCGCACAGACCGACGAAGAAGGACGCGCAATCCGTTTTGACTTCAACTTTACCAGTGAAGAGATTAAAGGAGTCCTTGAGTGGCTTTCGCGGGAAACAGATCTGACGATTATTGCAACTGAAGAAGACATTCGTGATAAAAAATTCGCCCTCATTAATCTGACAAATGTGACAATTGAAGAGGTCATTGAGGAAATTAAAACTGTCCTCACACAATACGATCTTACCCTTATTCAAACGGATAGCACGCTCTTAGTCACAAGTTTCTCCCGCGCGATGGTTACAAAAGGCATTGTCAAAAGTATTACACCTGATCCTAATCTCGTTGAGATGACCGATGAGATTCAAACATATATCATTCGATTAACAAACGTCGTTGCTTCAGAACAGGTTGACCGTCTCAAACCCTTACTCAATAGACAAGCACATATTTTCGCGGATACTGCAACAAACTCGCTCGTTATAACAGATGTCTCCTCTAATATACGCCGAATCGTTACAATTCTACAAGTCGCTGACGAAGGTGAAAGATTCCCATTAAAGATTCTCATCGTTCCGCTTGCTTATGCAGATGCCCAGGGCTTAGCGCAAGCACTCACAAACATTTTTCAGCAGGGAGAAGGCCGCGACGAGCGGAGTGCTGAAAATGGGGGTGCCCGTATGACTGCAGAAGAGGCGAAAGCCGCAGCGGAACAGATGAAGACTGACGGCACCGGCTACGAAGTCCTCGACGGCACCATCAAGATTATCCCGGAAACCAACTCCAATTCGCTCGTCCTCAAAGCCTCTGAGGCAAATTTGGTGTTCCTGCAGGAGATTATCAAAGACCTTGATGTCCCATCCACCGCACAAACGCAGATCCGTACCTTCCGACTTAACTATGCCGCTGCAGAGGATGTCGCACAAACCTTACAGGAAGTACTCACCGGTGAGCGTGGCGGAGACCGCCGTAGGATGGATGCTTGGGATCGCGCAAAATTAAGAAACTGGCAACGCGAACAAGGACTTGACCAAGAAGGTATTGTCGGAACTGTCAACGTCGCTCACAATGACCGGCTCAATGTCGTTGTCATCTCCTCAGATCCACGCAACTTTTCTATTATTGAAGCAGTTATCCAAGAACTTGACCAAGAAATAACGCAAGAAGAAATCAAACTCTATTTTCTCAAATTTGCGGATGCTGAAACTCTTGTCCCAAGTCTACAGGACCTCTTTGAAGGCGGTAGTGCCGGTCGCGACAGGGAGCGTCCTTGGTGGGAGCGCAGGTACCGGGAACCTACTGAAGGCGGTGGGGGATTTGGCGTGCAAGGCGAGGTTCACCTTGTCGCTGATATACGTCTCAATGCAATCCTTATCTCAACCAGTTCACAAAACTTTGAAACGATTGATAGCCTCATCGCAAAACTTGATGTCAACATGCCGGACCAGGAGTGGGGTACCCGCACGTTTAAACTCAAATACGCCGATGCCGAAAATATTGCCGCTGTCATCAATAACACCTATCAAGGGAACGCCGGAAGTAGTAGCAGAAGCTACTTTTACTATCTCCCTCAAAGGCAACGGAATCAGACACAAGGTTCATTGGCAGGCAATGTCACTGCTGAGGCGTATCCTACACTGAATGCTATCATCATTTCAACGGCTACACAGCGTAACTTTAAGCTCATCGAAGACTTTATCAATTCTTTGGATGTCCCGACACCTGAAGGACAAAGAGAGGTCACAAAAACGATTCGGCTTGAGTATGCAGATGCCACGCAACTTGAGCAAATACTTCAACAGGTTTGGGCGGGTGAAGAGGATAGCGGATTTAGTAGTTTTAGATTCTTCGTTATGAATGCTGGTAGGCAACAGCAGCAGGATATTAACTCCTTGCGTGGAAAGGTTACTGTCTTCGCTGATGCAGATACCAACACTCTGATTATAACGACTCGGCAGCGGTACCTTCCAGATGTTCAGGCACTTATTAAAGAGTTAGATTTTGTGCGAGGACAGGTCTGGATAGATATTCAAATTCTTGAAGTAACGCTTGATGAGACCACCAAACTCGGTATTGAACTCACGGCGCAAGAGAACAAAATCTTCGGTGTATCCCCAGTGCCCGGCAACCCACTTATCGGCAGCCTTGAGGGACAGCTCGGGCTTGAACAGGAAATCTCTGGGTTTAATCTCGGTTTGGCGACTAAGGAGTATATGGCACTCCTCCACACCCTCATGCGTGAAAACAAGGTGCAAACCCTCTCAACACCTTCGCTTTTAACACGAGATTCCACAGCCGCTACGTGGAGCAGTGGGCGCCGCATCCCATTTCTCCAAAGCGTTGATACCACGAGTATTTTAGGGGAAGCCGTCTCACAACCGCTTTTCAACTACGATTTCATTGATCCACCGGTGGGCATCAATATTGATATCACCCCTTACATCGCTAAATCACAAACAGGCGAGGATGGCAAACGCACCATCGGACTGCAAATCAACAATATCAGTGCCAGCAATTTCATTGAGTTTACCGACTTCAATGCGCCTATCACCGATGACAACGCCATCAGCGTCCATATTGATGTCGAGGATGGACAACGGATTGTTGTCGGTGGAATCATCCGTAAGAAACAGAAACAGGTAGAGAATAAACTCCCGATCTTAGGCGACATACCGTTGCTTGGTAGGCTCTTCAAAAGCACTGAAACCGCTATTGAAAATACAGAGATTGTAATCATCATTACGCCGCACATCGTCGATATTAAAAATGAGGACGACCTTGAGAAACTCAAGGAGAAAGCCGATAACTGGCAGAGCAACGGTACCACCCAAACGGAAACGGAAACAGACAAATAGCACCTACGCGTTTTTTCAGATGTTCCTAATATTTTCTGAAAAAAACTTGAAAAAACTTGACAAATTCTAATAAATGGGATATAATAAAAGCAAATTCTCATTTAAACAGAGGTGACTACCATGCAAAAAATCGTTATTCTCTGTGTTCTGATCATATCAGCCCTGCTGTTGTGTCAGATGAGTCATGCTAAACTCCTTGTAGAAGACGACTTTAAGGGGAAACTCAAGGATAAGTACTGGAAAGGACAGAAGGGATCTTGGGATATCAAAAACGAGCACCTGGAGATCCATCGCGTCGCGGGGGATGGAAACGGTCCTGAGGATTTTGGATATGGAATCGTAGAATTTGAAAATTTTGGGCTTCAGCTTGATTTCTACCTTTTCGCGGACCCGCAGCCCAGTAAAATGGAACTTCTGTTCCGGGCAAACGAAGATCTGCATTTCTATCAGCTGATTATTACACCCGCTGATGGATTTGGTCGCCCGAATTCCGCACGCTGGTACAAGCGAGAGGGCAATGACCGAGGCACGTGGAACGAGTACATTGACTTCAGAGATGAATTTCCGATCCAGATTCAAACAAAAGAGTGGTACACCCTTGCGCTGCTCGGCAGAGGTAGTAATTTTGAACTCTATGTCAAGAAGCAAGGCGAACTCTCGTTTGAAAAGGTTTCAGATTTGAACGATGTCAAGAATCTACATCCTAAAGGTGTACTCGGTTTTCACACCAATCAGCTCCAGCACTACTATATTGATAACCTTTTCCTTTACGACACCCCGAATGAGGTGAGTCTCGCTGTTGAACCGCAAGGCAAACTTGCTGTAACGTGGGCAGCACTCAAACAGTAGGCATTCCAGATTTACACAAAGCGTCTCTGTGAATTTTGAGGCAGCAGAGGTGACTTTTAATCTTTGCTAATCTTTGTGATTTTTAAGAAAAAGTATTGACTTCAATTTGCCTTTTAAGGTATACTTCGCGTAAAGGTGTAAGGCGTAGCGGATATAAGTATCCCCACCTGTATGAATAGGTACCCAGAATAAAGTAGCGACAATCTGGGTTAGAATCAAATTGGGTCGCTAATTCTCGCTTTAAAAATTAGTTTTCTTACTAATTCTGGAATGGTTTTTTAGCATGCTATTCCAGCAATAAGTAACATGTTGATGGCAATCAAAAAGGAGGCATTGCGCATCATGAGAAAGATATATTTCGGTATAGCCTGCTTGGTACTCTTTGGCTTTGTGGCTATGGTTTCAGCCAACGATTTGGCTTTTTACTCGGGACCCACTAACCCGGGTTGGATTTCCGATGCTGCTGTCGCAAAGAACGTCAAGGTCATTAAAGATGACCCAGGTATCAAAGCGCTGTTTGAAAACATTGACGATTTCGGAGATGGCGATGAAGTCGGTGACAATTCCCCACTCGCTAAGTGGACCAAGGAACATACCGATAACGGGCAGCAAGATGTTATTATCCTGGCTTGTGGAACCTGCCCAAGCGGTCTTTATGAGTTCCCAAATAAAGATGCCGATGGATCCAACGTTGAGAACTTTGTTGAAGCCGGTAATATTGTCATTAACGTTGCAGACTGGATCTTCTATATGAGTTACGAGGGTGGTGTTCGCAGCCCAAATAACGGGCCTACGGGTGCTGCGAATGTCTTTGACATTCCTGGACTCAGTTTCGGGGCACGCAATGGTGCTATGAAACCGACAGACCTCGGTAAAAAGTACATCCCATCAATGGAGGCTTTCAACTCTGATCGTCCGTGGCACGTGGAGCAGTTTAAAGGCTCAGATTGGGACCTCGTAATTTTCGCGGAATCTGACAAAAATAACGCCGATCCAGCCGTCGCTATTAGCAAGTCACCGGGCAAAGATGGAACCGGCATGATAGCCGCCCTGTGGCAAGCCGCTAAACCCGAATGGCCCGGAAATACCGACATTCGTGGTATCGGTGTTGTTGAATTCGTCAATAACTGGCTCGCAGAAGAAGCTGAATTTAGTGTTGAAGCGAAAAATAAGTTAGCGACAACTTGGGGCTCCATAAAGCAAGGTCGCTAATTTCGCATATCTGAATGTCGGGATAGCAATCAGTTATCCCATATCTTCTATTAGGGAATTTCCGATCTACTGTCCGAGACAGTGTCGGAGGTTCCCTTTTTGTTGCGTTATCTAATATGGCGGTAGAGTTTGGCAAGTTGTTCCGGTGAGAATTTAAGAAAATAGAGAAGCGTTATCAGCCAGTTGTTTACTGTGGTACGCACAATCCCCTTCGTTTCCCAGCGCCGCGCAGAGATATGGATATAAGAGGTAACAAGGGTTGTTCTGCCGAGTTTGCGCATATTTCTTGAAAATTCCATCTCTTCCAAAATCGGGATCTCAGGAAAGCCGCCAATCTTCTCGAAATCGGCGCGCTTTAGAAAAATACCGCTATCTCCGTAAAACACCTTCAAGTATTTCCCTCGGATATTTCCGGCTATCTCAATCGCACGATAGAGTATGTTTTTCCCATCAATTTTCTGACAAAAGCCGCCCCCGACGTAGCCTGAAGAGAGTGTCGTTTCCACTGCTGCCAATGCGCCAGACGCAAGCCGAATATCTGCATGTAGAAAGATGAGAATGTCGCCTGATGCAGCTGCCGCGCCTGCGTTTAACTGCTTCGCGCGTCCGCGCTCGGATGTAACCACCTTTCCATACTTCTCCGCAATAAGAACCGAATTATCAACGCTGCCACCGTCTACGATGATCAGTTCGTGGTGCCCTAATTCAGACTGAAGTTCAGACAACGTCTTCTCCAGAATCTTCGCTTCGTTCAGAACTGGAATGATGATTGAGATTTTCTCGGACATTGTTGTGCGCGACCTAAATGGGCGTTTGTGCGAATTGGTTCAGTGCCAGTATCGGAAAAACGGACGCATTAATCGGGTCCGCGTATCCACCAATAATCTCCCAGTAGATACCGACGCACTGCTCTGGCCATGAACCATCTTCCCGCTGATGTTTGCGTAGAAACTTTATGCCGTTTTGCGCTGCACCATTTACGGGATTTACTTGTAGAAGCGCGTATGTACTCCACGCCGTCTGCTCTACTGTGCTTTCGGTGGGATTTCCGAACATATCTTCTCCCCAGCCGCCATCTGCGTTTTGGATGCGTTCTAACCATTCGACCCCACGCTGAACTTCTGCGATGTTTTTCAGACCGGCTTTCACAAGTGCAGTGATAGCACATGCGGTGCCGTATGTGTCTTTTGCTAACCAGAGGTCTCGCCAGTAGCCATCCCGGTGAATTTGACGACGCAGCCAATTGAGACCGCGTTGTATCTCGGTTTGGACATTCGGTCTATCAGGAATGTCGCAGTCATGAAAAGCGATCAGTGCTTCAATCGCATGCGCTGTGATACTGACGCAGCCAACATCTCCTTGCCCCGGTTGATATGTGCTCCAACTGCCATCGTGTACCTGTTGCGTCTTTAACCATGTAATCCCGCCGTGAATGGCACCATGTAATGCCTGCTGATCGTTGGAGGTGTCAGTACGGAGGGAGCGGACCAGAGCAAGCGTGCCGAGGGCGGTATCATCGGCGTCGCTTGGAAGGGTACTGTCGCGTAATCCAGAAAATGCCCACCCACCATCCGAATTTTGATGTTCGACAAGCCACCGCGCTGCAGATTCCACTTTGCGGGTCAGTTCAGTATTAAGAAGCACAGATTTACCGTCTATAGTATGATGTGCTTCTGTTAGCGCAATGATACTCAACGCAGTGTCCCAAACATTGAGATTTAACGCTTCTCGGCAGCCACCGTCAGGATTTTGGGTTTTTTCGAGCCATGCAATCCCGCGTTCAATAAGTCCGTCAATTTCTGTATCCGTTTCCCATTTTTCCTGAAGTTCAATAAGTGCTAAGACCGAAAGGGCGGTGATATAATTGACGCGAAACCAACTGCCATCGCTGAGAACATGTGCTTTCAGCCATGCAACAAGGGACGCTATCATTTCAGGGCGTTTTGTGGTATTCAATTCAATGAGGATGAAGACGGGGACCAGTGTGTGTTGTTCAGCAATGAACAGCGCGTCAAACATTGCCGTATTGAACAGCGCGACAGGAGGCACCCGATGCCTCGGTGGTTTCAATCGACTGCCAAGCAGCGGAATCTTTGTCAATTGTTTTGCTAATTTCATAAGGGGCAAGGCTTTTTCTGAAAAGGTAAGTTCATTCCAGTCAAACGCGTCGAAAGCCGCGTAAGCCAAGTTGACTAAGGCGAGGTGTGGCGGCAATTTTGGGATAGATGCCAGCAACTTTTCGACGGATGGATCTGGCGCGCGTTGCTGAACCTGTTCCAGAATAATTTGCGTGAACCGAGTTGCTTCTGCGTTTGATATGTTAGCAGTATCCAATCCCCATCCGGCATCATCGTTCTGGTTTGCGCTGAACCATTCGATGAGTGTGAGTTCCGGAGTTTCGCCGCGTGCGAGTTGTATCCAAGCATACGCGCAGCTCGGAAACGTGCTTGAGGAGAGTTGCCCCTCGAAGTTTCCGTCTTCGCACTGTTGGCTGAGCAAAAAAGTAGTACCGCGTATTAATGCCGCTCCGCCTTCTTCTTTCATCAGATCCATATTTTGCGCCTCCTGTATCACTTGATTTGATGTATAGTTTAGCACACAAGTACCACCGCAGTCAATGTTTTTAGGTTGAGAATTGGTAAAGGTGCCCCCCTTGCTGTACATTGGTGACTCGTCTTTCACGAACGAAACACTTCTAAAATTCTCCTATCCTACATAATTGACATAACCTGCCAAAATCTGCTATAATAATTAAATGGAAGCAGATAAACTATACTCTGAGGTGCAGCTGAATGTTTAGTTTTAATTTTCGGATGCCGGTGTACCTAATCCTTACCATGCTGCTTTTGGGACTGGCAAGTCTGTTTACGACGACTTTCGCTGAGGAGGATGCCGCGCCTGTAACGTTAGAAAAAATTGTTGTAACCCCCGGGCGCTTTACGATTCATGAGGGGACCTCAACAGGTATTTCCCTATCTAAGCAGGAGATTGAACGTTTTCCATTGGTTGACAATGATGTGATGCGCGCCGGACATGTTTTTCCGGGCGTAGTTTCGAGCGATTATAGTGCTCGGTTCAGTGTACGAGGGGGTGAGAAGGACGATATTTCGGTTAGATTAGATGGCATGGAGCTTTATAATCCGTATCATCTTCAGGATTTCGGCGGCGCGGTCTCACTCGTCGGGCTGGATCTCGTTCAGGACACGCAGTTATTGATGGGTGGCTTCCCTGCTGAGTATGGGGAGAAGATGTCCGGCGTTTTTGACATCACAACAAGGGAACCGAATACTGAGCAATTCTCCGCAAATTTTGGGATAGACCTGGTTAACGCAACGGCAACGCTGGAGGGACCGCTCACGGAAAAAGGCAGTTGGCTCGTATCTGCACGACGTGGGTATGTTGATTTGATTCTTGCACTCATTGACCTTGATGAAGACTATAATCCTCAGTATGCCGATGTCTATGGAAAGTTCACATACCGACTAACACCATCAAACACACTCACGCTTAATGGGTTATACGGTTGGGACAAGAATCATCAACGTTTGGATGATGTAGACAATAACTTGGATTCCCTGTACAACAATTCAATAGCTTGGGCAAAGTGGCGACATACGTTTGATGATTCACACTGGACAGATGTGTTTGTTTTCGGTGGTATTTCTGGTCAGGATAGAATGAGCGGGAGGGCGGACTTCGACAATCGAAATTTTAGATTTTTCGGCACAAAAACAGAACTTACAGCAAACCTTTTTGATAATCACACCGTTCGTACAGGTGTAACTTGGCGATGGTTGACAGCACGATATCAATATAACGTCCAAGAACGGCAAACCGGTATAAATATATACAAACCGATTCTCGCTGATGTTGACGATAGTGGCGGCGAATTCAGTGCGTTTCTACAAGATGAGTGGCAGCTTCACTCGAAACTCGCCCTCAATGTCGGTGGGCGTTACGTCTACCAGCAGTATCGAGAAGAAGGTATCCAGCGTTATGAAATTGGACCGCGAATCGCACTCGCAATAAAACCGACAAGGAACTTTATCTTACGCGCTGCTTCGGGCATTTACCATCAGCCAATTAGCCTCATGGGAGTCCCTGTGGAGGATGGTATTGAAACCGTCGGACGTGCCGAAAGTGCTGTGCATTATGTCATCGGTGCTGAATATACGCCTACCGATAATTTCTTAATACGTCTGGAAGGTTATTACAACACGTTTGATAATCTTGTCGGACGGTTACGCGAGTTCGGACGACAGAACCAAATTTTCGTGCCACCGGAGTCCGGAAATGCCAGAGGTCTTGATATGTTCATGACACATGCAGTTTCAAACCGCTTGTCGTGGACACTCGGTTATGCTTACGGGATTGCTAAAGAGATCGCTGGTGGCACAAAGATTTTCCGCCAATATGATCGACGCCACGCTTTCGCTATTAGCAGTAACTATGAGTTTGCACCGTCGTGGCACCTCTATCTCAGTTGGCGTTTTCACACCGGTGAACCGAGAACACCGCTGATTCACACAGCGGTCCGGGGACCAGACGACAGTATCATCGCTTGTAACAGACAGTTTGGGGAAACACACGCCGCGCGGATGCCTGCTTACCATAGTCTCGACTTTCGCATTACAAAGCGGAGTCCTTATCGGCGGTGGGAGTTATCTTGGTACTTCCAAATTTTGAATTTGTATAATCATAGGAATCTGGATCAGTATGCCTTTAGTGAAGTCCGCGATGAAAAGACAAATGCTATTATCGAGTGTGCTATTGGGGAAGAACCCCTGTTACCAATCCTTCCGACCTTGGGAGTGACGATGCGTTTCTAGCAAAAATAAAAAGATGTTCAAATATATCAGAAAAGCATTAAAGAAAATCCGGCGACGGTATATAAGAAATCTGCAGAGACGGAACTTACCGAAGGCTGCGCCAAGCGTAGCTGAAGCGATTCTGCCGTTAGATGCTGATACGTACACGATCACACCGAGTCAACTTAAAGAGATGATAAGCGAAAGTAAACCGTTCGTTTTGTTGGATGTACGGGAGAAATGGGAGTATGAAATGGTTCATATTGAGGAAGCTCTGTTGATTCCTTTCGGTGAGTTACCGAGACGGTTTAGGGAAATTACGCCAGGCGTTGAAGTGGTGGTGTATTGCCACTGGGGGATGCGGAGCCTTGATGCGGCATTCCTTTTACAACAACTCGGTTTTAAATCCGTGAAGAGTCTGGTGGGCGGCATTGATCGGTGGGCACAGGAGATTGATACCGAGATCCTACGATATTAGCGCAGCGTGTCCCTCTATCTACGGTTCTGTTTTGAAATCTTGGCTCTGAAGTTCATATTTCTGCATCCGATGCTGAAGTTTGCGACGCGAAATACCGAGCAGTTTCGCGGCTTGAATCTGGTTTCCGTTGCTTCTTGTCAGTGCGGTACAAACATATTCCTTGATAATTTCCTCAAGTGAGACGCCATCCTCCGGTATATCGAGCTCAACATCGGTTATTGGAAGCGATGTATCTAAAATTTCCGGAGGCAATTCATCTTTGTCAATCATTTCATTTTCTGAAAGCACAAAAATCCTGCGGAGATAATTTTCTAATTGCCGAATGTTACCTGGCCACTCATAACGTCGGAGTGCTGACATCGCTTGCGGTGTAACCTGCTTTGGTAACGCCTCCGCGTATTCATTACTGAACTTCTCAATGAGGAAATTCACGAGCATTGGTATATCTTCAGGATGTTCTCGAAGGGGTGGGACGTGAATCGGAATCACATTCAGACGGAAATAGAGATCGTCACGGAATGTGCCATCTCGAACTGCTTGAATCAGGTCTTTGTTTGTGGCGGCAATGACACAAACATCTACTTTAATGTTCTGAGTGCCACCGATTCGGCGTATCTCTCGTTCTTCTAAGACATGCAAGAGTTTGCTCTGTGTCTGCGTCGGAAGATCCCCGATCTCATCAAGGAAGAGTATCCCTTCATTTGCGACTTCAAACAGTCCTTTCTTTTGCTGCGCGGCATCTGTAAACGCACCCTTTTCGTGACCAAAGAGTTCACTTTCAATCAGTGTATCTGGAATCGCGCCACAATTAACAGCAATGAAAGGTTGGTCTTTTCTAAGACCGTGCTTGTGAAGTGCTCGGGCAACTAAGCTTTTCCCGGATCCAGTTTCTCCTGTGATGAGAACTTGCGTGACCCCACGGTGCAAAATCCGAGCCATCTTTTTGAAAAGTTCCTGCATTTGCTCACTTTCACCGACAATTTCATCAATCTGGATCTCAGGGGTTGAATCATCGGTTTCGCTTTCAGGCTCTCTGAGCGCGCCGCGCGTCTGCAGGGCGTGCTTTACTTCGCGTTTCAGCACATCAACCTGAATCGGTTTCTCAAGGTAGTAAAACGCGCCTTCGTGGGCTACAAGATTAACAGCGTCATTCAACTCTGCATACGCTGTCATGATAAGCACCGGTAGATCTGGGTCGGTACGCTTGATTTCCCGAAGCAGATCTCGCCCTTCAAACCGTGAAGACATCCACATATCGCTGATAACGAGATCAAACATCTGTTTCTCTAAGTTCTCAAGCGCGGCTTTGCTGTCTTCAACGATTTCAACGGTATACCCTTCACGTTTCAAAATACGCTGTAAAATTGTCAGTTGTGCTTGGTCGTCGTCTACGATTAGTATTGATGCCATCGTTTTGATGCTCCTCATTCAGCCTGAAATTTATGAAAGTTGCTCCGCGTTCAACGGGAGGTTGATTTTAAAAACAGTTCCCATTCCCATTTTGCTTCTGACTTCGATCTTACCTTTATGGGCAGTAATGATCTGGTGCGAAATAGCAAGTCCGAGTCCGATGCCACCGGTAGCGTCTTTCGTTGTAAAGTAAGCATCGTAAATCTGTTCCTGAATTTCTTCTGGAATGCCGATACCGGTATCTCGAATTTCGATCACTGCGTGGTCCACCTCGTCCTCTATTTTCTCAGTTAAGGTAGTGATGTAAATGCTACCGCCCTTTGGCATCGCTTGGATGCTATTTTGCACAAAATTAAAGATGGTTTGCCGCATTAACGCTGTATCCAATGGGACATCCGGTAGAGTGCCATCATAGTTTTTAATGACCTGCACCTTGGCTTCTTCGGTGACAAGTGTGAATTCCGATAAAACTTGATCTACAAGGACATTGAGATTTACAGGTTCTACATTCAGTATCCTTGGGCGATTTAAAGTGAGAAATTCCTCTGAAGTTTGCTTCAGTTCCACTATTTTTTGGTCAACGATATCTAACAACTCTTTTGCCTCTTCAATATCGGCGTGACTCACTTTCGGTTGTGAGAAGACAGATTTCAGATGTTGTGCTGTCATCCCGATTGAATTAAGCGGATTCCGAATTTCGTGTGCTACACCCGCGGCGAATTGTCCTAAAGCATCAATCCGTTTGGAATGAGAATCCTGCAGTTGCCACAGCATCCGGACGAGGTTATGGGTCGCCCTTCCGATTTCATCCGAGGAATACGTCTGGTCGAGAGATAAATCGCCACTTTCTGCACTCTGAATAATACCCGTCATCCGTTCTAACGGCTTCATAATTAGGTGATTGGTCGTTAAATCTATCAGAATCACGAGCAGTGCCCCAACAATTACGATCAATATTGCGTGCATTAGCAATGAATATCGAATGGACCTGCCGATATAAGGCACATCAAAAAGGACTTGTATGTAGCCGCTTAATGCTTTTTGAATCCACAACGTCTCACCTTGCTTCCATAAATTATAAAGATCACCTTTTGCCTGATCTGTCATTCGCCAGCGTCTACCTTTCTCCTCAGTTATCACTGGATCCTCTGGTACATAGACATCTTTACCAAAGGCTTTTTCCCAGACTGCATACGGCAGAGTCCCGTTATCGAGTCTTGATTCGTAGGCGAGATCGCTCGATGCCAGGGCAATTGACTGGGGTCCGGTCAAAACGGCAATGTATTTAATAACAATAGCCGTTGCGTTCTGCCCCTCAACAGCGTATATCGTCGCGCCTTTTTTTTCAATTTGCTCAAGATCCGCTGAATCAAGATTTATATCCCCAGCATTTTTACTCCTGAGCAGACTCGAACGAATACGCGGGTCATTCAAGGAGACATGGATGTTCAGCACATTTTGCATGTCCGGATGTTCCCGCTTCAGCTTATTTAGGGCCTGATCCAGTCGTTGGGCATCAAATACCCTTGCGGCTTTGATTTCCTTCTCAACAGCATCAAGAATCGTGTTTTCGGCGATTTTCCGCAGTTCAGCACCACGTTCTGCACCCAAGGCGTGGAGCGCATTCATCTCGTTTCGGACACGGATACTATCAAAAAAGTAAAATGCCACGAGGATTGCCATCACAGAAAGGTTGATAACAAGGGAATACTTCCATTGGAGTCGCATTTTAACTCATAACGCGTTGCACTGCCTTTTTCCACTCCACGAGCTTCTGGTTCCGTTCGTTGCTGTCAATCTGTGGTGAAAAAACGCGACCTGTAGAAACTTCGTTCACGGAGGTGGCGTGTGCAGATCGATATGCCTCCAATTCAGCAATGTCATTCCATATTCCAGTGGTCAGACCCGCGAGGTATGCAGCCCCCAATCCTGTTGATTCAATTTGGGCAGGACGTTCTACATCTATCCCAAGGATATCCGCTTGGAACTGCATCAAAAAATCATTCGCAGTTGCCCCACCGTCAACACGCAAACAATCAATCCTCATGTCTGCATCCGTCAACATCGCAGTAACGACATCTGCGGATTGATACGCGATGGATTCTAAAGTCGCACGAATAATCTGTGCGCGGGTACTCCCGCGTGTTAAACCGAGAATAGCCCCGCGTGCCTCAGCGTCCCAATAGGGGGCACCGAGTCCAGTAAACGCAGGAACAACAAAGACACCGCCTGAATCTGGGATACTGGATGCGATCTCTTCTGTTTCTGCTGCGTTCTCAATAATCTGGAGGCCATCACGAAGCCATTGGACAGCAGCGCCCGCGACAAATACGCTCCCTTCGAGTGCATAAACGGGAGTTTCATCTAAACTACAAGCGAGTGTTGTCAGGAGCCCCGTCTCTGTTTCTATTTTTTCAGCACCTGTGTTAAGCATCAGAAAGCAACCAGTGCCGTAGGTGTTTTTTACCGTGCCGGGTTGGGTACACAATTGCCCAAAAAGAGCTGCCTGTTGATCGCCCGCGATGCCAGTAATTGGAATGCCATCTAAGCATATATTTTTACCGAAGGTTTGAAGCCAAAAATTACGGTAGAAATTCGCTGTACCAAAGTTGTTTGCAGATGGATAGACTTCAGGCAATATGGCTTTTGGAACATTAAAGATTTCCAAAAGCGTATCGTCCCATGACAGATTGTTAATATTGAAAAGTAGTGTGCGCGATGCGTTTGTATAGTCGGTTTTATGGACAGCACCGTCTGTTAATTTCCATAGGAGCCATGTGTCTATTGTCCCAAACGCGAGTTCACCGCGTTCGGCTTGTGCCCTTGCACCACTCACATTATCGAGAATCCACGCCACCTTCGTTGCCGAAAAATAGGCATCTAAGACAAGTCCTGTTTTCGCCTTTATTTCTTCCGCAATTCCTTGTTTCTCAAGGGCAGCGCATCTATCCGCGGTCCGTCGACACTGCCATACAATTGCCGGATGGATCGGTTTCCCTGTTTGCCGATCCCAGATGAGCGTAGTTTCACGT
Source organism: Candidatus Poribacteria bacterium (assembly GCA_003635195.1). Lineage (GTDB taxonomy): Bacteria > Poribacteria > WGA-4E > WGA-4E > WGA-3G > WGA-3G. The sequence goes on along the minus strand of PYIY01000173.1, from coordinate 56,970 downwards.
TGATTTGTGATGCCGAGAGCGATAATGTTTGGTGCTTTTTCTTCAAAGAGTGCGTCTATGGCTTGTAGTGTGGCGTTCCAAATCTCTTCTGGATTGTGTTCTACCCAACCGGGATGTGGGTAATACTGTGTAAATTCTTGGTGTCCCCGTGCAACGATGTTACCTTCTACGTCAACAAGGAGGGCGGTCGTACCTGTTGTCCCTTGGTCAATCGCGAGGATACAAACGGTATTCGGCATACTATGCACACTACTCCTAATGCTTTTTATTAAAGCATAACACGCGTGAAAAAAAATATCAATTGGAAATCAGGGCTTGGGAATATGAGCACTTAGGAATTTTTTGTCAATTCGGGTTGACATCGGATTCATCATTCTGCTATAATAACCTAAGTTGCAACCTTATGTTAAATAAACAAGAATCGTAGGACAGGACACCATAGAACACCAGGATTAGAAGAAATGCTTTGTATTTTCAATCAAAAACGGTATATACCTGTCTAAAATCTTGTAAGTAGCAACTTGGGTTATAATATCCTATAATGTCTTGACAGAAAACAGATTTCTGATAGTTCAGAGAGGAGAAACGTTGTGAAAAAGGTTTGGCTTTGTGCACTGATCGTGTTCTGCTTGGCTGCATATCATAGCCATGCACAGATTAAGTGGGACGCTGAGAAGTTTATACGGTTGTCCGATGTGGAACCGGGTATGAAGGGAAAGGGGTACACAGTATTTTCAGGAACAACAGTGGAAGAATTTGATTTTGAAGTTGTAAGTGTTGAGTACAACTATTTCCCGGAATGGCATGTGATATGGTGTAAAGGTTTCAGCGAGAACTTTAAGCGTACCGGTGTTGCTGGCGGTATGAGCGGTAGCCCGATGTATATTGACGGGAGGCTCATGGGTGCGCTCTCACTCGGGCACTTCAATCAGCGAGAGCATGCCAATCTTTTTGGTGTCACGCCGATTGAATTGATGGTTAAGGTGGCGAAGTGGGGTATGGAACCGAATCTCAGTTATGAAGGCACACAACTCTTTAATCTCGATTCCGCAGCTGTGACACAAGAATATGGGTTGGATATGGGACCTGCCTTGCTTCGCGATGGTAAGATGACACAAACCCCTCGCAGTTTTGATGAAGCGTGGTTTGAAAATATTTCCAGGCCCTCTCCCCGAACGCGACCTGCAGAGTTGTTAAAGCCTCTCGCTTTCCCGCCACTAAATCCGGAACTCATGCGGTTTGTCAAACCGATTTTTGATAAATTCAATTATACGCCTGTTCAAGCTGCAGCCGGCGGAGGCCGTGTTAAGGAATCACCGATTGAGGCAGGACAAATCATCGGAACGGAGTTAATTCGAGGTGATGTGCCCTTCTTTGGTTACGGCACTATCACTTACGTAGATGGGAATGAGCTGCTCGCTTATGGGCATGGCGATGGGCAAGAAGGTAATGTCAACCTACCTCTTTCTGGAGGTTATGTCCATTTTATTATGCCGAGCCGTTCCCGTTCCTACAAATACGCAGCAGCGACACAGCCTATCGGGACCATAGTGCAAGACAGAGAGACTTCAATCGCTGCTATTATTGGGAAGCACCCCAGCTATATTCCGGTCAATGTCAATATCCAAACGAGCGATGGAAAACGGCACGAAAAGTACTATGAAGTGATCCGCCACAAGGGAATGTCACCGTTTTTGTCTGGGACAGGGATCTGGTACCTTTTGGATTCGCTTGAATTCTATTCTAATGATCATACAATGAACCTGGAAGCGACCATCACTTTGAAGGAGCATCCTGACCTTAAAACGCGTGAGTTGGTTTACAAGAATATTTACTCTTCCGGTGGCTCACCGGGACTTGCTGCCAGACAGACGGTCGTGTCACCAATGTTACAGTTGGGCAGCAATCTCTACACAAAGGTTCAGGTCGAAAAGGTCTCCTTTGATGTGAAAATGGAAGATAAGCGGCGGACGGCAGGCATCCAGAGCCTCCGTGTGGATAAACTCCGCTATCGTCCTGGGGACACTGTTGAGGTAGAAATGACGCTGCAGCCTTATCTTGAAATGCCTATAGTTCTGACAGGAAAGATTACAATTCCAAAGGATGCCCCGGATGGACTTGTTCTGCTGCTCGCCTCCAACGCAAGTTTTTACGAGTTTTGGCAGCGTTCCCGCGCACCCTTTAATTTCCGACACAGAGACATCAACCAGTTGGTTGAACTCTTAAAACGCGAGGAAAATAATACCGATATTATTCTTGAACTCAGTGTGCCTCAACCCGGACTCACCGTGCAAGGTCAAGAATTCTCAAATCTTCCGCCTTCAGTGATGTCTGTGATGAACACTGCAAAACAGGTAGTCGGTAATAGTGGGTATACTTCGGGGACAGCCTTACACGTTGACAAGTTATCCACAGACTTCGTTGTTTTTGGGAGTGGCATCATTCGCTTTGTCGTTGATAGAAATGCCGAGTAGAAAAAACGGAGTAAGTAGGGCGGGGGTCCGTAAACCACTCCTTACAATAACCGAGGACGGGATAGAGACCGTGGGCTCGTCCATGTCTCGGTGAACGCGAAATCAAAGAATCCATAAATTTGGCGACTTGCACATAACTTCAAGTTCCGCCTAAACAACCCTATAGGAGGGTATTTTCAATGCGCCGTGTCATCTCCTTTTGGAGTCTTATTTTAACCATCCTTATGTTCGCGGGTGTCGCATCTGCAGTAAAAACTTCGTTGTGGGAACAGCAGCATCATGCGGATTTCGAGTCTGGTAAGCCCAAAGACCTTTCACTGACAAGCACCGGAGACGTTATGTTGTCTCTGAAAATTGATGCTTTTACGAAGATGAAAGAGACGCAAGTCTGGGCACTTGCTGAGGATTCCGCAGGGAACCTCTACGCGGGTACCGGCAACGAAGGTAAAATCTATAAAATTAGTGCCGGTGAGGATACCGCTGAACTCTATTATAATTCACCCGAAGTTACCATTTACAGCCTCGCGATCGGACCCGACGACGCGCTCTACGCGGGTACAGGGCCCGATGGGTTGATTTACAAAATCACCGATGCTACGACACCGCCTACCACCCTTCTCAATAAAGGCGACAAGTATGTGTGGGCGTTGCAGTTTGACGATGCTGGCAATCTCTATGCCGCAACCGGGACCGATGGAAAAATTTACAAAATTACACCTGAAGGTGAATCCAGTGTCCTATTTGATGCCGAAGAAAAAAATATTATGACCCTCCTTCTGCACGAAAACGGTTCCTATGCAGGCAGCGGCGATAATGGTGTTATCTACCATATTATGGACGATGGCACTGCAAAAGTTGTGTATCAAGCCAAAGAGAAAGAGGTCCGCGCCCTTAAATTGGATAGTAAAGGCAACCTCTACGCTGCAGCCGTTACATCTCAACCCGCTGAACCTTCAAGAAATCGCCGCAGTGGTAGCAGCGCAGGACCGCCTACCCCCAGTGGACCGCCGCCACCCGGTGGTGGACCGCCACAGGAGAATAAATCTAATATCTACAAAATTCGACCCGATGGCACTGCTGTATCAATTTGGAATTCGCCAGAGCCACTTATTTTGGCAATCGTGTTAGAAAGCGATTCCCAAATTCTTGTAGGAACAGGGGATGAGGGGAAAATTTACCGCGTCAATCCAATGAGTGGGGATCATGTTGAAGTCGGTAAATGTTCAGCTGACCAGGTCGTCGCGATACATCAAAAAGAGGTGGAGGGTGCCACCAAAACTTTCTTGGCGACCGGCAACCCCGGTAAACTCTTTACGCTTACGACCGAGCGTGTTGATAAAGGAACACTTGAGTCGAAGGTTCACGACGCAAAGAGCCTGTCCCGATGGGGAAAACTTTCTTGGGAAGGTGAGATGGAAGAGGGCACTGCGATCGCTTTCTCAACGCGGACCGGTAATACGAAAAAGCCTGATGATACTTGGAACGACTGGTCGGAGGAACTCACCACTGCGGAAGGTTCTCAAGTTCCGAATGGAGACGCACAGTTCATCCAATGGCGCGCGAAATTCTCAACTACTGACGCAGCAAAAACGCCTGTCCTGAAGAAGGTCACCCTCGCTTCTGTGCAAACGAATGTTGAGCCACGATTTACAGGGATTACCATAGATGACGGCAGCGGCAGCGGCAATCAAGAAACGCGGCGTCGTTCTGGCGGGAACGTCCCACCGCCAAGCGCACGCGGCGGAAGTAGCAGTGGATCCGGCAGTGGAAACGAGGCACCTTCCAAAAAATGGAAGATTAGTTGGAAGGTTGAGGACGCAAACGCCGATACGCTCCAGTATACACTCTACTATAAAGAGGTTTCTGAAGACAACTGGCGCCTCCTGAAAAAAGAGCTAACCAAAGCCGAATTTGAGTGGGATATCACCACCGTCGCAGATGGACGCTATAAAGTGAAAGTAGTCGCTACGGACAAACTCAGCAATCCGGTCGGTTGGGCGAAATCCGCTGATAAGGAGAGTCCGCCGTTTAATGTTGATAATACCCAACCTTCTGTCGGCGAAATTAAAGTCACACCTAACGGTAATGGGACTTACAAAATCGCTTGTGAGGTTACGGATATGGCGACACCTATCCAGAAAGCCGTCTATAAAATTGACAACGATGAGACTTGGAAAGCGATATTCCCCGATGACGGCATCTTCGATTCTAAGAGCGAGCAGCTTCTCTTAGAAACTGGTGAACTTCCCGCAGGCGGGCACGCAATTACTATTCAGGTGACAGATCGAGCGCAGAATACAGCAGTCGGACGTGCTGGTTTCTAAGTCAATCAATCTGAATGATTATGGGGCGGGTTTAAACACCCGCCCTATTTTTTTTCAATACCCCTTTCCCCCGGCCCGGTAGGTGCGGTTTGCAACCGCACCGGACTTCGCCAATAAATTACCGATATTTTTTTGTGACTGTCTCAATTGAAGTATAAACGATATTCAGCAGGCTGTCTAATTCTGAAATCGTAATTTGCAAGGGCGGCATCAGGACAATAGTATTCACAAGGGGTCGGAGCATCGCCCCATGTGTGAGTGCCTCTTTGCAAACCCGGATACCTATCTTCTCTTCAAACGGATAAGGCGTGTGTGTGTCTGGGTTTTTCATGAGTTCTACACCCGCAGCAAAACCACACACGCGGACATCACCGACATGCGGAAGCGCGTAAAAATCTTGAAGCCGGGTTCTGAAATGTTCGATGGTGGGTTGAAGTTGGGATACGAGGTTCTCACGCTCGAAAATAGCGATATTTTCCAATGCAACAGCACATGCTAACGGGTTACCGGTAAAGGTATGACCGTGGAAAAAAGTCTTAAGGTCTCTATATTCGCCGAGGAAGGCGTTGTAGATGTCGTCAGTCGTTAACGTCGCAGCGAGAGGAAGATAGCCCGCGGCGAGACCCTTTGCGGTGCATAAGATGTCGGGTGTAACGTCTTCGTGTTCGCATGCCCACATTTTGCCGGTGCGTCCGAATCCGGTCATCACCTCATCGATGATAAGGAGTGTTTCTGACGTTTTTGCAAGTGTTTCAAGTGCCTTCAGAAATCCGTTTGGCGCGACCAACATCCCACCCGCGCCCTGAATGAGAGGTTCTAAAATAATACCAGCAACCTGCCCTGCCTTTTCAGAGAGCGCGTCTTCTACCGCATTAAGCCAACGCGTTTTCACCGCAGATTTGTTGCTGGACGCATCCGTATCACGAGAGGGACGATACATTTCAGGAGCGGACACACGGACACCTTTGAAAAGGAGGGAATCAAAGGTGGTGTGGAAACTATCAATCCCACCGACACTCATAGCACCTATGGTATCCCCGTGGTAAGCATTATCGAAATGGATAAACAATTTCCGTTGCGGCTCTCCCTTATGTTGCCAGTATTGGTACGTCATTTTCAAGGCGATTTCGACAGCCGTTGAACCGTTATCGGAATAAAACACCTTGTTGAGTCCGGCAGGCGTGATTTCCACCAGTTTTTGTGCCAGTTGAATCGCTGGGATGTTGCTGTATCCAAGCAGTGTTGTGTGGGCGATTTTGTCCAGCTGCGTCTTGAGTGCTGTGTTCAATTCGGGGTGATTGTGCCCGTGGACATTCGTCCACATAGAAGCCGTGCCGTCAATATACCGATTTCCGGCGGTATCGATAAGATAGCATCCCTCACCACGTTCGATGATGACGACATCCTCCGTCAACCAATCTTGCATCTGCGTGAATGGATGCCAGAGGTAACGCTTATCCCATGCAACAAGCGTCTCTTTATCCAACATGCGGCTTACCCATTATTTTCATCTGGATATGTCCCAACAATTGAAATCTACCCTTTGAGTTTCGCATAATGGACAGGTGGTTCCAAGCCGAGTTGATCATAGGTGCCTGTTTTGGGGACGATAATTTCAAGCACCCTGTTCCGATAATTTGTATGGAAATCCTCTGGTTGCGCTTCAATGGGAAAGATACTTGTAAAACCGTTAGGGAAAGAACTTGTCCGTCCGACAACATTCTCAAACCGAGGATCTGCCATTTGTCCTGTTTTAGGGTCCACAGGCAGTTGCGTCTGAACTGTCACAGTCGTTTCGGGGCCAGGTGTCGTATCCATAGAATATGGCGAACTTAGACAGACTTCATAATCATAGTGTGGCATTCTATCAGGAAGATCATAGGTTTTCTTCGCCGCAGAATTGGGGACCCATCGCGGGAATTCGATCTCAATTCGGTAATAATCTGCCATTTCTGCGACCTGATTGATCATTCCATAACGACGGTAGCGTTCCTTTATATCATCTGCGTAAATTGCGCCATCTATCTCTACTGCCCCAGGTACCGTTTTTCGTTGTGTCGGAGGTGTTGTAACCAGAGCAGAACGCGCACCGATCAGCAGCGGTGTCGCAACGAGCGACATTATCCAACCATAGAATGCTGCGCCGTAACGCGGTTGTTCCTCTGTTGAGCTGAATTCATCTTTAAACCGGTAAATCCCCTCTGTGATCGCGATGACTATTCCGAGAAAAATCATCAAGTTGCCTCTACTTGAGAAAAGGTCAACCTCTTGTCCTCGGAACCCAAAGAAAAAAAGAATAAGTGGGTAGAGCGTTATGTTAATTAGACTATTAATACCTGTAGATACGGCGGCACTAAAGACTCGTGTGTTTCCTGCCATCTCTTCAAGCTGCGTTTTAAACTTCGCTGAGAAGGCACCGAGGATAGGTTGACCGAGCATCACTAATAAGTTGTACGGTGTTCGCAGTCTTGAGTCTGGAGTCTCTGGTATCTGTACGAATTCTTCCGGAATACCTTGTTGTTTTCCTTGTTTAGTTTTTCCTGCTTCGTCGTCTCCGCTGTCCTCAGTTTCTGGTTTAACAAAAGTCTCAAAAAATTTGCGGTTTATCTCAATATACGATGCCCACTCAGCTCGGACATCACTTTCAATAGAGATCGCATCGACCGGACACACAGGTTCACACGCGGCGCAGTCTATACACACATCTGGATCAATGTAGAGCTGGTTTTCGCCTTCACTGGTATGTATGCAGTCTACAGGACAGACAACAACGCATGCAGTATCCATTACATCAACGCACGGTTCACAAATTACGTAAGCCATTTTTCCCTCCTTTTTGCTGATGCTTCACTGTTAAGTATACCACAATTCTACGCCGATAGCAAGCAAATATTCCCGTTTTCTCAGTTTGACAGATGGGCGAATCGTGCCTATAATAGCGTGATGACTAAGACACATGAGGATGATCAGATGTTTAAAGAACCCGAAGATTTTATCGTTGAAGAGCTGCCGCTTTATGAACCCTCTGGCGCAGGGACACATACCTATTTCGCGATTCGGAAACGGAATCTCAGCACATTGGAGGCTATTAACCGAATTGCACAGGAACTACAAGCGTCAACACGAGATTTCGGATATGCTGGGTTAAAGGATAAGAACGCAGTCACAACACAGATATTGTCTGTCGAAGGTATAGCACCGGAACAGGTTTTGAGGATTGAACAGCCGGATATTGAGGTCTTATGGGCAGAAAGACACACGCATAAATTGCGAGTGGGACACCTCCGCGGCAACCGATTTGAACTAATTCTGCACGATATGCCTCACGATACATTGCCTCTGATTAAAGCGATGATGGCGCAGTTAGTAACTGAAGGTGTACCGAATCGATTTGGCACGCAGCGATTTGGGAACAAAAACGATTCACATCTAATCGGTAAAGCGTTGGTGAAAGCAGAGTGGGAGACCGTCCTGCATTATTTGCTCACAGAGGACGCACTGCAAGTGGACAGTGTCGCGCGCCGTATGCAACAGGAATTAGCGCGAAAACCTGTCGAAAAAGTGATAACTTCTATTCCGCATCGGTTGCGCAAGTTGTATCTATCGGCGTATCAAGCGCACCTCTTTAACAGCATTTTAGAAAAGCGAATGCCGCATTTAGGCAAGCTCCTTACGGGCGACATTGCTGTGAAACATAGTAACGGGGCACCTTTTCTCGTTAAGGATCCGACGACTGAACAACCGCGGGCAGATGCGCTTGAGATTAGTCCTTCGGGACCGATCTTCGGATACAAAATGCGGATGCCGACTGGTGAGGTGCTTGATCTGGAAACAGCGATCCTTGCAGATGAAAGCGTTCGCCTCGAAAAGTTTCGTAAGGTTGTGGGTATTCGGTTACCGGGGACGCGTAGGCCTTTAAGGATGCCGATACAACTACATGAGGTGTCTGCTGTGGATAGTGGTATCGGAATACGGCTCCGTTTCACGCTCCCCGCGGGCGGATATGCGACGGTAGTAGTGGAAGAACTTTTGGGAAATATACAGCCTTCTAAGAGCGTTTAACTTTTGATTTTTTACGCTTCCTGTGCTGTTTGTCTGGATTTCCGGTACCTATAAAACGTCCATGCCCCGGATGCCAAGAGAATTACCAACAGGACAATAAGACCAATATTGAGAAGATAGCGACCACGATTCAGCTGCCATAACCGTTGACTTGCCAACTCAGCGGCAGGGGTCCCTTTTTGTGCTTTCGTTTTTACCTCTTCCCAATACTTTTTCGCGAGGGTGAGCTGATCAAGCTGCTCTGCCAGCTTCGCTGTAACAACGAGATAAGCAACATCCTGAACATCTTGTTTCTCTAATGCATCGGCAAAGGAACTCAAAAGTAAAACTGTTAAATCTGCCGACATCTGCGGGAAATCTGTCGTGCGCTCAATCCCGTTTTGGAAAGCGGTGACAGCCCCTTGATGGTTATCTCGGTCAAATTCAATTTGTGAGATTTCAAACCAACTTCTCTTAATCAGTTGGATCGGTTGGGCTATATCGCTGTAGCCGTCAAATGTGAAAGTTGCGGAACCGTAGTTCTGATGCCCCTGTTTCGCATGGAGTGCATAAGTTTCGCCGACTGTTAATAAATCTGCATCTTTCCACGCATCAAAGCGAAAAATTCCATCTGCCGCTACAGTCTGTTGATATGCGGTTCCATTTATCCAAACCAGTGTGTCCGCAGCCGACGCACCGGCTACGCCTTTAACGCTACCGTGAACAGCGATAGGATCCAGCACCCAACCGATATGGACGGACTCTCCAAGTGCCAACTGCAATTCCGCGGGCTTGGAGGGGGGTGTGATGTACCCGATTTTCTTTACGGATACTGTGGAAGTGCCTTGTTGTAGGTTTTCAGTGATAAGTTTCGGTGTGTTTCCGACTTCTACATCGTTGATGAAAATTTGCGCACCCTCTGGAAGTGATGTGACCTTAAGCGCAGGACTCAGTTTGAGGAGTGCTGCTTCAACATTACCCGTTGGTGCGAGAATTCCATCCAGGAACTCAGAATGCGTCCGCAAGAGGTCATAAGTTTCAAAGATGCTCAATTGCCGATTATCGTCTGAATCGGTTGTGTCTGCGGCGAGTGCATCGTAAAGTTTCTGAAGAAGTACCGTGTTTTCCGCCTTCTCTACCGATTGAATCACATTTAGCGCAGCAGTGCCGAGTGTTTCGCGGTTCCCATAGTAAGCACTTAAGTTTGTATCCTCGGTATAACCATCAATAATAACGACGCTGCTTTTTCTGTTTGACTCTCTAAACCAGTTATTGAGCGTGGAATCTTGAATGCCCTCTGCGTTTTCCTGAATTATCAGCTGCATTGTCTGTACGTTCGGTTTACCCACCATCCCATGGTATAGAAAAATCAGCGTGTCTTGTGGCTGCGTCTGCTGCCCGATTTCTTGGAGTAACGCGTGGATCTCATCGGATGTGGCACTATCGCCTTCGACATGATAAATCTGTTCACTCGGAACTTTACCGCGTGTTGTTAACAGTGCGGTGAGTGAATTCATACGTTCGTGTGCCGAGGCATCTGGGGTTGCGTCCACAAGCAGCCAGTATGTCCCAGAATCAATTGAGAACGCTGGTGTTGATACGACAAAAGCGAGTCCAATACAGATAAAAATGAGGGTAAAAACGGTGTTCACCTTTAGCATGCTGCTACCTGCGAATTATGTTTCAAAACTGTTTGACAGAATAGTGTAGCAAAAATCCGAAGCAATTGCAAGAAAAAGAACAAGTTTGGGGGTCAATATGTCTAAACTTTTAATGAAGCATTGCGTCAAAATAGATAAATAAAGTCTTTTTGATGTTGCTTGGAAATTAAAACTTGCTTTTAGAAAATTAAAGTCGCTGTCTCACATTTAGGAGTGCTTAGAAGTTAAGACTGGCACCAGACCGAATTCAAGAGACTCGTATTGATAAGGAGATGTTAATGATTCACGGGAAAATAAAGTTAACTGTTTTATCAAAACTCGCAGCGTTACAAGGGATGCTGCGTGCCGGTTTCCAGAAAGTGCCTTTGAAAACCGTTCTCATACTTCAGTTTGCAGTCGTTTTTTGTATCGGGGCGCAAGAGCCTGTCGGCGAAGTTGATTTATCACAACCTTTAACCCTTGAACAATGTATCCAGGTAGGTTTGGAGAGATCAACGAGTATGCGAAACGCGCGCTTGAGTCTCGCTATACAAGAACTTCGGGTAAAAAATGCGCGTGCTCGGTATTTTCCTCAGATTTTTTCAAACGGCAACTACGATTTTTCGGATCGCCTTGACTTCGGCTTTGAACCTGAAAACTACAATTTAGGGCTACGTGGACAATATACACTTTGGGATAACGGACAACGAGAGGGGAGTTTTGCGCAAGCAAAAGAAAGTCTAACTGCTACTGTCAGTCAGAATGAACGAACCAAGCAGGACCTAATCCTCGACATTACGGTGGCTTACTATGATGTTCTTAAAAGACAGGAACTCGTCAAAGTGAGTGAACAGGTTTTAGCGAGATCGCAGGAAAACACACAAAGGACAAGGGATTTTGAAGAGGCGGGGACCCTGATCCCTGCCGATATCGCGACTGCCGAGTTGCGTGAAGGAAATGATGAATTATCGTTATTGAACAATCAAAATTCACTTCAAATCGCACAAGCGACCCTCCCCCGGCTCCTCGGATTAGACCCTGGCGTTTTACTGACTGTTTCTGTTGATGAATCTTATCAACTCTACCAAGAACGTGGGACTATTGAACGCGTAGAGATGCCGGTTGAGGAAGCCATTGAGATAGCCCTTAACACACGTCCAGAGTTTCAAGAGAGACAGGCACAAATAAAATCTCAGGAATGGAGCCTGACCTTGGCAAGATTGCAACGCTGGCCCCGTCTAAACGCGAATGTTGATTATAACGTCAACCTTGATGATTACCTCCGCGAACGTGAGAATTTCTCTGATTTCCGAAGTTGGAGCGCGGGCCTGTCCCTGAACTTTACCCTTTTTGATGGTGGTATCTTAGGGAACCAAGTTAAGGAGAGACAGATGCAGTTAGAGCAGACCCGTGAAAATGTGAGTGACTTGGAGCGGAGCGTTGCCCTCGCTGTGAGGCAATCCTATCTGAATCTTGAGCGGAGTGAAAAAGTCGTTGATATCTCCAAACAACAAGTTACCAATGCCCGACTGAGTTTAGATGTCATTCAAGGGCGTTTTGAGGTTGGCAAAGCCATTTTGCTTGAATTGCTTGATGCCCAAACAAGTTACGCCCAGGCATTGACGAATGAGGTGAATGCGTTCTACGATTACAAAATTGCCCAAATCCGTTTGCAGGATGCAATGGGGGTCTTACAATAAAAATGAAGAATCGTAAAAGGTGGATTATCATAGGGATAGTTACCGTAGGCGTTATTGCTGTCGGGGTCATCGGTGCTACCCGTATGAACTTCGGTTTCGGTCAAAAAAAGAAGGAGACCGAGGTAAAACAGGAAATTGTCCGCCGCGGCGAATTCCTTGTTCGCGTGCGTGAATCTGGTAACTTACGCTCCTTTATTGAGGTGGATGTTCGCTCAAACGTGGAAGGCGAGATCGTTGACATTTACGTTGTTGAGGGACAAAAAGTTGAGGTCGACCAACCGCTCCTTCGCATTGATGAAAAGCAAATTCTGGAGCAGAAGAAACAGGCGGAGGCGAACCTTAATGCGCGCGAAGCAGAATTGAAGCGAGCACAACTCCGTATTAAGATTACTGAGAAACAGCAAGAGAGTAATCTCGCACAGGCACAAAATTCTGTCTTAAAAGCACAAGCGACCTTGGATTCCTTTGTCGCAAACACACAGCAACGGATCACCGAGGCGGAAACATTGGTCGCAACAACACAAAACTCCCTTGATCAGGATAATATCGCCTTGAAGCAGGCAGAAATTGCATTAGGACAAGCAAATCTAACCCTTGAACGCTCACAGACCAATGTTGAATCCGCAAAAATCTCGTATGAGACAGCAGAGACTGAGCACAAACGTAACGATGAGCTTTTTAAGAAAAAACTCATCTCAAAGAAAGCATTGGAAGATTCTCAACGCCAACTTATAGTTGCTAAGTCACAATACGATTCTGCCGAGAAAGAAGTTGAATCGCAAAAAGAGACTATAAAATCTCAAGATGAGAACCTCAACGCACGCAAAACAGCGATCGAAAGCCGAAAATCGACGCTTGAACTAAATAAGAAGAACGTTGAGACCCTTAAAAAGTCTCTTGAAGCACAGCGTAAGCAGTACAAAGCGGAACTCGAGGACGCACAAACCCGCCTCCAACAGATTCAAGAGACGACGGAAGAAGAAAAGGAGTTGACTATACATTCAGAGGTGAGTGCAGAGGCGAATCGCCTCCAAGCGCAAAGCCAACTTGATTCTCAAGAAGAACGCTACGAATGGACAACTGTAAAAGCACCGATGGCTGGCACAATTACACAACTCATTGTGGAAGAAGGCGAGATTATTACGTCAGGTCGTTCCGCATTTTCACGCGGCGAAGCGATCATGCGTATCGCTGACCTTGACCAGATGATTGTCAGAACCCAAATCAACCAAGTAGAGATCGGGAAAATAAAACCAGAACAACGTGCCGAAATCACCGTTGATAGCTATCCGGGTCGCGTCTTCCCGGGGAGAGTGAGCGAGATTTCACCGAGCGCAACGCGGCGCGGTCCCCAAAATCAGAGTTCTGTCATCACGTTTGAGGTGGATGTAGAAGTTATCGGTTCGCCGCCTGAATTACGGCCCGGTATGTCCGCAGATGTCGATATCATTGTGTTTGAAGAATCGGATGTGCTTCAACTACCTATCCCTGCTGTGCTAAGTCCGGAAATTTTCACCGTAAAAGCCAACATTAATTCGGCAGATCTTGGGCAATTTCAGGAAGGGCAACGGCTCAAAATTCGGAATCTTATCGGAAAGGAATTTCCCGGGCAGGTCGGTAAAATTGACGCGGAAAAGGCACGTGGCAACCTCGAAATTTTGCTTGAAGGTGATCAGAAGGGGTTGCGTAAAGGTCCAATAGAAATTAGCATTGTTATTTCCGATCAGAACGTACTTCCTGATATAGAAGCCGAGGTAAGTAGTGAACGGCAGTACTTTGTCAAGTTAGATACCGGTGAATCCAGCAAGAACAAAGAGCAAAAAGGCGTTAAAACCCATATTACAATCGGGCAGCGCAACAACACACACTTTCAAATCACAGGGGGTTTGAAAGAAGGTGATCGCGTTTTTGTGCCTTCTATGAAGGAATTAACAGAAGGGCAAAGGAACAACGAAGACGGCGAGGAATAACAGATGCCGTATTGTTAGCATAGATGTGCTAAATTCTGTTTTTTCTTTTTCATCAATATAAGTAAGGAGAAAACACTATGTTAATAGATGTACGAAATTTGACAAAAATCTACCAGATGGGCGACGTGCAGGTACATGCACTGCGGGGTGTGAGTTTCACTATATCACAAGGTGAATTCCTCGCTATTATGGGACCCTCTGGTTCCGGTAAATCAACCATGATGGACATCTTGGGGTGTCTCGCAACGCCAACATCGGGTGATTACTTCCTTGAGGGCGAAGAGGTTGGTAAGCTTTCTGATAATCGTCTCGCGGACATTCGCAATAAGAAGATCGGTTTTGTTTTTCAATCGTTTAATCTACTACCACGGACCAGCGCACTCAACAATGTTGAACTGCCACTGATTTATTCTGGTTTGGGTAGAAAGGAACGAAAACGGCGCGCATTTGAGTCCTTGGAAGCCGTCGGCTTAGCAGACCGCGTAGATCATAAGTCGACCGAGTTATCGGGCGGGCAAATTCAGCGCGTTGCTATCGCGCGGGCTTTGGTCAATAAACCCTCAATGATTTTTGCCGATGAACCGACTGGAAACTTGGACACACGCTCCGGTGAAGAAATTATGGCGATCTTCAACAGGTTGAACGATGAAGGAAATACCATCATCATGGTGACACATGAAGCTGAAGTCGCTGAACACGCAAAACGGGTACTCCATATCCGAGACGGTTTAATTGAACGAGATGTCAGACGGAATGGATATGAGGAAACTGCTGCTGACTGATAAGTGGAAAATAGTTACCTCATTTCATCTGTTTTGTATTTATAAACCACTACAACAAGACGAACCCTGCCCGACACAACTATGAACCACGTCAAAATTACGACCCCGTCCCGCTTGCACTTTTCCCTACTTGATTTGAACGGAGCGTTAGGACGGGTTGATGGTGGGTTCGGGCTTGCGATTACTGAACCCAATTTCCAAATTATCGCTGAAATGGCAACGGACATTGATGTCGCGCCTTCTGTGTATCGTGAGCGCGCGATTGCTGTCCTCCAACGCTTTCAACAAATCTATCCCTTTCCCGGAATTAAGTTAACATTTGCGTCTGAAATCCCGATGCATTGTGGATTCGGGTCCGGAACGCAACTTGCACTTGGCATTGCACAGGCTGTCAATGTATTGTATCAACTCGGACTGGGTGTACAAGAACTCGCACAGGCGGTCGGGCGCGGCGGGACTTCAGGTATTGGAGTTGCAGCGTTTGATACTGGTGGGTTCATCGTAGATGGTGGACACCGTTTTCCTGAAGAAAAAGCGTCGTTTCTCCCCTCGTCTGCTGTTGGTGATATTCAACCGCCACCAATTTTACTCCGTTATTCATTTCCAGAATTGCCGCTGCTGATCGTGATGCCGAATTGTTCGAGAATTTACGGCGATACAGAGGTAGAACTGTTTCGGACGTTGTGTCCACAACCAGAATGGGTTGCCCAGAAACTTTCACACATCTTACTGCTCCAGATACTTCCTGCCCTCATTGAAGATGATATGTCCAACTTTGGCAAAGCCTTAAACGATATTCAGACGTTTGGGTGGAAGAAAGTCGAAATTGAGGCACAAGGTTCTGAGCTTCAATTAACGCTTGACTACTTGCGCGATAACGATGCATTCGGGGCAGGGGTGAGTAGTTGGGGACCAGCGATTTGCGTAATAGCGGCGGATATTGATAGGTTAAAGCAGGAAACCGACGCATTCCTGAAAACGCTACCCGATGGCGGGACCTGTTTTATTACGCAAGCGAACAACCTTGGCGCCAGCGTTGTGTCAGGTTAAAAAAAAACGGACAGATGTTACATCTGCCCGTCCGTGTTATTGTTATCCTTTGCTTGGGGCATAATACGGATTGTCCCCAGCAGCGTGATCCGTTGTATCGATCACGTGCTTAATTTCAGGAAAGACTTCCTGAATCATCGCTTCAATGCCGTGTTTGAGCGTGACATTCGCCATGCCACACCCTTGACACCCACCACCCATGTGGATATAGATAGAATCCTCTTCAACATTTAGGAGTTCTATTTGCCCACCATGTGCGGCGACAGCCGGATTAATCCGTTCATCAATGAGTTCCTGAATCTGTTGTGCTTTCGGATTATCCCAAGTAGGCGTGTTAGGATTTTCGATGTTGAACCCACTTGAATTCAGGTCGTCGACATAATCGATCACAGCCCCTTGAAGGTCCGGTGCGCTTTTGGCATCGACGAGCACATTAAAATTCTCACATTCAACAACAATATCATCCGCTTGCGCTTCAGTCGCTAAACCGAGGCTATATTGGAATGCTGTAGCAGTTTTACCTTGGATGCTGATACGTAGACCTTCAACTTCAACTTCTTCGGCTTCTATCACTGCGTGAATCTTCTCTTGTGCGGCTTCTGTCACCTGAAGCAAAGGGGCTTCATTTCCCGTGAGCTTCTTCAAGAAATTCTTCATAGTTGCCTTCCGTGAGTCGTGTTATGCAGCAGTCTTTTGAGAAATTGGCTGATCTGACTGAAATTCTCCCATTTCGTCATACAACAAGCGCAATCGTTTGATTGCGTCTATCTCCAATTGCCGGATCCGTTCTCGGGTAACATCTAAAACATCTCCAATTTCGCGGAGCGTCTTACGTTCTCCATCTTCGAGTCCAAAACGCATCTTCAGTACTTTCTGTTCTCGGTCCGGTAGTCTTTTAAGAAATTGGGCGATCAGATCTTCGTTAATCATTTCTGCAATAGGACCTTCTTCACCGCTCGTCGCGGGGTCCTCGATTAAATCACCTAATGTCGCGGCGGAGCGTTCATCGCTAAGTTGTAAATCCATTGAAATTGCATCAGCGTTAAACGTCAAAATTTCCTCAACCTGTCTTAAGGACAGGTCTAAAGCTTCGGCGATTTCGTCGCGTCGAGGTTCACGTTGCAGTTCTTGGCAGAGTGTCGCGTAGACAGCGTCAAACTTATTCATCTTCGCAACGACATAGGAAGGTAGTCTAATGGAACGAGAGAAATTATCAAGCGTACGCATAATCGCTTGTTTAATCCACCAGATCGCGTACGTACTAAATTTAAAACCCTTCCTATAATCAAACTTACCCGCTGCTTTAATCAGTCCGATATTACCTTCTTGAATCAGATCTTCGAGTGGGACGTTGTGTCCTTGGTATTTCACAGCGATTGAAATGACGAGGCGTAAGTTCGCTTGTACAAGTTGATCCCGTGCTTGCTCCGCATCCGGAGTATAACCATCCTCCGTTTCACCAGCTTCAATGCGTTTCGCTAACTCAACTTCTTCTTCACGGGTCAGCAGGCGGTGACCTGCTACACTTCGGAGCCAACTTGTTAATGCACTCTGATCGCTCCCTTTATAACTCTCTGGGGGCTCTGTTTCATCTGCTGAATATGCTGCATCCATGTAAGGATCAACACTTTCAATACTTGTCGTTTCACCGAGAAATTCGGCTTCCATCGTTCTCCTCTCCTTATTATAGGATTTGGTAAAATAATACAAATCTTAATGATACATTATGTTAAAACGTTTTGTCAAGTAAAATGTTTAAAAAAAAACGAAAATTCCCCAAAAAACCTATACAACAAGACATTTTAACGTGATTTTACAGAAAAAACAACATAAAAGTATAGTTCCGCCGCTGTTTCGCTCAGAAATATACGCGCAGCAACTACATTTATTTACTTTGCACAATATGTTAAGTGGCGTGTCCAATCAGTAGAACCGCTGCCGGCAGTGAGGTCGCTTCTGTTGTTTCAAATGCCCTACGGATACACGAAATTTCATTATCTGTTTCTAACATCTCGTAAGGTAGGTTCCACGCTTTTAGCGTCGGTTCCAAAAAGTTCGCTACAGAATCAACCCATTGTCCGTCTGCGCTCCGATTGTGAAATCCACGATACCCGATAAATACGACTACCGGCACCCGCATGTTGAACACTGTGCCTCGAATGGCATCGCCAGATTCCAGAAAACCTGTATTTTGGATAATTATCACCGGTTTTTTACCACCCACGTACAATCCGGATGCAATAGCGAATGCCTCACCTTCACGGGTTACCGTAATAACCTCAATGCCAGGTTCTGTCCGTAAAAGTTCATAAATTCGCGCACTGCCATTGTCTGGAACACCTACAGCGTGCGTGATTCCCTGTTTTTTCAGTTCATTTACAATCTTCTGTGCTGATGCCAATGTGTGCTCCTACTTCTTGCAAATTTAATGCACGATGAATTACGCGAGTACGAACCGAAATGCTTCAAGGAGTAGTTATCGGTTTTTAGAGTCGTCAGTTATCAATTAAGTTCTTGTGGCAGTTCAGTTGACTGTAGCTGCGACACAAACCCTCTTAACTGACGACTCTCACTGCGAGGCAAACTGATAACTATTCTACCTTCTCCCTTCAACCAGGGCATCAACGACTGTCGGATCGGCAAGGGTTGAAGTATCCCCGAGGTCAGAGATGTCGCCTTCCGCAATTTTTCTGAGGATGCGCCGCATAATCTTGCCTGATCTTGTCTTTGGCAGCGCAGGCGTAAACTGAATCTTATCGGGCGTGGCGATCGGTCCGATATGTTGTCGGACAGCCTGTTTGATGCCCGTTTCTACCGCATCAGATACAGATTCACCCGTCATGAGCGTAACATACGCATAGATACCTTGTCCCTTGATGTCGTGTGGGTAACCGACGACTGCTGCTTCCGCGACCGCATCGTGTTGACCGATTGCCCCTTCTACCTCGGCTGTTCCTAATCGATGCCCTGAAACATTGAGAACGTCGTCCACGCGCCCAGTAATCCAATAGTAGCCATCTTCATCGCGCAGCACCCCATCCCCTGTCATATAATAGCCGGGGAATCGGCGGAAATAGGTGTCTAAAAATCGCTCATGGTCCCCGTAAACTGTTCGCATAATACCGGGCCACGCTGTTTTAATACAGAGATAACCGGTTGCTGGGTTACCTTCCACCTCGTTCCCTTCCTCATCTAATATCACCGGCTCAATGCCAAAGAATGGGAATGTCGCAGAACCCGGTTTCAGCGGCGTTGCAGCGGGCAGTGGCGTCATCAAAATACCACCGGTCTCGGTTTGCCACCATGTATCCACAATCGGACACCGTTTTTCACCAACGATGTTGTAATACCACAGCCATTCCGGTTCTTTAATCGGTTCACCCACCGTGCCGAGTAATCTAAGCGTAGATCTATCATACTTCTCAACCCATGCGTCACCTTCCTTCATCAGGGCCCGCAAAGCCGTTGGGGCAGTATAGAAGATGTTAATGTTATGCTTCTCAACGACTTGCCAAAAACGTCCGAAGTCTGGGTAGTTCGGCACGCCTTCAAACATAATGCTAATCGCACGATTCGCAAGCGGACCATAGATAATATAAGAGTGTCCCGTAATCCACCCTATATCAGCCGTGCACCAGTACACATCACCTTCGTGGTAGTCAAAGACTTGTTGATGTGTGTAAGAGGTATAGACAAGATAGCCACCTGTGGTATGCAAAACGCCTTTCGGTTTTCCAGTGGAGCCGGAGGTATACAGAATAAAGAGCGGATCTTCCGCGTTCATCACAGTTGGTTCACATTCTGCGTCGGCATCTGCCATCGCTTGATGCCACCAAATATCGCGCGAGGCATCAAAATCGACCGTGTCTCCCGTACGTTCCACGACAACAACTTTTTCAATAGACGGACATTCCGCCACGGCTGCATCTGCATTCGCCTTCATGGGTATATCGCTACGAGGGCCCCGCATTGCGGTGTCTTGCGTGATGAGCATCTTACACGCCGAGTCATTAATCCTATCTCGGAGAGATTCCGCTGAAAAAGCGCCGAAAACGATGGAATGCACAGCGCCGATCCGTGCACACGCCAACATCGCAATTGCCAACTCTGGCACCATCTGTAGATAGATACAGACGCGATCGCCTTTTTCAACACCTTGTGCTTTCAGCACGTTGGCAAACTTTTTGACCTCGGCAAGGAGTTCACTAAAACTGAACGTCTTATCTTCGGAAGGATCATTCCCCTCCCAGATAATAGCGGTAGCATCGCCGTGTCCTGCTTCCACATGCCGGTCGAGGCAATTATAGCAAGCGTTCAGTGTGCCGCCTTCAAACCATTTAATATCGGCACTAACAAAGTCGTAATCTCGGACAGTGTGCCATTTCTGATACCACGTCAACCGTTCTGCAACCGTTTCCCAAAATGCTTCTGAGTCTTGAATTGATTCGGCGTATTGCGCCTGATACGCATCCAGACTGTTGACATGTGCATTATCAATTGGATAAGCAGTTTCCACCGGTGGAAAAATATTGTTAGCCATCTTATATTTTTATCTCCTCTACAAATCAATCTCCAGTTCTCAAAATGCCTCTACAAGTTGTATAGGATATATTCTATAGGAAAACAGTGTAGATGTCAACTGCAATTAGAGGATATTTTTCCAAGAACGTGAGTTTAATGACGCTGAGCAATTCCGAAACTGCCAATACACCTTGCGTTTTGAATAGAAGATGAAGTATAATTACCAATCAACGAACTGTTTATTTTTCATCGCACAGCGGGTATAAAACGATTATCAATAGGAACGGAGACACACCGATGAGAGAAATAGGGAACTGGCGCGAGTACTTTATTGAATACCTTGCCACCGACCGCGAGGCAGCGATTGATTATCTGCAGTTGACCTTAGAAGAATACCTTACTGACGACGATCTGCCCTTCTTTCTAAAGTGCCTCCGGACTTTTATAGCATCACAAGGTGGAGTTGTTGAAATTTGCAAACGAACCGGTATTGATACCGAAACGCTTTTAAATATGCTCTCTAATGAGGATGCTGCGCAATTATTAGATACGTTCAGCACTCTGTTGAACGCGCTTAAGCAGCGTCTGGTAATTGAAGATACACACGCTAAGCATCTGTCCCTGTGAAACAAATTCCAACCAGTCGATAGCGGTTTGTTCATCTTGTTCTAAACTGCTCAAAAGCAAGGCTCTGAAAAGAATATCTTATAATAGGCGAAGGTATTACTAAAACAGTCAATCTTGTTTCTCGTCGAAAAATTTTCCGCTAATCACATCTTGTAAAATTTTTCCTCTATTTATGCGGGGTGTTCTATTGTTGGTTGCGTGCCTAGTCGATGTAAGGTACTCCGCTATTCTTACGTTCTTCTTTTCAATCTCAAAGTCTCCCTCTTGCTGTCCTGACACTTCTACTAATTTGTAAAACTTTCGCAGCTGCTCACCAACTTTTGTAGATTCAAACGGTTTGTTGTCTTTAATTAGTGCTCTATAGGTCTCCACAAGCAAAGTAAATAAATCCGTTTTTCGCCAAACGCGGCTATTTTGAGGAAATCTACACCCTTCTATAAACTTAAAAACCCTTTGAAATCCAGTCTCTAAACAGCACTTTTCTTCAAATGTATCGTTATATTCTTGAAGATAATTTTCAAGTTCGTTATCCCTATTAAAGTAGGTTGACATCACAGTTACAACAACAGACAGAGCGAAATGGATGTCCCTCATACGTCTTATTTCGTTAGAAGAGAAGACTCTATGTTTTTCAAAGAAAGGATTTTCCGCAAGTCTTTCCGCGAATTGCTTTATTTCTCCATCAAATCTTGCATTATGAATCTCCATAGGATTTAAAGCATAACTTGTTGAGTTAATTCGTTGAAACACCTCCTTTATCTCAGTTATATCTATGTTTCCCAAGTCTCGAACAACAACCTGATATTCTAAAAAGTCAACTTGTTTTCCTTCGGGCAGCTGCGCGTAAGGAATTACCCCTCTTGACAACCTTAAGTCTGGCGATGCTTCAAAGTACTGTTTCAATGTAGTTAACCTCTGTTGGCCATCTACCAGCATCTCCTTCCCCTCCCCGGTGGTAGGGTCTACTTCACCAGCAGCAATATATATTTCTGGAAAAGGATACCCCTCCAAAACTGTTTGAATAAAAGCACTTTTATGTTTATTCGACCACACTAAACGTCTTTGAAATTCAGGTCTTGGAATCAAGATTTCGTTCCGAATATCTGCCAAGAGAGTGCGTATTTTTTTATTCGTCGCTGTTGTTTGCATTGTTCTCCTCCAAGTTATCTATACATTGTTGTATACAAATTGTCTGATAGTTCTCCAGAAAAAAATACGACTTATATAATCCACCGGAAATTTTAAAATCTCCATATTTACGACTATTTGTGATGGTCCTGAAAAAATTCCACCAATCTTCTCTCAAAGGAAACATGGGGGACCGAGGCAATTTATCAGGTCTTATCCATCCTTGAAAGAAATAGTCAACAAATTGATCATATTCAGGCCAATATGAACCCTCATACTTATATCTAAACACTTGTTCCCAAAATTCATCAAATAATGCTGAAGACACCAGAGCGACATCGATGTCAGATTCATTACCGAATAGACGATATTTTTTACCTGGTACAACACTAAAACCCAGTTTTGTTGAGCCCACAACTAAAACCTCATTTGGGTGTAGTCCGAAGTGACCAGCAACCTCTGATCGCAAATCGAAATATTTGTCCCGAGATAACATACAACATTCTCGAAAAAGAATGTGTTTTCTCACTATTCGGGTTGCCGATAAACGTCTTAACTCTTTTTTAAACTCATCCAGTCTTTCTTTACCCTCGTCAATCATTATCAATTCCCAAGAAAATATTAGATACTGTCGTGCTCCACCCAGGTGGCGAGGTTTTCTAACCTCAACCATTACCAAACTCACATTGCAATTATACCACATATCATAGAGTAAATACCATTCTAAGTTGACGAAACCTAAAACGGCATTCTACAAAAAACAAATTTTCTCGGTTTCAATGCCTAACCCACCTGAAAACGACTTATCTTGCTTTTGACTTGGTGTGATGGCACGGCTGCTGTTGGAATAGGTTTTTGGATTGGTATCTGCACTAAAAGAAGCCACTGGACGGGTTTCACCTGAAGTATGGGAGAAAATTGAGGGGAAGCTGCTAACTTAAGGAACAGGAGAATAGGTGAAGTTTCCACATTTGAAATATCAAAGTACCTGTGAAACAGATCCCAACCAGTCGATAGCGATTTGTTCGTCTTGTTCAATGGCGATTTCGACTGCTCGCTTTGCACATTCCAGAAGGTCTTTAGCGTGCTTGCGTAAATTTATGAAAGCGTGAGAATTTGCTAAGAAATAGGCGGTGTGTAAAGTTTTAACCACAAGTGTCAATCTTAAAAAAGTAACCGTCTCGGTCCCAGGCCCGGTAGGTTCGGTTTCCTAACCGAACCGGATCCACTGTCTTTGAGAATAGTTTGGATGATGTCGAGTCGTGCTATAGTTTGAGGTTTTTTATCGGTCATCCCCCATAAAAAGCATTCCTTTGGGTTGAAAACGATTAAAATGAAGATGTCCTTCCCGTTGCCACCAATCTTTCCATTGTTGATAGGAAGTCGGATGCCAGCGAGGTGAAGACTTTTCAAATGGCGTGTTTTTGTAAGGGGTATCCTTCATGTAGTATTCACCATAACCATTTGGATATGTCATGTGCATGACAGATGTTAGGAAATTAAGGGCACGATTCGCAACATCCAGCGGATTTATCCCTATCCGCGCCTCTATCCCTATCCCACGATAAAATTCATCTATTTCACTCTCTTCAACCCGAAGCGACTCAATCAAGCGTGGGATATAAGTGGATAAGACGGCTTCCTCATAGTATTCGGATTCCATGCTTAAAATCGTATCGTCATGAAACCGAATTTTCATCAGCGTTGCGCAAGGGTTCCAAGCTCCCATGTAATAACAAACACCTTCATCGGCATCGAAGATGTGCGGTGATCCAAACGTCTCATTAAACGCAGCCAATGAGAGTGAATCTTCAACTTGCTGACCGCCACAACTACAGAGAAAGAGTAATCCGAAAAAGCAAACCAATGCTGATTGTTTTTTATCCATTTCTTGCTCCTTTAGTAGTTAAAATAATTGAGTGGCAAGCCACAGAGCACGTATACTTAATCCGAGGGCAGTTATACTGCACAATGTGTTAGGGGAGTGAAAAAATATAGCGGGATATTTACGTGTTTCAAAGAATTATAGCACAATCGCCGAGCGTCCACAATTGAATTTTTTACACCAAGAAGTGCCGAAAAGAGACAGCCACGACATCCATTGTCATCGCGACGAGCCAGTGGATTGCTGCGCCGTAGATAAATGAGCGCGTTTCAAACGCTAACACACCCAGCAAAACACCTGCTATGATTGAACCGAGTGCCTCTGGTAGCGGTTTGGAATAGTGCAGCACCGCAAACGGAATCGTCTGAATTAAGATGCTATAGTTCCCAAATTTCCGTTCCAATCCAAAAAGCATAAACCCGCGAAAGAAGAATTCCCACGAAAACATGTAAACACCATAGGCGAGCTGATAGGGTAGGAACGTCTGCCAGCTACTTGCGACTACTTTACAGAGTGGATACTTTGCTACAAAAGGTGGATACGCAATGACCGCGAAAATAACCACGGGTATCATCAGAATCCACGCTATACCTGTCACACTCCATCCGAGTTTCTGGTTTCCGAGTTGGATTCCGTAGTCGCTTAGCTTCTCCGTTGTCCCGAATTTCGCAACGAGAATTGGGAGGAGTAGCAATGTGAGGGCTGTCGTCAAAAACCAGTAATAATAGGGGTAGCTTTCTGCAAGGGGGCCGCTTCCGAAGTATTCTGCGAAGTGGCGATTGAAAAAACTCCGTCGGGTGTAGAACCTATGCAGTGTTAGCAGCAGCGCGGAAGCAAGTAAGATGACAGTCGCCTGCCGTTCCCAACCGCGTAGATACTTTTCTTTTAATGTTTGGATGTGGATAATCATCTTGACTTCCGGTCAGTTTTGAGGTATTATACCGTGAATGGAAAAAATTTGCAATTGATGGACAGCGGAATGCAAATGTATTCTGTAAGGAAATATGGAGATAGTTCCAAGGACTTCCAACGCTGAATAAAACCGAACAAAAGCGTAGAAACATTTGACTTTGTTTTGAAATTGTGAATTATAGTCATCTGTGCAGGCAGAATGTTGTAAGCGTTCTGCTACCACTTACAATGGAAGCACCCCCTTAACAGCACAGAGGTCACCACAATGTTACGGACACACAAAATAGCGTTAAATCCTACGGATCATCAGCGTCAGTGGTTTGCACAGCAGTGCGGATATGCGGATGTTGCGTATGATTTTGCGTTGTCAGCATGGAATGCAGGCGTGCCGAAGTCCGAATTACGCAAATTTATTCGGTAATATTCGGTGAAAGGATAACAGGTATAAGATGGCGTGTCGAATGTTTGTTACTGTTTCTATATGTCTCGTCTATGTGGTTTTAGCGTTTGGAGAAGCCGAAAGCCCACTTGAAAAAGCCGAGGTTTTAATGACGGACGGGAAATTTTATGAATCACTTTTCGCTCTGGAACCACTGCTGACGACAGATGAGAAAAGCGTTGATCAGGAAGAAGCACTCTGGCTTGCGAATGCACTTTGCAGAACGTGGGTTAACAGTAACGATTTTTACGAAAGGTGGCAAAGAGAGAAGCAGGCAAAGAACAAACCTGAGTTTAAGCATTCTGACGGGTTCATGTGGTGGGATAAAGTGATTACCTTGAACCAATGGGGCGCGAGGATTGTATACGAACACTTTAATGCCAGAGCAGAGTACGCCTACGGTTTCCTCGAACGCCTTGTTACACTATATCCAGATAGTAGTTGGCGACCTGCCGCCGAATACTATCTTATTGAAGATGGAAACAATGAACGTGAATCTGTTGTAAAATCTCTCAATGCCTACTACGCCTACATCAATAAATACGCGAAGAGCGGTCTGACAGAAATCTATATGGCTTATCTCCATATTGCGCATGTCAACGATAACCTTTGGCAAGCGTTAAAATCACCAAAAGGCAAGTTTTATGACTGGTTTACCAGTGGTGACCCAGAAACGGACAAAGCCGACGCAGCGGAACACAAAAGAGAAGCCCTGAAGTATTACGCGAAGTTCATTGTGAGTATCAGTGAATACGATTATCATGGCGGATTTTCAAATCAGTATCGGGTGGTCGTCAAAAGGTTTGAGGATCTCAAACAGGACAAAGAGTGGAACAATTGGTTCATTATTCTGGATTAGCAGAATTGTAACGCGAAAGAAGCAGCTCGAATATGCTAAATCTTGAGCAGATCGATCGCATCTTAATCATCAGACTCGCGCCACTCGGTGAAACGGTTTTAACAACACCCGTCATCCGCACTTTACGCCAACATTTTCGAGATGCGTATATTGCTTATATGGTAGCACCGACGCGAGAGGATTTGGTGTCCGAGAATCCACATCTCAATGAGGTGCTGACCTATCAGGCTTCCGTGCCAAAACTCATCTATCAAATTGCGCGTCGAAAATTTCAGATGGCTGTTATATTACAACCGACGTTCCGTTTAGTGCTTCACACATTCTTTGCCCGAATCCCTTTCCGCGTCGGTTTTGAAACAAATGCTGGCGGGAAAAAGTTATTGAGTTTCGCAGTACCGAATAACACTTCACAGCACGAGACACAACGCTATCTTGATGTTGTTCGGGCATTAGGTGTTGAAGTCGCAGACGATGAACCGGAGGTGTTTGTTGATGGGACAGGCATCGCATGGGTGAATAATTTTCTTGAAAACCAGAAGATTAATGACAGTAAACCCATCATCGGTCTCAATCCCGGAGCCGCTACGGCTTACCGACGTTGGCACGCAGCGAATTTTGCCGTTCTTGGTGATCGACTTCACGCAACCTACGAGGCACACATTGTCATCACGACCGGACCGCGGGAGGGTGAATTAGCCGATCAAGTAGCAGCACAGATGTCACATTCACCCATCATTGTCAATCAGGTAACGCCGATGCAACTCGCTGCACTCCTGCAACGGTGCGATCTCTATATCAGCAACGATACGGGACCGATGCACCTCAGCACTGCTGTAAAAACGCCGACGATTGCTTTGTTTGGTGCATCAAATCTCATCCAATGGGCACCGCCGTGGAACAGACATACAGTGGTCGCCCGAAAAGAATGTCCGTTTATGAAAACATTATCGTCCAAGGAGTGGGACACACATACGGATCGCGCACGCGAGAACCTTGAGGCAATCACTCCAGATAGGGTTATGGCGACAGTGGAGAAACTCACATGGTAAATTCTGAACGCAACCAAGAGGCACAACGTATCAAGAATTGTCTAACCGATATTCGTGGTAGAATGTATCGGCAAGTACTCTTACAGAAAATCGGAGCTGCGTTTTTCTGCGGACTTGCTCTGCTTGCGATGCTGTTCCTTCTGAACCGAGTGATTCTTCTACCGATGCAGATGTTGAGCATCAGTTGGATTGTCATAGCCGTCGCGGTAATTGTGGGTATATGTCTCAGTGTCAGCCACCGGAAAGATTTACTGTCTGTGGCGTGTGCTGTTGATGAAAAGATGGGGCTTCGCGAGCGTCTCGGCACAGCGTTTGGGTTAATCCAAACCGCTCCCCAAGGCGAGTTCGCACAACTCCAAATCCAAGATACCGCAGAGACTGTAACAACCTTAGACATCGCAAAGGTGAGTCCATATCGTGTGCCAAAATTACTGAAACTGTTTCCAATTCCTTTGCTGTTGATTGGATGTTCCTTCGCTATTCCTCTCTTCTACGAGGTACCGCCTCCACTCACCGATCTCCAACAAGGGGTTTTAGATAAAACCATTCAAAACCTTGATGGAAAACAGGTCAAGAATTCAACGCTACAGAAACAAATCGCAGATGCCGTAAATCAGTTGAAAACCGCAAAGGATCTTGACACGGCACAACGACATCTCAGCGACCTAAAAAAAGATGTCCGCAAGCAGCAATCAGAGCAAAACGCTATCACCGAAGCCACAGCAGCGACGCAAAACTTTCGCGGTATGGATGCCAGTCAACTCGCTACAGAACTGAAAACGATCGCTGAGCAACCTGAGATACCGCCGGAACTTCAAGCGGAACTTATGGATCTTTTTGAACGTTTGGCTGAAGGCCTACCGAAGGGGGCACTCAGTGATTCACTAAATCAGGTTCAGGGCAAAACGGTCACACCGGAGACGTTGCAAGACATCATCGCTGCACTTGAGAAAATGGAAAAATCAACGGATCTCGCACAACTGGAGGCACAACTTACGGCGAGTCAGAAGGAATTGGCGTTGGCTGCTATTGAGACTGAATCCGCAGGAGGTGGGATTGCGAATAGCGATGGCGCACCTGGTCAAGACGCGGGGACCAGCGAAGTGCAAGGAACGCTTGAAGAGGCATCGAATGCCGATCCACAGTCAGAATCACAGACTGCCGATCCAGATAGAACAGAAAACGAAACAAGCAGTGGAGATTCTACACCGCTGACTGGCGACGAAGCACCAGCCTTGCAGATTAACGGGGAACAGTTGACACTTACGGCAGAAACCTCTGGTAATGCGAAAGGTTTTTCTGACGTCTTTACTGGCGAGATTAGCGATGATGCACCTGCCTATTTACCTTTCAGCGATGTAGTCCTCAGTGCCGAGCGTGCGTATGCTGAAGCCGTGAATAATAATCGTATGCCTGTCCGGTATCAAGCACAGATTAAAGCCTATTTGGAGGCAATTTCAAAAGAAAGTCAGTGACCCCGCCCTAAAGGGCGAGGCTTGTCCCATACGCCAGCCAAGGCTATAGATGCGACGAGGGAAACTTACTGACTACAGTAATATATCGCGGTATCTTAGCGTGGCAGTTAGCACAACGTTTCGGATGCTCCTCAAGTCTGATTCACCTTGGATACTGTGATCTGGATGGGGCAATACACAACCCGTAAGGGAGATTACAAACGATGTTTGTTCCGGTGACGAGTCAAACAGGTCAGAAGTTAATGCCTACGCGTGCCAACAAGGCGGGCATGCTGATTAAGAAAGGCTTAGCCACGCCGTATTGGTCTAATGGGATATTTTGTATCCGGCTGAACTATGTTACCGAAGCCGAATACACACAAGATATAGTCGTCGGTGTAGACCCCGGTAGTCAGAAGGAAGGTTTTACGGTCAAATCAGAGTCTCATACCTACTTGAATGTGCAAGCCGATGCTCATAGCGGTGTCGGTGAGAAAGTTGAAAAGCGTCGAGAACTGCGTAGAGGCAGACGTTCACGGAAATGTCCGAACCGAAAAAACAGAACCAATCGTCTCGCCAATAGAGCGCGTATCCCCGCAGGCACGCGTGTAAGATGGGATTGGAAACTTCGTATCCTTGAGTGGCTTTCAAAGTTGTATCCCGTCACACACGTATGTGTTGAAGATATTAAGGCACGGACGATAGAACGTGCTCAGAAGTGGAATACGTCTTTTAGTCCACTTGAAGTCGGTAAGCAATGGTTCTATACTGAGATCCGAAAACGGTGGGAGTTGCGAACCCTTCAAGGGTGGCAGACCAAAGAGATACGCGATAGGTTAGGGCTCAAGAAGTCGTCAAAGAAGTTGGCAGAAACTTTTGACGCTCATTGCGTCGACAGCTGGTGTCTGGCATATCACACCGTTGCGGGGGATAACCTCCCTGATAATACGACTCTATTTTGCATTTCGCCTATACCGATACGCAGGCGTGAACTCCATAGGCAGAACCCACAAAAAGGGGGTAAGCGTCCCCGGTATGGTGGCACGACTTTCAATGGATTGGTGAAAAACACACTCGTCAAACATATTAAGCATGGCTTGACTCGGATTAGCGGATTTGGCAAGACGGGTATTTCTCTGTATTCTTTGGAAGGGAAGCGACTTTGCCAGAATGCTAAAATATCAGATTGTAAGGTGCTGACCCGTCTTAACTTTAACTATAGGAGTGGTGTTTCCTCCCCCACCTAAAGGTAGGGGTTTCCACACCGAAGAATTTGATGAAAAAAAGCGTCGTTAAAATTGCGATCACTGTCAGCATTGTTGCAGCAGTCTATTTCGTATTGAGATACTACGGCATAACAGACGAAATTCAGTTAGAGAATGTTCCAAAAATCAAGACATGGGTGGCAAGTTTTGGGGCAATCGCACCGTTAGTCTATATTGGGCTTTATCTTGTTTCTACTGTCTTTTTTCTTCCGGGTTCCCCGGTAACTGTATTAGCTGGCTTCGTCTTTGGACCGTTGTGGGGTGTATTCTACGCCTCCATAGCCTCTATTATCTCGGTTTCAGTCGCATTTCTCATCGCCCGCTACGTTGCTCGCGATCTTGTTGAAAGTTGGGTCAAGGGTAACGCGCAATTCCGCAAAATAGATGAACAGGTCGATGAACAAGGGTGGCGTATCTTGATGTTTACACGCTTGGTCCCAATTTTCCCGTTTAACCTGCAAAATTACGCCTATGGACTTACCAGTATCCGGTTTTCCACTTTTGTTATTGTTTCTGCTATCTTTATGTTGCCGGGTACAGCGGTCTTTGTTCAGCTGGGTGGGGCGTTTGTCAGTGGTGAGGGCAACCCTTGGAAGACGCTCCTCTATCTCGGAATGGCAGGTGTGCTGCTGCTCGTGCTGTCGTTGATCCCAAAATTGCTACGGAAACATCAACCAAAATTGTAGTAGGACTTACGCATTTCCTCTTAAAGTCCGCCTGATAAGGGGGATTTAGGGGGTTAAGATACCGATCCTCTTAAAGTCTCCCTGATAAGGGGGGTTTAGGGGGTTAAATCAAAGAAAGCCATGAGACTGTTGAATTAACGCCGCTACGGTGTCAAATGCTTCCTGGCGCGTTCGGATTTCGCCATCAAACTGGCGTTCTTCAATCGCTTTTAGCAACCGGCCGATCTGTTCCCCTTCTTTCAAATTGAAATTCTTAATCAAATCATCTCCGGTGATGAGTCTACCCTGTTTACTAATTGGTAGGATATGTTCATAGTACGTATTCGCAATCTGTTCCAGTAATGTTGGGTCAATCGGGTGTGACGCTGCCGTGTAGAGAAGTACACCCCACCACTCCGATGCGTATGTTCTCAGAAAACGAATTATCTGTTTTTGGGTCAATTGCCCATTCTCGTTTTTAAGTGCTGTACTGCCGTCGAGAAGACGTTTCATAAACTGTGTCGCTTTACGGCTCAATCGAAGGTGTGTCCCGACACTACTGAGATTATCTCCCAGGAGTAGACTGAACTTGATTAACGAACGACGATTGATTTCTGTCCCGAGTTCTTCTCGGAGATAGTCATTAATTTCGTTGCGGTATGCCTGGAATCCTATCGGAATTGGGCTTTTCTCAAAAGTCTCAAGCGAACGCCAAAGTATACACATCGCTTGTATAAACGGAAGGGCTTGCGTAAGTAATCCAACGGTTTCCATTTGTTGTAAGTATGGATGTGCCTTTTTAACGTTGAGAATTTTCATCAGTTCGTCGCGGCATCGTTCCGACGCTACGTTAGACAGTAATGATCGGTGCTTTGTTACGAAATCGATTGCCTTTTCAGAGATCTTGAAATCTAACTGCGCTGCGAATCTATAAATACGCAGTAAGCGAACTGGGTCTGCCCGTACCACCTGTTCACTTGGAAATCGGAGTAAACCCGTCTCTAAGTCTTTCATACCGCCGCACGGGTCAATCACATGAAAGGAATTCGGTTCACACGCGCTATTTATAACCGCTTCGACATTTTCAAACGCGATTGCCATTGCATTAATCGTCAAGTCCCGTAAACGTAAGTCCTCAGTGAGCGATGCAGCTCGGAATTGTACAAAATCCATGCTTAGACACGGGGTCTCCGAAGCGTCGTGCGGCTTGACAATTACACGGGCAGTGGAAGGATTTTCTTCAAGGGCAATACAAGTTGCGTTAATACTGGTGGCAAACGCCTTGGCAAACTGGATCGCATCCGAGGCTAAGGCGAAATCAATATCTGTCGTTTGACGTTTGAGTAATAGGTCTCTCACACTGCCACCGACGAGATAGAGTTGTACGCCTCGCGCATTGGCAAAATTACCGAGTGCCTGCATAGTTTGATTACCAAAGAGTTTTTGAAGCATCTGATTTGTTGTGTTCATTGATTTGCCCGTGCCTTCTGGCGTTGTGCTTTCCGAGAACGAAATAGGATGCCGTCCAAATGAAGGTGCGTTGCATAGCCGATGAAACCTGCTACATAGAAAGGTAAACCACTCAGAACAGCGGATGGAAGGTGATCCCAATCTTGCAACGCATTGAACTCGTCCACGAGATTGCCACCCGACTTCCATTCTGGATATCCAGCATAAATCGGAATGAACAGGAACACACTGGGCAGCAAAATCATGGTAATTTTGGCATGCGTCCACCCGCGATGTTTGCTCATAATCGGGAGCATTGCGAAGAGTCCTAACAGTGCCGATTCCAGGTACCTCTGTAAAAATAGAATCAGTACCACGTTCAGCACAAAAAGTACGCTGTAAAATATCTTTTGGCTCTTGCTCTTGATATCAACATCTGGCCACAACCCAAACAGCACTGCTACGGCAAAACAACCGATAATTTCTATAACGGCTCTGACCGGTGGAATTGTTGGATTCCAATCTTGTGGCATCGTATCATAAAGAATTGGAACGGCGATGGCAGCGATCAATGAGATGATGAAAAAAGTACTGTAGGCGACTAACCCACCGATCCAGTGTTCACGGAACATACTCATGGTAGATATTATAGCGTACTTTCAGGACTTACGCAAACTTCGCCTGACTTCGCACAATACTTAGGATTTAATCGGAAAATTGCGTAAATCTTATTTAATTTGACTTACAGCACAAGATATGATACAATTATATCATAGTCTTTGCGAATCTCGCGTTAATTGCATATTTTGGCTTGATTGTAGCGGGGAAAACAGGTATTATGTAACACAATACAGGTAATGGAAAAGAATGAATACACCGTTGCTTGGCAATCGGTAGGAGTTGTATAACGCAGTTGCTTAGAATTAGAGGCGGATATGTTTACCTCAATGTTACGCCTTCCATCTGCAGGATACAACATAAATGAACCGCGAGGGACCTCTACTATTGGGATATTTCGCGTTTTTTTATATATTATTGTAGATATGACAACAACCGAGAAAAACGCTATTATTGAAATGTTAGCACCGATGCTTGACATGGATGGTATTGAACTCGTGGATGTTGAGACGCACGGGCAAACCCTGCGGTTACTCATTCACAAGCAAGGGGGTCTTTCAGTAGCAGATTGCCAAGCAGTGAACCATATCGTACACCCGATTTTAGAAATCCATGAGCATTTAGCGAGTTATGCACAGTTGGAAGTCGCTTCACCCGGGATAGATAGACCTTTGCGAACCGCCAACGATTTTCGGCGAAATTGTGGACGAACCGTTCAGATAGAAGTCGCTTCGGCATCAGGAAATGAACACGGCTCTCATGTACAAGGCACAGTTGTGGAAGTACATCCTGAGAGCGTTGTCTTGGCGCAAACTGGTGGAGAAAATATCTCTGTTCAGATTTCACAAATTCGCGAGGCACATATACATCTGAAATGGTAACTGTCAAAAGCGAAGGATGCACATCGCACGCTATGAAAAAATTGGAAAGGAGTACGCGGACCGCAATTGTATGACTGGTTGATGACAAGTCTATATGAAATAAGAGTCCGCGAACGTTATTTATGTTAGAGAACCTCCAAAACGCTATTCGTCAAAATACTGCGCAGACAGATTTACCTGAAGAGGTGTTTGTTGAGGCGATAGAGGAAGCGCTCCGTGCTGCTGCACGCCGGGTTTACGGTCCCGATGCCAATGTTTCCGTTGAGATTGATTTGGAAAAAGGGGATATACGCTGTTACGTCCCTAAAAAAGTCGTTAATATTATGCGTGATTTTTCCACAGAAATCCCTATTGAGGAAGCCGAGAAACTTCAGGAGGATATTGAGGTCGGTCAGATGTTGAAGGTCGAAATCAATCCGAATGAGTTTGGTAGAATTCCGGCACAATTGGCAAAGCAAATCCTTTTCCAAAAGATCAAACAGGCAGAGCGTGAAAGAGTCTATCAGGAGTTCGCTGGGCGCGAAGGAGAGGTCGTCACGGGTTATGTCCAGCGTTTTGAACGCGGTGGTATCATTTTAGATCTCGAGCAGACGGAGGCTTTTTTACCGCCTCGTGAGATACCACGATCGCAGAACTATGAACGTGGCAAACGTTTACAATGTCTGATTTTATCCGTAAAAAATGAGACCCGGGGCGCGCCTGTCATCGTCTCTCGAACGCACCGGGATCTGGTAGCAGTATTGTTTGAGCAAGAAGTGCCGGAAATCTATGAGGGACAGGTGCGTATTATGGCGATTGCCCGGGATCCAGGGAATCGTGCGAAGGTGGCTGTTCAAGCGACAGAAGAAGGGATAGATGCTGTTGGCACGTGTGTCGGTGTTAAGGGAACTCGCGTCCAAAATATTATTAGTGAACTTGATGGCGAAAAAATTGATCTTGTTGAATGGAGCGAGGATGCAAGTGCTTTTATTGCGAATGCCTTGGGGCGTCGCGCCGGTGTACGCAGAGTCGAACTCGACGATGAAAATAAAAGCGCACGCGTCATTGTACCGGACGATACACTCTCCTTAGCTATTGGTCAACGTGGGCAGAACGCACGACTCGCCGCAAGATTGACGGGTTGGAAAGTTGACATAAAAGGTGAATCCGAAGCCGCTGTTTCGATTAACGAACTCTTTAAACCGGAAGAACCTGAGGCTGATAAGGCTGATGAACGTGTGTTGGATAGCTCGGAGGAAAGGACTAACGAGAATCTTGAAGAACAGACTGTAGATACGCCTGATGCAATAGATGCTGAGGATGTTGAGGTAGATGTAGATGTCGAGACTCCTGAAGTTGAGACATCGGAAACACGCGACGCGGAGAATAATCTGTTGGTAGATTCGGAAGAGGCTATTGAGACACTTGACGTTAGTGCTCAGGACGATGATCTTGACCTTGAATCTGAATAGTTCTTTGAGGGCATTATCTTTAGGACTTACGCATTCCCTCTTAAAGTCCCCCTACCCCCCTGATAAGGGTGGATAAAGGGGCGGTGGGGGATTTAGGGGGTTAAATCAGCAAAACATACCGTTTCTCAATTCAATTTGCGTAAGTCCTGGTCTTGTGATTTCTGATACCTGCGCGAGGATTATCGGCATACCAATTGAACGGTTCAAAAAAGTGGGTGAAATTGTTGAGGGATGTTATTCGCACTTGTATTGGGTGTCGTGGCAAATTTTCGCAAAAGATGTTGATACGGTTTGTGAGTCAAAACAATGAGACACTGCGAATTGACAACCAGAAGAAGTTGCATGGGCGCGGGGCTTATGTCTGCCGCTCTCAGTCTTGTGTTCAGAAAGCGTTTAAGTCTCCGAGACGGATTAATGCGTTATTACGTGTGCAACTGACAAATGTAGTTATACAGCGGTTTGCGGAAGTCCTTCTTGAATGGACTGAGAAATCCGCCAGCACAATAGGGAAATAGGAGGAATTGCCATGAGCAAAGAACCACGACAACGGCGAAGATCCGCCAAAGGCAATCGTGAAGAGAAACAAGAGCAGGGTACACCTGTTTATCAATTGGCAAAGCAATATGATATAACAACCAAGGAACTTATCACGCTTCTGGAAGAACATGGTGTTCGCGTTAAAGGTGATAGGAGTACCCTGGATGCGGATACCGTCGCCTTGATTGAGTCCGAGATCATTGAATCGGTAAAAGACATTGCTACACCTGAAGCGTCAGTTGAAGACACCGCAGATGCATTACCTAATACAGCGAATGATTTGCAAATCGAGGAGGGCACAACTGTTGCTGATCTCGCTGCAGCACTTGAGTTACAGCCCTCGGCGTTAATTATGCAACTCATGAAATTAAAGGTAATGGCAAACATAAATCAACGACTGGATTATGATACCCTTGTGATGCTTGCGGAACACTTAAATTTTGAAGCCATCAAATCACAAACACTTGAGGAAGAACTTTTAGTCGAAATACCAGATCCACCAGAATCTCTGCAACCCCGTGCGCCAGTCGTCACAATTATGGGACACGTTGACCACGGCAAAACCTCTCTCTTGGACTCTATTCGTCAATCAAACATCAGTGAATCTGAGGCAGGGAATATTACACAACATATCGGTGCTTATCATGTAATCTTAGGGGGCGGCAGTGTTGTTTTCTTGGATACCCCGGGGCACGCGGCTTTTACTGCAATGCGGGCACGCGGCGCACAGGTGACAGACATTGTGGTGCTCATTGTTGCAGCTGACGACGGTGTCATGCCTCAAACTGTTGAGGCAATTAACCACGCAAAAGCTGCTAAAGTCCCTATTGTCGTCGCTATTAACAAAATAGATGTACCTGGCGCGCGTCCAGATTATATCAAACAACAATTAACAGAACATGAACTCGTCCCTGAGGACTGGGGTGGTCAAACAATTTGTGTTGAAACTTCCGCTGTAGAAGGAACAGGTATCGACTTTTTGCTTGAAATGCTCCTTTTGGAGGCGGCACTCCTTGAACTTAAGGCGAACCCGAATAAACCCGCACGCGGCGTTGTTATTGAAGCACAGGTAGATAAAGGGCGCGGTGCTGTTGCTACTGTTCTTGTCCAGTCCGGAACCTTGAGGGTTGGAGATGTTTTCGTCTCTGGCAGGTATTCTGGAAGAGTTAGAGCTATGATGGACGACCTTGGGAGACGGATGAAAGAAGCCGGTCCCTCCGTCCCTGTTGAGGTGCTCGGTTTTACCGGGGTCCCTGAGGCGGGCGATAAATTCTATGCTGTTGAATCTGATAAAGATGCCCGCGCTATTAGCGAAGTACGTCAGGATCAGTACCGTACCGAAAAACTCGGGGCAAACAGCCATGTCAGTTTAGAAAATCTGTTCCAACAGATTCAGGAAGGCGAGATTAAAGAATTAAACGTCGTACTCAAAGGTGACACACAAGGTTCCGTACAAGCGGTTGCCTCATCATTGCTCGAATTGAGTACCGGCGAAGTTAAAATCAACATTATTCATCAGGCAGTAGGCGGTATTACCGAAACCGACATTTTGCTTGCCTCCGCATCTGATGCTATTGTCGTCGGTTTCAACGTTCATCCTACGACAGAAGCCGTGCAAGCCAAAGAAACTGAAGGAATTGATGTTCGGACGTACAACATAATTTATAACCTCATTTCCTATATCCGATCGGCGATGGAAGGCTTACTTGATCCTGAGGTGCGAGAGGTCGTTATCGGGCGGGCGGAAGTTCGCGAATTGTTTAGGGTGCCACGGCTCGGTTTAGTTGCAGGCAGCTATGTCAATTGGGGACGTATCTCTTACAATCAACCGCTACGTGTCCTGCGCGATAATCGATTGATCCACGAAGGCAAAGTCAATTCGCTGCGTCGATTCAAAGATAATGTCAACGAAGTCCAAGCGAACTATGAGTGTGGCATAGGCATAGAGACATTTGACGATTTACAGGTCGGAGATGTTCTTGAGTGTTATGTCCACGAGCAAGTTGCGCGTTCGCTTTCGTAGAATAACTGATTTCCACAACCCGCGCGGTTGAACACCGCGTTGACTGGCAGAATTAATCAACACCTTTCAATGCATATCGGTGTTTGTAAAATCCGGCTACGCATCCCTAATAGCCAATCGTTGAAGGCGAAACGCCGGGTTATCAAAAGTCTTGTTGATAGACTCAAAAATCGTTTCAATATCGCTATCGCGGAAGTTGAGGCGTTAGATGCACATCAGTTTGCGGTATTAGCCGCTGTCTCTGTTTCCAACGATGTGACGCATCTCAATAAGTTGATCTCGCATGTCATCACTTTTGTTGAGAAAAATGTAGACGCTGAGTTAGTAGATTACGAAACAGAATTTTTCTTCTAACGAAACTCGCAAGTTAAAACTTGCTCTGAAAGATAGGGACAACATGGCAGATAGTAGAAGACAAGATCGGGTCGCAGCCCTCATTCAACGAGAATTGAGTGAGATTATCCAACGTTCTGTCAAGGATCCGCGCGTCGCATTTTGTACTGTCACACAGGCAGACGTGTCGCCGGACCTGAAGTATGTGGATGTCAAAGTAAGTGTTATCGGGGACGAGGCGCAGAAAGATAAAGCGCTTGCAGGGCTAAAAAGTGCAGCAGGGTTTCTCAGGCGAGAAATCGGAAACCGACTCACGCTCCGGTATTCGCCGGAACTCAGGTTCGCTATCGATGAATCCGCTGACTACCTCTTCAAAATAGATGGACTCCTCAAGTCTGTTACGTCAGAAGACGAGAAATCCGAAAAACACGCAGCAGACCTTTCATGAATACCTTACAGATGGTGGATATGCAGAACTACGGTGCACTCCTCACCCTATTCAATCGCTACCACAACTTTGCACTCTCAACGCATATTAACCCGGATGGCGACGCAATCGGTTCCGAATTAGGGCTCTACCTCTTTCTCACGAGGCTCGGAAAATCTGTTAAAATATTTAATACAGATGCCGTACCGGGGAACTATAAATTTCTGCCTTGCTGGGAGAGCATTGAGGATATACACGCTCTCAGTACATATCAACCGGAAGTACTCATTGTATTAGACGCAAGTACACTTGAGCGCATTGGAAAAACGCTTGCCAAATCCTTGCTGCCGACACACAAACTCGTTAACATTGACCATCACGCCACCGCGGAGGCGTTCGGGGACATCAACCTCATTATGCCTTCAGCTTCTTCTACCTCAGAGATCGTCTATAAACTCATTAAATATCACCAGACACCGATAGATAAATCGTGTGCGCTCTGTCTTTATACAGGGCTCATGTTCGACACTGGTTGTTTTCGCTACAGCAATACAACGGCTGAAACACATCGAATCGCTGCAGAATTAATTGAAATAGGGGAATTCGCACCAGATGAAGTCTATCGGAATGTTTATGAGCAACTCCCTGTTGCTAAAATTCGGCTCTCAAGTGAAATTCTCCGCACGTTGCAAGTAACCGATGACGGAAAGATCGCGTCCGTGTACGCTACACAAAGAATGCTCCGAAAAACTGGAGCGGCTGCTGACGCGGTAGAAGGCATCGTGAATCAGATTCAAGCAATAGCAGGTGTTGAGGTGGCACTCTGTGTATCTGAGATGGCGGATCAAAGCGCGAAAGTGAGTCTACGAAGCCAAGGACACGTTGATGTAAGTCAACTTGCTGCTGAGTTTGAAGGGGGCGGGCACGCACGCGCCGCGGGTTGCAGAGTTGTCATGCCCTACCTTTCTGCTGTTAAGATGCTTGTTCAAACCGCACAACGCTACATCGATCAGGGTGCCTCAGAACGTGATGATTGCCAGAAGGGATGAGCAACGTGGAAAACCCTAATAATAGGAGCGATCTGCAAGCCGCACCCATAACTTGCAGGTTGGATGACATAGCCGAATTCGACAGGGGCGCCGCGGTTACTTTTGGCGTGTTTGATGGGATTCATATTGGACACCAAGCGGTCATCAGTACGCTTCTTGAACGTGCTGCACAACATCAGTTGATGAGTGCCTTGGTCGGCTTTTATCCACACCCCCTCGCATTCCTGGCACCAGAACGGTGTCCACCGCTCCTGACACCGCTCTCCAAACGCGTCGAAATTCTTCAGCAGCTGGGTATTGATAAAATTTTCATGCTCAGTTTTGATGCACAAATAGCAGCAATGTCTCCGAGATCGTTTGTGGAACAGGTCCTCTTAGAAAAATGTCGAGCCCGACATGTTGTTGTTGGGTATGCTTGTCAGTTCGGGAAGGATCGCGCGGGCAATGCGGAACGGTTGGCAGAGCTCAGTGAAACCTATCCGTTTGATGTCACGATTGTTCCACCGACGGAGATAAATGGCGCACCTGTCCATAGCACCCGAATTCGCGAAGCACTTGCACACGGTGATCTTCAGTGCAGTTCACAATTATTGGGACGACTGTATGCCTTGCTGGGTCATGTTATCCATGGCGATGGGCGCGGCAAGGAGATTGGTTTTCCAACTGCCAACATAGATATACAGAATCAAGTGTGTCCTCCAAATGGCGTTTACGCTATCCGGGCGAGATTAGAGGAACGGTGGTTAGACGGTGTATTGAACATCGGGGTGCGTCCTACATTTAACGGCACAACTGTTCAGGTGGAAAGTCATTTCTTTAATTTTGATGAAACCATCTACGGGAAACCTGTGGAAATATTTTTGGTAGAGAAAATTAGGAGTGAGCAGAAATTTTCCAATATCGAGATGCTCGTTCGACAAATACGGCGCGACATTACTGACGCAGAGAGGATTCTTGCAAAGTCTACCCATTCTCATGATTCTGTCCATTAAATGCAGGTCATCTCTCTACTGTAGGAGCGAACTGTGTTCGCGATCCACTGCGTACGCCGACTGCTGATTGCTGAAAACTGAATGCTTCTATTGGAAATATGAGTTTAATTTGAATTTCCGACTAATTTGTGGTATTATATACATATCTTTTAAATAGAAAGGGCAACGATTTCCCGAACACAACTGAGCGTTCATTTCGTAGGAAAGCGTTTCGGTGAAGTTTGTCAATTCCCAAAGTTTATTGTAAGTATAAGGAGGTGAATGCAATTGGCAATTGGTGCAGCAGAGAAGAAAGAACTCATTCAAAAGTACCAGATACACCAACAGGACACCGGTTCTCCGGAGGCACAAGTGGCAATTTTGACTGCGCGTATTCGACAGTTGACTGAACATTTTCAGACACACCGGAAGGATTATCATTCGCGCCATGGACTTTTCCGCTTAGTTGGTAAACAGCGGCGCTTGTTGCAGTATCTTTATAAGAAGGACATTACGCGCTATTACCGTTTAATTAATGACCTCGAAATTCGGGACACTATCGGATTGAAGACAAATTAAGTTATTAGTAGGTGCTAAACGCGTAAATATATTGGCACGGATGGGAATAGAGCGAGGGCTATCTTGTAGTCATAGGTGTTGTGTCAGTCACGCCAGCGCGATACTCTCTAACACTTAAAAACTGTAGTTAGCATCGTCAAGTTGGCAATATGTTTCTTAGGTAAGGACTGGCCTTGAACGCTATTTCGAGTGTCCCTACTGGGTAGCGCGACGAAAAAATTGGAAATACAGGAGTAGTATATAGAATGAAAGTTGAAATGCAACTTGGGAGCGAGAAGTTATCAATTGAAACCGGAAAAGTTGCGAAACAAGCAGACGGTGCCGTCTGGGTACAATACGGTGGAACGGTCGTTTTGGTCACGGTAGTCGCCGATGATAGTGAACATGACCTCGATTTCTTTCCATTAACAGTAGATTACCGCGAAAGGGCTTACGCTACTGGACGCATACCGACAGTTTATGGAAGACGTGAACCACGTCCCGGAACTTCAGAACAGTTGGTTGCACGCTTAATAGATCACTGCATCCGTCCCCTTTTTCCGAAGGACTTTAAGGCTGAGGTGCAAATTTTATGTAACGTGTTTTCATCTGATGGTGTTCATCCGGCGGATGTCCCCGCACTCATTGGCACTTCCGCCGCATTATCTATTTCCGATATACCCTTTAATGGACCTGTCGCCGCAGTCACCGTCGGAAAGATCGAAAACGAATTAATCATTAACCCAACTTATGAAGAATTGCATGCTTCTGATATGGAGTTATTTGTCAGTGGAAAAGTGGATGCCGTTATGTCTGTTGAAGGCGGCGGACATGAAATTCCTGAAGATGAAGTCATTGACACCATTATCACCGCACACGCTCAGATAAAAGAGATCATTAAACTCCAAGAAGGATTGGCAGCAGGATG
The DNA here is from genome assembly GCA_003635195.1 of Candidatus Poribacteria bacterium. GTDB lineage: Bacteria > Poribacteria > WGA-4E > WGA-4E > WGA-3G > WGA-3G. The sequence continues at coordinate 14,960 of PYIY01000173.1, read as the reverse complement.
CAGTAATACCAAACGAGATTATACAGCCAAAAGCGTTGAATCAAACCTCAGGGACCGGGTCCGAAATCTCGCGACATCACGGATTCGGGAATCTATCGGGATGGCAGATAAGAAGTCGCGTGAGGATTATCTCGAACAAGTGCAGGAAGAAGTCCTCTCCGAAATCCTTGAAGATGTACCAGAGGATGTTGATCCGAATGCAGCAAAAGACACGATCTCTATCTTGAGTGAGATTGAGAAAGAAGAGATGCGGCAGGCAATTCTTACCGAGGGGAAACGTGTGGATGGACGTGGCGTGACCGACATTCGTCCTATTTCAGGGGAAGTCGCTTTATTGCCACATACCCACGGTTCCGCACTCTTTAGTAGAGGACAAACGCAGGCGCTTTGTGTGACGACGCTCGGCACGTCTGGTGATGAAGATGTTCAACGCGGACTTGATGGTGAAGCAAGACGGGCTTTCTTTCTACACTATAATTTCCCGCCATTCAGTACCGGTGAAGTCAAACGGATGATGGGACCTGGGCGGCGAGAGATCGGACACGGCGCGCTTGCAGAGAAGGCACTTGAACCGGTTATCCCCGATAAAGATGAATTCCATTATACCATTCGCGTGGTTTCGGAAATCTTGGAATCAAATGCTTCATCCTCTATGGCAACTGTCTGTGGCGCGACGCTCGCCCTTTTAGATGCAGGGGTGCCCATTAAAAGACCTGTCGCAGGAATAGGGGTCGGGCTTATTAAGGAAGGTGAACAGGAAGCAATACTCACTGATATGCTCGGTACCGAGGATTTTCTTGGCGATATGGACTTTAAAGTCGCGGGGACCAGTGAAGGTGTTACTGCTATACAGATGGACATCAAGATTGATGGTGTCACCCCTGAATTGATGCGCCGCGCGATTCATCAAGCAAAAGAAGCACGACTCGCGGTTATTGAACAGATGAACGCCGTTATACCCCAGCCACGGGCTGAGCTCTCACCCTATGCCCCACGGATTTACTCCCTCCAAATCGCACAGCAGAAGATTAAAGACCTCATCGGACCTCGCGGTAAAACCGTACAAGGTATCCAAGAGGAGACAAGCACAACCATCAACATTGAAGATGATGGGACTGTTGAGATCGCTGCCACAAGCGCAGAAGATGTCAAACGGGCTGAAGAGAAAATCCGAGCGATTACTGCTATGCCTGAAATCGGTAAAGAGTACACCGGTAAAGTCGTAAGAACCGCATCCTTCGGAGCGTTTGTGGAGATCTTGCCCGGCAAAGATGGACTCGTCCATATCTCACAAATGGGAGATGGATACGTCCGCCGTGCTGAGGATGTTATGCAGGTTGGGGACGAGGTCACCGTGCGTATTCTTACGATTGATGATCAAGACCGCGTGGATCTCGCACTTGTTGCCGCGGGGGGTGTCCCGGTTGAAGAACTCAATATTGAATCAAGTGAGGATCGCGAACCCTCATCTGATTGGAATGCTTCCAGAGACTCGCGCGATAGCGGACGCTCTAACTATCGGGACAACCGTGAATACAGAGATAGGCGCGGAAATGATAACCGTGATCGGCGTGGTGGAAACCGATATGAACAACGCGATAATTCCCGCGACTTCCGTGATCGACGCTCACCCCGTCTGCCAAAAGGACGCTCTCGATAGTAGCGTGTGGAACACTGCACGACGTTGCAGTTGAGAACGCATATATTAGACAAATAGGGTAAAGGATAAGTCCTTTACCCTATTTTATTTTATAAACAATTAAAAACTTTGCATATCATTTCTTTTTTTGCTATAATTTGAATGCAAGCATTTAATCAACAATCATACAGCGATCTGTACTGAAGAAATACACGTCAACACAACAAAGGGGTAAACCAATGAAAACAAGACGTACGTCTACTAAACACACCCTTGATAAAGGGGATCTCCTTGATCAGAAGTGGCTGACCTATTTCTTAGCCATAGTTCTTATTTTGCTCGTCCTTGTCTTTGTTGTTTTATTATCGCCTACTTATAAGCGATATGTCGTCGATACCGTCAAATCTGTATTTTATGGCAAAAAGCAGAAAGCCCCACGTCCAAAGGCTTCACCCGTAAAATTTCTACAACCCGTCCTTCCAGATGGTCTAACATTCTGAATTCTGACAAAACTTGGAGAGAAAAATGTCTAAAGCAATGTTTGTGTTAGTGCTACTATTGCTATCGTTGGGTCTAATCTCTGGGTGTGGCTACGTTTTTAAATCGGCATCTCTGGAACATATCAATACTATCCGTATCGCGCCTGTTGAAATTTTGGATGCGGATTTTGCTTACGATAACGCCTCGCAGCGTCCCTACGATGAAGTGATTCGTGAAAAACTCACGCAACGTTTCAACCGGAAGTGGCAAGACGGAAACGATTCCGAATTTACGATGCGGATACAGGATTTTGATATACGGGAACACGGTTATGGACCCCAAGGCGAAGTCGAAATGTTGCGCATGACGTTACAAGTTGAATACAAATTTCTTGATAGGATCCGCAACAATATGATCGCGCAAACCGACAATCACCGCCAAGTTCACGACTTCTATATTGTGCCAGATAGAGCTGAACCGCCAGAGACCCTTGAAGAAGCCAAAGTGCACATTGTAGATGAAATGGTCGAAGATCTGTATAACCAACTTGCTGAACGGTAGCAATACGTGTCGGATCGTTTTCCGACAAGATTCGGAGAGAAAAATGTCTAAATCAATGTTCGTGTTAGCCGTATTGATATGCCTCGGTTTAATTTCTGGATGCGGGTATGTTTCCAAATCAGAATATCTTGAGCATATTAACACGATCCGTATCGCGCCTGTTGTTATCTTGGATGCGGATTTTGCTTACGATAACGCCTCGCAGCGTCCCTACGATGAAGTGATTCATGAAAAACTCACGCAACGTTTCAATCGGAAGTGGCGCGACGGAAACGATTCCGAATTTACAATGCGAATACAGGATTTTGATATACGGGAACAAGGCTATGGCCCCCAAGGCGAAGTCGAAATGTTGCGCATGACCCTACAAATTGAATATGAATTTCTCGACAGGGTCCGCAACAATATGATTGAGCAAACTGATAATCATCTCCAAGTTCACGACTTCTATATTGTGGACGGTAGAGCTGAACCGGCAGAGACCCGTGAAGAAGCCGAGCGACGTATTGTAGATGAACTGGTAGAAGATCTTTACAACCAACTTGCCGAACAATGGTAACAGGATGCAGCATCGGAGCCCTCTCGCGGATGAAACGCACAATTACATACGTTTTTGATAGATTCTATCGTTGCTCACTCTGCATCTATCTACTCTGCAGCTTGATGTTGATTTCATGTGATGGAGAACAAGGCGATTGGACGATTGTTCAGCGCGAAGATAGATATATCTATGGTGTGTGGCACAGTGCTACAGCAAAACGGGCAGAGCAGACGATGTTAGAGGTGGCTGAGAGCATAGAGGGGTCCTCAGCGCAGGTTGAAGAATCCTCAGCGACAGAGAATATTTTACAGACAACCCTTCCACCTGAACACCTCTTGCCAAGTGACGGCGACTTATTGGGGTGGGGCCAATCGCGTGCCCCTTCAACCTATGAAGGTAAAACGCTCTATCGAGATAGAGCGACTTCGCCGGATCTTTACTATGCTTATGGCTTTGAACGGCAGGCAGAGGTGGAATACGAAACGCCTCGATTCGGTTCAAAACCCTTGATTTTACTCGAAATTTTCGATATGGGAACCCCAGAAAACGCCTTTGGAATTTACCATTTTCACACCTATCCGAGAATGAAATTTGAATGGGTTGGCAGTAAAGCGATGCTTTCGGGCGGGTATCTCCGGTTTTCAAAAGGAAAGTATTTCGTGCAAATTGAAGGCTATGAATTCGCCACTGGCATTCGTGAAGGCATGATTACACTCGCGAAAGCCGTTGCCGCACAGATTAAAGATCCACCGCCAAAGCCACAAATACTCGCACTACTACCTAACAACAAAAGGATACATGGAAGCACCAAGTTATTTCGATCCAATTGGACATTAAGCCAAGTCTACAGCACATTACCTACCAATGTCCCGCAGTTGACGGGTACCGCACTCGGAATCTCCGCACACTATCAGAATAAGAGTGATTCAACAAATTGGATGGATGCCCAAATTGTTTTCATCATCCGTTTTCCAGACCCTGCTACAGCAGAATCTGCCTATGGCCTTTACCGAGACACCGTTGATGCCTTAATAAAAGGGACTGTAGGTCCTGAAAAAAGGACAGATGGCGCAGTGCTTATCAATGAACCTTCTGCTCTGTAACTGAGGAAAAGGGGTTATCAGTGGTCAACGGTTATAGTTTAAAAGATAACTTCGTTAAACCAATAACCTCTTAATTGAAAACTGAGTACTGATAACCATTAAAAGGAGATCTCTCATGCGAGGCGATTTTGAAGCCTATCTCAACGATTCATTTCGTGATGAAAACGGCAAACTCGATTTAACAGCGTTGTTGGCATTAGAGGACGAAGCCGACATGGATGTTGCTGTTATCATGCCGAATACCCAACCGCTTCCCGAAAATAGTGAACTTGCGGACGCGATTCGCGATAATCCGCGTGCCCTCGGTTGCGCACTTGTACATCCGACAGAACCCGAACCTGTTGAGCAGGTCAGATTGGCTGCTGAGGCGTGGGGAATGCGCGGTATTAAACTGATGCCTGCTGTTCACAATTACAATGTAGATGATCCTATCGTGCGTCCTGTTGTTGAAGCTGCACGTGATTATGGACTTATCGTCTCAATTCACTCTGGACCGAACAATTGCCACCCCAATCGGATTGGCACGGTCGCAAGTTGGGTGCCAGAGACACCTGTTATCATGGATCATATGGGATTTCCAGACGATTTAGACGCGGGGATCGCTGTCGCAAAAGCGAATAAGAATGTTTCGTTGGGTACCACGATCTTGCGGTTTCATCGCCGTTGGGGGACAGACCCAGACACCGTTGTTCCAACTGAAGTAAAAACCGCTGTTGATGAACTCGGACCTGAGCAGATCGTCTTCGGTTCTAATTTACCGGAATACCGACCCATTCAAGTTATTAACGCTCTCAAGCGATTGGAACTCGGCGATGATGCTGAGGCACTGATCTTTGGAGATAATCTCGCACGTATCTATGGGCTTTAGATACGCCAAATCTTCTGCGTATTTGAAACAAAACATGAAAAGAACGCCTCTATACCATGTCCATAAATCCCTGAATGCCAAATTCACCGAATTCGGTGGTTGGGAGATGCCACTCCAATATAGCAGTATTGTTAAGGAACACCTATCTGTCCGAACAAATGTCGGTTTATTTGACCTATCCCACATGGGAGAAATCGCAGTTTGTGGACAGGGGGCAGGTGAATTGGTGCAGAAACTTAGCACGAATGATGCGGGACGTTTAACAGATGGACGTGTGTTGTATACCCTATTCTGTAATGAAGCAGGCGGAATCGTTGACGACCTCCTCATTTATCGGCACACCGATAACCACTATATGCTGGTCGTCAATGCTGCCAACATTGAAAAAGACTTGGCATGGGTAGAAACCCACAATGACACAGGAGCAGAAGTGAAGGACGTGAGTGAGAACACGGCTCTCATCGCCCTACAAGGTCCAAAAGCAATAGATATTTTGAATCCTTTTATTCCTGAACGCGATGTTTCTGAAATTTCGTTTTTTCGGTTTGTACTCGGTGAAGTCGCGGGAATCCCTACCGTCATTTCACGCACCGGTTATACCGGTGAAGTCGGCTTTGAGTTATATGTTGATGCCAACGATGCGGAAAAATTATGGAACGCGATCTATCCTGCTGTGATAGAGGCAGAAGGACAACCGGTAGGACTCGGCGCGCGCGACACATTACGCCTTGAAGCCGGACTCCGCCTCTACGGCATGGACATGAACGACGACACGAACCCGTTTGAAGTCGGTCTCGGTAAATTCGTCAAATCCAAGAATCGCCAATTTATTGGAAAGAAGGCACTCCTTAGAGAGAAAAAGAAGGGCATTGCGAAGCAGATGATAGGTTTTCAGATGCTTGACCGTGCTGTGGCGCGTGCCGGTTATGCGATCTATCAGGACGGTGGACAGGTAGGTGAAGTGACAAGCGGCGCACCATCACCAAGTCTGAAATGCAATATCGGTTTTGCTATTGTAACGTCACAAACAATATCTGAGAATGATAAAATTGACATAGAAATTCGGGGTAGGATGCATCCTGCCAAAATTGTAACTGTACCTTTTATCTAATGTCAATGATCAAACGGAGAAAACCATGGATACCACAAATGACTTTGAATTCAAGCAGAGAAAGTATATGCCAGTCTTTCCAAAAGCAAATGGCAAGACGACTGTCTATATTGAAGGCTATCCGTGTGAAGATGATGAACCTATGTCTGCAACCGATTTTCACGGCGAACAGATTATCACACTCGCCGAGCAATTCAAACGATACTTTACAATCAATGAACTCGTGCACATCGCTGTTGACAGTTTTATCTACTATAGCGAAGGCGACATCACAAAATGTGTCGCACCTGATATTCACATCGTCTTTGGTGTTGCTAAATATCCTTTGCGCCGCAGTTTCTATACGTGGGCAGAAGGCACAGCACCCGTTGCTGTCTTTGAGTTTCTCTCTGACGCGACAGCACGTCAAGATCGGAATGAAAAAGTCGGCGTGTATCTCAATGATATAGGTGTCCAAGAGTACTTTATACATCAACCGGAACTGAAGAAGCCTGCGGAATTTCGCGGGTGGCGGCAGGATCCGTCAGGTGGTATTGTTGAGATGGAACCGGATGCGGAAGGCGGTCTGTTCAGCGAAGCATTAAATCTCTATTTTCGCTACGAGGAACAACATCACACCCACGTTAGACTATTGCGTCCGTATTTGCCAGATGGCACGCCGATTACAACATCTCTGGAGGAACAGCACCTGAAAGAGGCGGCAGAAGCACGCGCCGAAGAAGAAGCGCATCTGAAAGAGGCGGCAGAAGCACGCGCCGAAGAAGAAGCGCATCTGAAAGAGGCGGCAGAAGCACGCGCCGAAGAAGAAGCGCATCTCCGACAAGATGCAGAAAAACTCGCAGCAACTGAAGCACAACGCCGACAGGATGCTGAAGCAGAATTAGAAAAACTCCGGACACAACTTGCGAACCTTCAACGTCAATAGTTTAGTTGAAAGTAGTAGATACGCGCCGCGTGCCGTAACCCGTTGAGGCAATAAAATGAACCATTACACAAGATTTTTATTCTGCTTTTTGGGGCTGGTGTCATTTCTCTCACTTTCTTATGCACAGGAAATTGCCGAAAAGCCAACAGAAACTAATTTAATATCCGATAAGGCAAAAGAATCTACGGTACGCTTAGTTGGGTTTTCAAAAAGAGGATCTGAGCTCGGATTAGGCGGTGGTACGGGATTCTTTGTAGCACCGGATAAAATTGCAACAAATTTCCATGTTGCCGCCGGTGTAACCGGACTTATGACTGCAAAATTAAGCCACAAAGAAACAGTCTGGTTAGTAGAGGGTGTTGTAGCGTATGATATTGCGTACGACATCGCCATCTTAAAAATAACCGGTGAAGGCACACCACTATCTTTGGGGGACAGTGATATACTTCAAGTCGGCGAACCCGTTTTCCTTGTCGGGTTCCCCGGAAAATATAAGGTCACGGAAGGCGTTATTGAAAAAATACGAGAAGATGATAAACGGTTTCGGACGACAGCTGAAGCTTACCCGGGAAACAGTGGCAGCCCAGTGCTAAATAGTAAAGCGGAAGTCATCGGAATCCACTATGGCCATGACCCTGGCAATAGTCCTGTAAACGCAATCAAGGCGTTACTTGCTGGTGACACTTCAACGGAATCTTTCATGCAGTGGTGGAAGCGAAACGATATCCGCGCCTATGTCTACTTTGAACAAGGGAAGCAAAAATATTATGATGAGGACGCTAAAGGGGCAATCAACGACTTCAACCAAGCGATCGAACTAACCCCTAATGATGCTAAAATCTATAAATTTAGGGCGAAATCGAAAGTGAAACTTGAAGATTATCAAGCAGCAATAGACGACTACAATCAAGTTATCAAATTAAACCCTGATGACGCATCGGCATACAAGGAACGGGCAGAGGCAAAACGCAAATTAAGTAATCATGCCAGTGCGATAGACGACTATAATCAAGCTATCCAGCTAAATCCGAAGGATGCATTCGCCTACAGGGCAAGTGCTGATGCGAAACGCAAAAGTGGTGACAATGCTGGTGCGATAGAAGACTACAATCAAGCTATTAAGCTGAATCCTGAGGATGCCGAAGCCTATAAGAACCGTGGCAAGGCAAAGGTTGAACTTGGAGATGATGTCGGAGCAATAGAAGACTATAGTCAGGCTCTCAAATTACACCCGCAGGATTTCTTTACGTATGATGATCGCGCCGATATAAAACAAAAACTCGGTGACTATAGTGGTGCGATAGAAGACTACGATCAAGCTCTCAAAAAACTTCTTGAGGACGGCTCCTTTACCTACCAAACGTATACCGAGCACGGTTTGACGACAACTACGATTACGCCTGACGATTCTTATACCTACTACGTATACAATAGTCGCGGTTGGGCGAAACGAAGACAGGGGGATCACACCGGCGCAATCGAAGATTTCACACGTGCTATCCAACTCAAACCTGAGGATACTTATGCCTATAACAATCGCGGTTGGACGAAGCGAGAACAGGGGGATCACACCGGCGCGATGGAAGATTTCACGCGTGCTATCGAACTCAAACCAGATGATGCTTACGGGTACAAAAATCGTGCAGGATTGAAGCATGAACTCGGCGACCACGCCGGCGCAGTTGATGACTACAATCAAGTGATTAAACTTGATCCTGAGGATGCTGTTGCTTACCAGTTTCGCGGACACTCAAAACAAGCACTCGGACAACAAGAGGCAGCGGAAATCGACTTTCAAAAGGCAAAGGAATTGGAATCCGCACAGTAGATATTCTCTGTAGTGGAGCTCCGAAGGGTTTACGAAGTTTTATTATACTTACGAAAGGCAAGTTTCACTTGAGCAAAAGACAAGGCAAGTGAGAAAATAGAATGATTCCACAAGAATTAAAATACAATGAAAGCCATGAATGGGTAAAGCAAGAAGACGACATCGCTACGATTGGCATTACAGACTATGCCCAATCCGAAATTCAGGATATCGTCTACGTCGAATTGCCGGAAGTCGGCACTGAACTCACGCAAAAAACAGAGTTCGGGGTCATAGAATCTGTCAAAGCCGCATTCGATCTCTACGCACCCGTCAGTGGTGAAGTGATTGAAGTCAACGAATCGTTGCTTGATGCCCCGGAACAGGTTAACGAGTCGCCTTACGATGATGGATGGTTTCTAAAGATTCAGATGACAGATCCAAGCGAACTTGACGCACTTCTCGATGCCGATAGTTATCAAGCACATATTGAGGCGGAGCATGGCTGATAAAGAAATCAACAATAAACTTTTCGCAAATCGGCACATCGGTCCACGTTCGGAAGATATCGAACTGATGTTGACAACGCTCGGTTATGCGTCGATGGAAGATTTCATTGATGACGTTGTACCAGCCGACATTCGACTGCCGTCAACCTTTGATTTAAATGGCGATGGCAACGGACTTTCAGAGCCGGAAGCACTCACGGTATTAAAAGAACTCGCCTCACAAAATAAGGTCTTCCGTTCCTATATCGGGATGGGTTACTATAACTGCTTCGTTCCACCGGTCATTCAACGTAACATTTTGGAAGATCCGGGATGGTACACGCAATACACACCCTATCAGGCTGAGATTTCGCAGGGACGTTTAGAGGCACTGCTCAACTTCCAAACGATGGTTATCGACTTAACCGGCTTACCGATTGCGAATGCTTCACTCCTTGACGAAGCAACCGCCGCTGCGGAAGCCATGGGAATGTGTTTTGCAAATGTACCGCAGAAGATCAGTCGAAAATTTTTTGTATCAGAAACCTGTCATCCGCAAACAATCGCTGTTCTACAAACACGCGCGGAACCCCTCGGCATCGAATTACAAATCGGAGACCATCGCGAGGTCAACTTTGACACACCGATCTTAGGCGCCATCGTGCAATATCCAGCGACAGATGGTACGATTTACGATTACCATCAATTCGCTGAACAAGTGCATGCCGCTGGTGGCTTATTTGTTACCGCCACAGACTTGTTAGCACTCATGCTATTAAAGCCTCCCGGCGAATTCGGCGCGGACATCGCTATCGGTAACTCACAACGGTTTGGCGTTCCACTTGGATATGGCGGACCCCACGCAGCTTTTCTTTCCACACATGAAGAGCTTAAACGGAGTATCCCCGGACGGATCGCAGGCGTATCCCACGATGCAAACGGCAAACCGGCTATTCGACTTGCACTCCAGACGCGGGAACAACACATCCGCCGTGAAAAGGCGACAAGCAATATCTGCACCGCACAAGTACTGCTCGCTGTCATGGCGGGGATGTACGCAGTCTATCACGGACCCGACGGGCTCAAGCGGATTGCAGAGCGTGTACACGCGCACACCTGCACACTACGAACAGGACTTGAAAAACTCGGATATGACACCGGAGAATCCCCTTGTTTTGATACGCTCTCTGTTACCACCCCACCGGCAGCAACAGAAGAATTGCTCGCTTCTGCACGCGCGAGACAGATAAACCTTCGAGAAATTGATTCAACACACATCGGCATCTCTTTAGATGAAACAACGACATCCGCGGATGTTGAAGAACTCCAGCAGATTTTCGCGGAAAACAGAAGCGAAGGCACAAACCACACTTCCAATCTTCCGCCCTTCCAGTCTTCCGCTTTCATCCGTGTAGGGCTCCAGCGTGAAACGCCCTATCTAACGCACCCTGTTTTCAATAGTTACCACTCTGAAACTGAGATGCTCCGCTATATTCGCAGGCTCCAAACGAAAGATCTCTCCCTTGTAAACGCGATGATACCGCTCGGTTCCTGTACGATGAAGCTCAACGCCACGGCAGAGATGATACCGGTAACATGGCGCGAGTTCTGTGAGTTACATCCGTTCGTTCCTAAAGAACAGGCGGAGGGCTATCAACATCTATTTTCGCAATTGGAAACGTGGTTAGCTGGAATAACCGGTTATAGTGGTATCTCATTGCAACCGAATGCCGGTTCGCAAGGCGAATATGCAGGGCTGTTAGTCATCCGTGAATACCACCAGAGTCGTGGTGAATCGCGTCGCGATGTCTGTTTAATTCCGACATCAGCCCACGGCACAAATCCGGCGAGTGCAGTCATGGCAGGGATGAAAGTCGTCGTCGTCGCATGTGATATGGACGGGAATATTGATCTTGAGGATCTTCAGGAAAAGGCAGACACACATCAGGACAATCTCGCCGCTGCGATGATTACGTATCCCTCAACACACGGTGTCTTTGAAGAGAAAATTCGCGAGATTTGCGATATTGTCCATCAATCCGGTGGACAAGTCTATATGGATGGTGCCAATCTGAACGCGCTCGTTGGTATCGCACAACCAGCGGATATCGGGGCAGATGTTTGCCATCTAAATCTCCACAAAACTTTCTGTATCCCTCACGGTGGTGGTGGACCGGGCATGGGGCCGATTGGTGTCAAGGCACATCTCACAGATTTCTTACCGACACATCCAATCGTCACCGTCGGCGGGAGTACTGGGATTGGGGCTGTTTCTGCCGCACCGTGGGGAAGTCCTGGGATCCTACCGATCTCTTGGGCATATATCGCGATGATGGGCGCGGACGGACTTACAGCAGCCACAAAAGTCGCGATCCTTAACGCCAACTATATCGCAAAGAAACTCGCACCGCATTACCCTGTGCTTTATACTGGAAAAAATGGCTTGGTCGCACACGAATGTATCATTGATTTGCGGGGTTTCAAAAAGAGCGCTGACGTAGATGTAACGGATGTTGCAAAGCGGTTAATGGATTACGGCTTCCACGCACCGACGGTCTCTTGGCCCGTACCGGGAGCATTGATGATTGAACCGACGGAAAGTGAATCAAAAGCCGAGTTAGAGCGGTTCTGTGACGCGCTCATTTCGATTCGTGAAGAGATAGCCGATATTGAAACAGGGGCCGCCGATCAGCAAGACAATGTCCTGAAAAACGCACCGCACACGGTGGAAATGGTTACACAATCTGACTGGTGCCATTCATATTCGCGCGAAAAAGCCGCGTTTCCGAAGCCATGGGTGCGAGACGCAAAATTCTGGCCCCCTGTAGCACGCATTAACGAAGTCTATGGGGACAGAAATCTTATGTGCGCCTGCCCACCGCTTGACGAATATAAAACTGATAACTGATAACTATTAAAAACATGAAAGCAATAATTATAGGCGCAGGAGAAGTAGGATTCCATACCGCCAAACTTCTCACTGTTGAACATAACGATGTCGTCCTCATTGATGAATCCGATGCCGCCTGCAGCCGAGTTAACGAACAGTTGGACTTGCAGACTTTGCGCGGCTCAGGCGCATCTCCCAGACTTCTTAAAACCGCTGGAATTGATGAAGCCGGTCTCCTCATCGCTGTTACAAACAGTGATGAAATTAATATGCTCGCTTGTCAGATTGCCGAGAGGTACAGCGTTAACACAAAAATCGCACGCGTCTCGAATCCTGACTATTTCTCTACAGAAAGTGGTCTGACGCCCAAGGATTTTGGTATTGATCTGTTGATTAATCCTGAATATCTCTGTGTCACTGAATTCGTTCGGCTTTTACAGATACCTGAAGCACGAGAGATTGTCGAATTTGAGGAAGGCAGAATACAGCTTGTCTCTTTTCGGGTCAAACAGTCAAATCCCTTAATCGGCAGATCACTCGCCGAGTTGGATGCAAGTGGGCTGCTTAACGATACCCGCTTTGCTGCGATTAGCCGCCGTGGACAGTCTAATAACGGAAACCCAATCAGTAACGGCGATAGGCACATTATCATCCCGAGAGGGAATGATGCTTTACAACAGGGCGACGATGTCTTTGTTATCGGCAGCACAATCGCAGTTGAGCAGCTGCTACGTATTAGCGGTATCACTTTCAATCAGCGGCTTGACCGTGTTATTATTGTCGGTGCGAGTCCTATAGGCATTGAACTCGCACGCGCGCTTGAGGAAAACGACACCAACGTCAAACTCATTGAGGAAGATCAAGCAAAAGCCCGACTCGCCTCCCAGACGCTAAAGCACACGACCGTTTTACAAGGTAATTATCTCCAATTTCGGCTGCTTGAAGAAGCAGGTGTACATGATGTCAACGGGTTTGTCTCAGTTACAGGTGACGATGAGAACGATATTATGGCGTGTATGACCGCAAAAGAAAACGGGGCACAACGCGCACTCGCACTCGTTCAGCAGCCGCGTTACCTTCCTTTATTAGCCCGCATCCCCAGACTTGATGGCGCCGTCAGTCGACATCTCACTGTTGTTAGCAATATCCTGCGCCTTATCCGCCGTGGAAACATCGTTTCTGTCGCCTCGCTCCACGGAATAGATGCTGAAGTCATTGAGATTGTTGCTGGGGTCAACGCAAAAATTGTCCATAAAGAACTCGCCTTCTTCAAAACTAAATTCCCTGAAAATGCCTTTATCTGTGCTATTATTCGGCGCGAAAAACTCATCATTCCAACAGGACAGGCTGTTATCCAACCCGCAGATCGCGTTATCGTCTTTAGTATGCCTGAGGCAATTCCTGTTGTCGAAGACCTATTCGCTGAACGGAGGGACTAAATAGTTATCAGTTTTAGGAGTTACCAGTCACCAGTTACCAGTTATCAGTTAAAGAGAGATATGATTATAGTAAAACCTAAAAATAACGTGAGTTTGAAAAAAGTTTATAAGTTAGAAAAGCACAGGTAAATCGTTATTCGCTTGAAGTTCGGAGAGATTCACCGAGGGTTTGGTCTCCAGCAGCTGATACGCAATCAATGCAGCAACAACATTAACTTGGAAGTTAGCGAAACTCCTATGGCGACTGTGTTCGACTTGCGTCTGCGTTTTCAGTTCCTTGATCACGGATTCAATGATCAGACGCTTTTTCAGCAGCACCTCATCAGAAACCGATAACTCAAGGGGGTTCATGTTCTTACGGACTTTATAGATCAAGTTGATGCCTTGCGCGTTGAGCAACTCTCGGAGGTCTTTGGAGATATACCCCTTATCCGCATAGAGATTTCCGAAGAGATCTTCGGATGACAACTCCCATAGCGGTTGACGGTCATCGGTATTCCCTGGGGACACTTGAAAACCTAAGAGTTCGCCTTTTCCGTTGATAATTAGATGAAGTTTAAAACCATAGAACCACCCCATTGAAGTCTTCGAGCGTCCAGCGTGTTCAGCAAAGACGCGATGCGATGAAATGCGCTTATTGTCGCAAACCCGCAAACGTGTCGAATCCACGAAGGAGATACCACTGCATTCACCGAAATGAGCATGAAGATAAAGCGTCAAAAGCATCAATACCTCTTTCTTGAGTCCAACGAACCGAGAATAACTCACCAAATGCGGAAACTCAGCACGCCAATAGACACAAACATGTCTGTTGTAAAAGTGTTTGAACGTCCGATAGTTGCTTTGATGGAAGGCAATAAGGATCGTCATCACTTCGCTCGGATGCAGTTGCCGAGGGCGTCCGCGTGTTTCCGGTGTCGTCGTCTCTGGTAGACAATGCGTCGCCTGCCATTGCGTATAAAGCAGAAAAAAGTCGTCAATTTTACAGAAAAGTGTTAGGATACTCATCAGAGAACTCCTTTTGGTTAGAGAGTGTAGATAATCTCATTATACCAAGAGGGTTCTCTTTACACAAAAACTTTCAACTATTTATCAAACTCACGTTAAA
>PYIY01000172.1 GCA_003635195.1 Candidatus Poribacteria bacterium | reverse complement strand
TTTTCCGTTTTCGCGATCTGCGTCTCGGCAGCAAGTGCCGACCCAATCAACCTACCAAATGGGAAAAGCAAGCCACCGAGAACGATGAGGGTCAGCAGGACAACAATATGTCCTGCTGCCTCCGAAAGCTCAATGGGTATCCGCGTTGTAGGGGATTGGACTTTGATATGCTTAATCCGTTCAACAATACGGAATATCCAGCTCGATTGCAATTTAGTGCTCCTGAAATAAATGAATAAGTCGCGATTCGGGGATCGTACCTATCGTTTGATGTTCCCCCAAGTCGTGGTTAATCTACCAACCGGTGAAACATCAAGAGCCTTCTCAAGTCCGTCCTCCATGATGGTCGTTAGGTCATCTTCGCTGAGCGCGGCATTGAAGATCGCGATTTCGTCAAGGACTCCGCTGAAATCCCATCCTGCCCCACCTTTCCAACGGGTTAACCAGATCGAACCGCCATCATGTTTCTGGGTGAAAGTCGGTTCGCCCACGTCTAAATCCGCGACGACTTCGCCATTGACATAGAGGGAAAGTGTCTTACCGTCGTGCGTTAAGGCGACAAAATTCCACTCCTCCATCTCCCATTCCCCGCCCCGGACTTGGCTGTTATCTATCCCACCGTTAAACAGAAAACTGCCATAGAAATCGTTTGGACCGATAAGAATATTCGGATTGTGCCAATCCCGTTCTATGAGTCGGACGTGGGGACCGGAAGGGTTGCCAAGCGGTTTCACCCAGAGCAGATACGTAAACCCGTCAAGGAAGTCGTCCATAGTCTTGCTCGCTGGGATGACGACATGGTTGCTTCCATCAAATTCGATGCCCATACCTTCCTTTCCTTCGACCCGTTTGGCATCAACGATTTTCCCATCATTACCGTTCGGAGAGGAATCTTTAACCGTCCCCCCTTTTCCTTGATCAAAATGCCACATTCCCATCAGAGATTCTGGGTCAATTTCCGATATGCTTTCCTGAACCCATATCCCTGAGATAAAGAGAACCGTCATAGCGATTAAAGCACTTATAACTCTCATCGTTTTAAACCTCCTATTCAAATCATGCATTCAGATCAGATTTGCCACTTATTTTCCATTGTCAAGATTATACCCTAAAACTATCTACAGTGCAATACTCTCCAGTTCGTTACCACACTTTGGACAAGTATTGCCCCACGCCAAACGCCTACCTTCACCGCAAACGCCGCAGACACCCTGCGGATATTCATCCGGTTTCGCGCGACTACCGCCTTTCTTGTAGGTTACAATTAGCCACATCGTTTCGCCATCCTCTTCATAACCGTAAAACGGTCCCTCCTTTTTGCCATCGTAGGATTTACCCTCGTGTTTCGGATAAGCCCCCTCGGATCTAAGGTTTCCGTTTTCATGATAGGTTATGCAAGGCCCTTCGTATTTTCCATTGCGGAAGGAGGCTTCGCCCGCCTTGTTCCCATTTTTGTGATAAGTGATCCAAGGACCGTCCTTCTCACCATGAATGTAGGCACCTTCGCTCCGCTTATTGCCATTCGCGTAATAGGTGATCCAATATCCGTGCTTCTTGCCATCAACCATTTCGCCATCAGTGAGTGATCTTCTTGCCATTTTTTAACTTTCCTTGCGGTTAAACAACATGGATTTGAACTTTAACGTTCCGTTCCCAAAGCCGCTCTCCATTTTGCGGCGTACTCGCCCATAAGCGACCTGCTTCATTACGAGCTACGCACTTAAGTGTGATTCAAAAATTGGTTATATAAGTTCGGGACATTACATTGCTATACCAATTCTGATTGATGATTCCTTATTAAAAGCATCTACTGTTTTCGGTTATGTCCGGTTCGGTTAGGAAACTGAACCTACCGGGACTTGGGTAAACGGCGTAGTTAATGCGATATAAACATTTAGAAATGATATTAAATGTCGCTGGTGAGGATGAACTCCCAATCCCACTTTTCCATACGATGCTGGACGACTGTAGCTGTGGCTGACGGATAAATCCTTTGATGCCTCAGCACCTCAAGCAGTGGATGATCTATGGAAACACAGAACATGTGGACATAATCCTCAAGCGGTTCGGTGAACCCCCGCTCCGCACACGGACCGAACTGAACGTGCAACAGTGGCATCGGGGCACCAGTACTTTGTAAAATGATGTCTTTTTTTCCTATCAACGACAAATAAGAGACACATCCAAAATGCTCTCGCAAGACCGGCGCGACTTCTTGCATCTGCTTAGCATCCAAAGAAATGATCCCTAACCTTGCTGCGATTGACATTGGTGCGAGCGGAAAACGTTTTAGCATCAGTGCAACGCGGTTTGGACGTTCGCTGTCCGCATCCATGGAGATAGCATACCCACGAGGACAGCGCGGATAAAGTTTTGGAAAAGCGTGGACGAATATTGACACTGGCAGGTATCGTCCGCGGTATTCGGGGTGCACTTTCAAGTCACACAGATACCATACCGTTTTTGGCTTTTCACGGTTCGCTGGCGGCACACGACGCAAGATCGCAGCGGCTACCGCTACCACCCGCTCTCCATCGAGCGCAACATAGTAGCGGAGCTGACCCAGACGCGTGAAGAACGCAAAATAATCCGCACCGTGGTCAATCTCAAATCGGTCTTCACCCAACGGATAACTCGTCCCTTTTTCTAAGTCCGCGATCCGGGATTGGAAAACTTTCCACTCCTCACAGTGTAATTCTCGGATATTCAAAGAACGGTTGATCCGCATCGGATACCTCAATGCTGCTACGATGCCCGTGTATGGGGTCCGCGTACCTCGCGATAGATGCGCCGCTTTCGCGCCTTGTAAAGTCCTTCATAAAGCGAATTGAAGACGCACGCACCGAGACGCAATCCCTGCTCAATATAGTATCTATTTTCGATATCGGTATCCCATGCCGGACGAAGTACATCAAAAAAATCGTCCGCATGTTTAATATCAAGGTCTTCATGGAGATTATAGTGAATCAGTTTCTCCGCAGAGATCCAGTCATGACGCACAACTGCTTCGCCGAGCCAACTCGCGATGTCAGAGAACATCCGCTCAATGATCCCCATGACACCTGCACCAATCAAGTATTCATCCATCACACAAGCACCGACAAGCACTGTATTGAAGGCGCGAACTTCGGGCCACATTGCCCGTTTTTCAATATCTTCGGGTTTAATGCCAGCTAACCGGTCAAGAAAGGTAAGAAACGTTTTCTCGTGCATCAGCGACGTATTGCCTTCGCCATGTTCC
>PYIY01000171.1 GCA_003635195.1 Candidatus Poribacteria bacterium | reverse complement strand
TCCACGGGCCGGTCTGCGATTTTAAGAACAAATGGTAACATAATAACCCATTTAAACTCCTTAAACGAAGGATTTAACACTCCCCCGTCAAATCCCCATGCTTTAGTGTTTTTGCTTGGGTGTTTCTTCTCGCGGGATGTAGACGGCGAAGGGCGTGATATAAAAATAACTTTGACAATTCACTGAAAATGTTGTATAATGATAGTATCAGGTTGGCGGACATACAGAGCGTGACTGCAAAGTTGCGTGTCCGCTTCCCACTCTGTAGGAGATAAACACCTGATACCTGATAATACCATGAGAAAAGCACACAAGTTCAAACTTCAAAATCAATCTAACACTATCAAGATTGGCAATATGCTTGATGATATGTGGGACATCCATATCCATATTATGCTGCTTTCTCGTAGATATTACCGCATGTTCGGCAAAAACCTGTCTGCGTATCGCATCAATGCACATATTGCGAACCTCAAAAAGCGAACAAAACCGCATTGGAAAGACCTTCCGAGTCAAGTTGTGCAAGACGTTGTGTTGCGTTATGGCAAAGCACAGGACGCTTTTTTTGAGAATATCAAAGACCGCAAAGCAGGGTTGACGAGGCGTAAAGTCGGTAGACCGAAAATCAAACCGCGTCATAAATATAGTTCTATGACGTTTACACAAGCAGGATATGAACTCAAAGACAATCGTATCAAAATCAACTGTATAGACACATGGTTTTCCTTTCACAAACACCGCGAGATCAAAGGGACAATCAAGACGATCACAATCAAACGCGATAAGTGCGGCGACTATTGGATCTGCTTTTCGTGCGAGAATGTTGAGGATTCCGAACCCAAACCCAAGACGGGTAAGAGCGCAGGGTTTGATTATGGAAACAAAACATTCCTGACAAGCGACGAGGGACACAAGATAGAATCCCCTGAGTTTTTCAAAGAATCACTCAACACGTTGCGTTCTCTCAGTAAATCCCTGAGTCGTAAAGTCAAAGGTTCTAATAATTGGTATCGTGCCTGTCGTGCTTTGGCAAGACAACACAGAAAAGTTGCCCGCCAAAGAGCAGATTGGCAGTGGAAACTCGCTAACGAACTTTGCAGAGAGTTTGATACACTCTACTTTGAAACCCTGAACCTTGACGGCATGAAACGCTTGTGGGGACGCAAAGTCTCTGACCACGCCTTCTACCAGTTTCTTCAGATATTGGAGCAGAAGTGTGAAAAACATGGTAAAAGGCTTGAGAAAATCAGTCAATGGACAGCAACGACAAAACCTTGCAGTGATTGTGGATACCATAATCAAGAACTCTCTCTTTCAGATAGGCAGTGGACATGTCCCGAATGTGGTTCTCACCACGATAGAGACGTAAACGCTGCTATGAATATTAAACGGGCAGGCTTGGCTGCCTAAAGTGGAGCAGACGTAAGACGACTTTTCTCTTTGAGAAACCGCTGACTGCGAGGAA
>PYIY01000170.1 GCA_003635195.1 Candidatus Poribacteria bacterium | reverse complement strand
ATCTCGAAATATGAGTCCGTGGGCAGTCTCCGGGGGACTCGCGGCACCCAACGGAGAACAAAACCAACACGGAGGAGCGTCGCGTAAATTCCTACACGGTCGTGGGAGTGGGAGTTGCTGTCGGCATCAACACAAACCCACCAATAAGATACCATCCCATAAGAAATGTCGTCTAAAATCTCACACGAGTTACAGAGGGTCAAGCTGACACTGACGGCATCAGCTGGTACTCCAATTAGTTACAGGAAAATGGAAAACAGGGGTTCTTTCAGTGAGCAGTGTTCACATATCTGCCTGCGCTGGAACGAGGTTCTCATACCATTTTATGAATACGTATCAACATACATATCGCATCAACGAACAGTTTCTGCCCTATGTATCCCGTCAGAAAAATCGGTCGTATGATATTTATTCTTAAAAAAGGGTATCGCCCCCGGCAACCTGTTGATTTTCCAGTAGTCTGTAAAAGGTCACCGTCAAAATCTCAAAGAGTCGTGGGTGGGTCGCTTGACGTAACAGCATCACAGCGACCCGACGGATTTGAATCCCACGTTAAAAAGGCTGTTTAAAATCTCATTGAGTCGTGGATGGTTCCGAGATGCCGCAGGAGCTCGGAATCGTATAGTGGCAGAGGGGTTTTTCAACCCGAACGTGCTTCACGAAAGGCTGCATTCCCAGTCGGTAAAATGGGAATTCGTAAAGTCGTCATTAGGCTTTGCATTCCACACTGTTCAGTGCATCTCACTTGGGATGCACTGACACACTATATTCACTGGAGACTTCGCGCGCCGGTCCAGAGATCTTTGCGCCTTCTTGTAGGAGCCACTTTCCGGTCGCGACGTTTACGCTCACTGCGAGGCAAACTGATAACCAACCATGACATTATTTTCTCTAACGAGAAATCACACAGAAAATGCCCACAAACCCGCATGGTGACTGGATTGACGGCAAAAATCAGTAAATTATCAAAAAAAACGCGAAATTACGTCACATTCCCACGTCACACATAGCTTCTGCACGTCACATGTGACGTTTAAACGTCACATTAACGTCACACACAGTCGAAGCAATTGTTATTCGGAGAGTCCACCGATCGCGGTGTATTGGAATTTGGAAACCCTCCCTATATGAAAGCCGACGGCTGATGGCTGACAGCCATATAAAATTTCATAGCAAATTTCATAGCAGCCTTTAACAAGTCCGCTACGAAAACTACAAAAAACCCAATAGCAGCTTGGATTCACGGCAATTCATAAAATTCATAGCACTTCGGATTTGCTATGAAAACTGTGAAATTTTACACCACGAAGAAGGCAAGAATAAGGATGATGTATCGCGAGCAAGGAAATCCGGAAAAACACTCGCTCCTACAGAAGCAATTGAAACAGAGGCTGGTGATGTGCTATACTATCAGCGTTATTGCAAGTCTGTACCAGAGAATAGATATACCTACCATGCATATTAAGACATTTGACTATCCTTTAATCCAGATCCCTGCTGGGGCGTTTACGATGGGGACGATTCCGACTGGATTGCGGAAGACGGATCCAGAAGAACCGCAACGGAGTGTCCAACTGGATGCTTACGCCATCGGTACGTATCAGGTCACGAATGCACAGTACGCACAATTTATAGAGGCAACGGGATACGCACCACCGGAGTTCTGGAGCGATGAACGCTTCAACGCGCCCGATTTTCCGGTCGTCGGGGTGAGTTGGTACGATGCGACGCATTTTTTGGAATGGCTCGGCGCGCTTGAAGATGTGGCGTATCGGTTGCCGTCGGAGGCGGAGTGGGAGAAGGCGGCGCGCGGTACGGATGCGCGTGAGTATCCTTGGGGCGATGGATGGGATGCGAGTCGGGCGAATACATCGGAATCGGGGAACAAGCGACTGATGCCTATCGGGAGTTATCCGTCGGGTGTGAGTCCTTACGGGTGCTACGATATGGCGGGGAACGCTTACGATTGGTGTTTCGACTGGTTTCACATGGAGGCGTATAAATACTCGTCTGACGAGAATCCGTTGGGTGCAAGCGAAGGTCGTCGGAAGGTGATTCGCGGTGGTTCGTGGATTGCGCGTGGTGAGTTCGCGGCGCGGTGTGCGAACCGCGCGGCGTATGAGCCGATCCGTGGACTTCATAACGTCAGTTTTCGGATTGCAGTAGACCTCTAAGTTTGGTGGTTTGTGCTGCGAAGAAAACCCCCTAAATCCCCCTTATCAGGGGGACTTGCAGTCTGTTTCCTGACTCAAAATTCTTAAACCGAGCTCACGTAATTAGTATGCACAAAGAACCTTTAGTAGAGCACTCTCAAGACTTTCGGGATGCGTTGTTGATGTGGTTCAAGGATTACCAGCGCGATATGCCGTGGCGTAACACAGACGACCCCTATCGTATCTGGGTTTCGGAGGTAATGCTCCAGCAGACGCAAGTCAAGAAGGTCGTGGACTACTATGAGAAATTCATCGCACGGTTTCCGAGTGTGCGGGACTTGGCAGCTGCGCCGCTCCAAGATGTCCTGAAAGTCTGGGAAGGATTGGGGTATTACGCGAGGGCACGGAACCTCCACAAAGCGGCACAGGTTATCGTGAATGAACTCGGCGGAGAGGTACCGCGCGATTATGCCACCTTTCGGAAGTTGCCGGGTGTCGGGGATTACAGTGCAGCGGCGGTGCAGAGTATCGCCTTTAACGCGCCATACGCGGCGGTAGACGGGAACATCAAACGCGTGCTGGCGCGTCTGTTTCTGATGGACGCACCCATCAACGATGCGAAATCGGCGAAACTGTTTCAACAGAAAGCGGACGCACTTTTGGATCGGAACGCACCGGGACTCTTCAATCAGGCAGTGATGGAGTTGGGGGCAATGGTCTGTCGTCCGCAGTCGCCGACGTGTCTTGTGTGTCCAGTGAACCCGTTTTGTGAGGCGTTCCACACGATGCGTCAGGACGAGTTTCCGAAGCGACGTGCGTCGAAACCTACGCCGGAACACCATCTCGCTGTTGGGGTTATCTATAATAGCGCAGGCGAGGTCCTGATTACACAACGGCAGCTCGACGGGCTGCTCGGTGGACTCTGGGAGTTTCCGGGCGGTGAGATTGCCGAAGGTGAAACCGCTGATGTAGCGTGTGTCCGCAGGATCGCTGAGGTCGTCAATCTCTCTGTCACGAACGTCCGGTATCTGACGCGTGTGAGACATGCGTTCACGCATTTTAAGATCGTGGTAGATGTTTTCCGGTGCGATTATCAGGCGGGTGATGTCGTGTTGAATGGACCGCGGGATGCGAAATGGGTTGCGGTGGCGGCACTGCGCGATTATCCGCTCCCGCGTGCGACGCATAAGTTTTTGGAGGAATTATAGTTGTCAGTTGCCAGTTGCCAGTTACCAGTTGTCAGTTAAAGAGGTTCGTAAAGTCCAGTAAAGTCTCGTAAAGTGTAGCTAAAGTCTGTAAAGTGAGCTAAAGTTGAAAGAAGTCTCTTGGCGTTTCATAACTTTAGAACACTTTGAAATTTTCGCACACTTTAGAACACTTTAAAACTTTCATAATTTTCTAACATTGATAATTATTCCCTCTGACAACTGATAACCGATAACTGACAACTAATTATCCAAACTTTGCTTCGTATTTTTCCCAGACTTCATCGGGGAGCGGGGTGCTGGCGGCACGGACGTTTGCCTCAAGCTGCTCGACATTGAGGCTCCCGATGTTGTTGCCTTGAATCCGCTCTTCTTTCAGACAGAACTGGAGTGCGAGTTGAAGCAAACTTATGCCTTCTTCAACGCACCATTCCCAAATTGGGTATGCTTCTGCAACATCCCCTTCTTTTTTCCAGCGTCCACGTTCAATTTCTGCATCAATATCGACACCTGTGAGAATACCGCGTAGGATCGACCAACCGTTCATTACACCGATGTCAGCTTCAGCAGCGGCGGGCAAAACCTCGTCAGCGGCGGTCTGGCGGATGAGGTTATAGTCGTTGAAGCACAAGATGAGATCGACATCGCCTGTCGCCATCGCCTTGAGATGGAAATCGTGCTGACGCATCCCGTAGCCGACGTAGTTCACGAGTCCGCGGGCTTTGCACTGAAGCAAGCCGTCAAGCGTGCCACCTTTTTCGAGCGTCGGATCGATTTCGACAGGGTCGTGGATGAGCATCCCGTCGAGGTAGTCTACGTTGAGAATTTGGAGTTGGTCTTCGAGGTCAGCGATGGTGCGTTCGGCGGAGTAATTGGGTCTGCCTTGTCCGTAGCCACCCCACTCTGCGGCGGAGTGGCAGCAGAGCCGAGCGGTAATGATGACATCCTCGCGCGGGATCTCCTTCATCGCCAGACCGAGTTTCCGCAAGGAATCCCCATAACAACGTGCGCAATCGAAATGGTTCACACCGATGGAGATTGCGTGTTTGATGAGTGCGATAGCCTCTTCATCAGAAACGAAGCCGAAATTGTTTCCGAAACCCTGCGTGCCGAACGGAACCACAGGGATGCTCAATTCCGTTCTTCCCAATCGTCGTCTCGGAATTGTCGGTAGATCTTGATTGGTTGCCATAAAAATCCTTTTGTTGGTTATAAGTTATAAGTTATAGGTTATAAGTTAAGAGGGTTCTTGGAACAATTCTGTTCCCTGTGAAGGTTTCCACAGAAAACCTCTTTAACTGCTAACTAAAAGGTTTTTCGTATGAGGTTTAACAAATAAATTGGGTAATCTTCTAACCAACCCCGGTGCGGTTGTAATGCAGGTCGCTTATGGGTTTTTTGCTTGGGTTTTTTGCTTGGTGTCTTTGCTTGGGTGTTTCTGCGTATTTCTGCGGATTTCTTCGCGTACGCCGCAAAATTGGACTAAAAAACCGAAAACTGAACGATTCTGCAATTGAAATCCCAACCGTTACCCAAAAATATTGAACAATCATAAGCTTCTTAACTAAAAACTTATAACTTATAACTTATAACTTTAACGACTTGTGTTAGTTAACTTTTTGTAGTGCCAACGCTAATTAGGGCCGCAATTCCGTAAAGTTAAGACAAGTTTTTTTGCTCAAATTCGACGGGTGTTAAATACCCTAACGCCGAATGCGGGCGTTTCTGGTTATACACCTGTTGAATAAAATAACCGATACGTGATTCAACTTCTGAGATATTCTCATAGTCATTGAGGTGGACTTCCTCTTCCTTGAGCGTTCGGATGAGTCTTTCGGCATACCCGTTCTCCCAAGGACACCCTCTACGGGCTAAAGAGACCTCTATCCCATGACATATCAAGGTCTTGATGTAAGTATTAGACAGATACTGCACGCCTTGATCGGAATGATGGATCTCTGGGACGCTCTGACGCAGTGCTTGTTCTAAAGGCTTCAACGTCAGGGGTTGGTTCAGGTGCCGACTGACCTGCCACCCTCTTATCATGCGAGTGAAGACATCCATGAGCACCGCGACGTAGACGAAATGTCCTTTCAAACGGACGTAGGTAATATCACCGACCCAGACCTGATCACATCGCGTGATGGCAAGATTATCAATCCGATTGCTCCATTGCTGCTGA
>PYIY01000169.1:10826-24040 GCA_003635195.1 Candidatus Poribacteria bacterium | reverse complement strand
CCGGTCTGTGATTTCAAACGTGCCAAGGCTTCAAAGTCTGATTTCAAATGGGCAGATGCCACCGGCACCTTCGCGACTTATGGACACTGTGCGACGAAAAGCCTCGGCACATTTTTCGGTTTTCGTGGCACACTGATAACCACGGCTGCAGGTATTCCTGTTGACTTCGCCATTGCTTCAGCCGATAGAGATGACCGAGATGTGCTGCTCTGTCTTGTCGAACGCGGTGAATATCGGATTCTTCTTGGCGATAAAGGGTATATTTCTCAACCCCTTCAGGCAGAACTCATGGAAACCGAAGACACGGTTTTATTACCAACACTGAGAAGCAATCAAAAGCAACAGTATCCTGAGAGTTTTCGCAAACTTCAGGTGCGGATGCGCCGTCGCATTGAGACGACGATCGGTCAGCTAACAGAGCAGTTTCATATTTCTCGTGTGCGTGCGTTGAAGCATTGGGGGTTGCTGACGCGGATGAGCAATAAACTCGGCAGTTGTCTGCTCGGTGTTTTCGTCAATCAATGCCTCGGACGCCCCTTGATGAAACTCAAAGATCTCGTTCTCGCATAAGGAAATATCTATGCTCACAACATTAATTAGCACAAGTCGTTATATTATGTCGTAAATTGCGATACATAGATTTGTTCATTGTAAACATAGAACTTCCTTTTTCGTTTGTATTTTATATAGCCAGTTTTGGCTTGTAAGTGGTACGCATTAACCCATAGAAATGATACCAAATGTTTTTGGACATTTCAAGTCTTTTGTAGAGAAATAAGTTTTCAGGTGTTACGGCACGCGGCGCGTGCCTACTACTTTGCAGTTAAATTTTCTTGATAAATGTTGATACAATTGCTAAACTATAACCGTGAAAGATGAGTAGACGAAAAGGAGTAGTTCCTAAATAGTTATTTTTCTATGTTTTTCTTATTTTTTCTGTGTTTTTGTGGCCTAATTATCGTATGAAACACTATAAAACACCACGAGAAACATCGGAGATTCTCGGTATTTCGATAGACAGGCTCCGACGGTTAGCAGCGAATGGCACAATCTCTACTATCCGAACGCCGGGTGGACAAAGACGTTATGATGTGCAAGGGTATCTTGATGAGCAAACCGGAACAGATATTACTACCATTGGATATTGCAGGGTTAGTGGAAAAGGACAAGGAGACGATCTTACATCCCAAGTCGCCTACTTGCAAAAACACTACCCGGACGCAGAAATCATCCAAGACTATGGCAGTGGTATCAACTTCAAACGGAAAGGACTTAGAACCTTACTGGAACGCATCTTGCGAGGTGATAAACTCCGCCTTGTTGTTGCCCATCGAGATCGACTCGCCCGATTCGGCGGCGAAGTCATACAGTTCTTGGTCGAACAAAACGGTGGCGAAGTCGTGGTTCTTGACGAAACTGTTTTCGGTTCCCCAGAGGAAGAACTTACTGCCGATCTCCTCTCAATTCTGCATGTCTTTTCCTGGAGAATGTCCGGACTCCGGCGATACCGTGACCAAATCAAAGAAGATAGAAATCTTTCCCACGGCAAAACAGAAAGCGATTCTTCATAGGTGGTTTGGCACTTCACGGTATGTCTACAATGAATCTGTATCTGCCTTAGATGCGAAAGAGACACCCAAGAACTTCAAAGGACTTGTTCCGATTGTTTTTGACCACCTTCCCGAATGGCATGTAGAAACACCGCGTCAGATCAAAGTGGGTGCGGTGATGGATGCGTGTCAGGCGGTTAGCAATGCGAAGATAAAGGCAAGTGCCACAGGCGAGCGTCAAAATGTTAAGTTTCGGTCAAGAAAGCACCCCCGACAGACGCTCTATCTTCGTGCCGATTCCCTGAAGAAAAACGGTTTCTATGTGCGATTTTTGGGACAAATGAAGATGTCAGAACCGTTGCCAGCCAAACCGCAAGGCACTGGCAAGGTGTCAGAACGTGATACGGATGCGGAAGTCAAGGATTCTCAACTGATAATGGAAAACGGAAGATATTTTCTGTGTGTGTCTTACGTTGAGAAGAAAAAGACGCGAGAACCAAGCGATAAAATAGTAGCCCTTGACCCCGGTGTTCGTGATTTTATGACATTTTTTTCCGAAGAGAGTTTTGGATGGTTAGGAAGTCAATGTATCAATCGGATACAGAGACTTTGCCAACATTGCGATAATCTCTTATCACGTGCGACGCAAGCGAAACGCCCGCTACGGCGTACTTTGCGTAAAGCAGCGAATAGAATAAAGGTAAAAATCCGTAATCTTATAGATGAACTTCATAAGAAAATAGCACACTTTCTTGTAAGCAACTTTGACATCATTTTATTACCGACTTTTGAAACAAAACAGATGATGAAACGTGGTGCGCGAAAGTTGCGTAAGAAGTCTGTTAGACAGATGCTAACGCTCTCACATTATCGTTTCAAAGTTTTCTTGAAACAGAAAGCCAAAGAATATGGTGTTGAAGTGATAGATGCTTGTGAAGCGTATACTTCCAAAACGGTGTCTTGGACTGGCGAAATTATCACGAACCTTGGGGGTTCAAAGGTTATCAAGTCATCGGAAGGTCATCAGATGGATAGGGATTTGAACGGCGCACGTGGGATATTTATCAAAAATGTCGCGCGTGCTTTGACGGTTCGTCCTTGCACCGCGACCCTTGGTGCAAGCAAGTCGCTTATACCTTCTGCCACGTAGCAGGTTGCGTTGGGTATGGGCAGGCTAAGACACTGACGGGTGTCGTAACAGGGGATTAAGGACCCTTTAAGAATTCTATGGGTTTCTTCAGAAAAACATAGGTTTTTAAGAACAGGCAAAAACACAGTGAAACGCTTCTTCTCATATCTATTGCTGGTAGGATTGAGTTTAGGTTTTATGATTGGCACTGCTGCCGTTAGCGAAGCAACACCAAAAAAACGGGTTGCGGTGCTCTATTTTGAGGACAACAGTCGCTTTGATTCTCCGACGGGATGTGGTTGCATACCCAGTTTTATCGGTAATATTTTCGGCACAAAAAAACGATGGGATCTGGAGTCAGGATTCGCCAAAATCCTCAACCGGAAGTTAGTGGAAACGAACGTGTATGAACCGGTTTCCAAAGACGAACTTTTAGATGCGATGGCACTGATGACGCTCTCGCGACATGACATGAAAAAATTAAACAAAGAGCAGCGGGCGATGCTTGCGAAGCATCTTGATGCTGATGTGATTGTATTAGGCAATATCCGAAAGTTTAATCAGGAACGGCTGCGGACCAACGCTTCTCGGACCTTGCGGGAAGGTGGACGGAGAGAGTTACAAGGTACTGCGAGTTACACGGCGCCTGTGATCTTGCGTGGATCGCTGCACCGTGTTACAATCAAACTGGATATGAAATTTTACAACGCGTCCGGCGATCTCGTGGGGGAACCTCGACTTGCAACTACGCGTGACCACTCTTATGCTGGTACAAAATTCGCCTCCCTTGAAGCGAGTGTAACAGAAGAAGGGACGAACGTTACACTTGGTCAGATGTCGGACAAGCAGCGCAGAAATCCGCGTCCGATCGTCAAGCCAACAGAACTCAATGAAATCCAATTTGCGAGTGCTGAATACGACGGAACGCTTTTCGGCGTAGTAACGAATGAAACGTTGGTCAAAGCTGTTCTGGCACTTCGCGATAACGTTGGACCGAACTTCATTACGCCCTGGGAATCGCAACTCGCGACCGCCGAAAAAGGGAAGAAAACGCCTTCAACGGCAATGGACGGTCCTATCAAAGGGAAGGTCCTGTATGTTGACCCAGATATAATCTACGTCAACATCGGTTCCAACACGGGTATAGCTATTAATCAGGAATTTTCGGTCTTTACCAAGGGCGAGCCGGTGCGAGATATAGATACAGGCGAAATTCTGACTTACGTGCCGAAAAAGATCGGGACCTTGGCGGTTTCGGAGATCCAGACGGATAAGGTTTCTGTCTTCCGCGTCGTTGAAATAATGGAACCTCTGAAAAAGGGTGATGTTGTTAGAGAAATTGTTCCCGAACCCCTGACTTCTGAAACGGATGCCCCTGAAAAACAAGAGTAAATCTTGAAAGGAGTGTTATATGAATGACCACTCGACATTTAAAAGCAAGGTTTATCTGAAATTAATCCCTGTTTTCTCCATTTTGATAGCGTGTCTCCTCATGTTATTCGGGTGCGCGGATCCGAGCGCGCCGAAGAAGAGTGAAAAGGCGGCCGATACTGCTGCTCAGAAGATTAAAATCGGTCTGTCCATGGATTCGTTGCGTGTAGAACGATGGCAGAAGGATCGCGATATTTTCACAGCTGAGGCAGAAAAGCTGGGTGCCGAAGTTATCGTTCAATCTGCTGATGGCGATGAGCGGCGCCAAAATGAACAGGCAGAGAATATGATCACACAAGGCGTGGATGTTCTCGTTGTTATCCCGAAGGATAGCGTCGCTGCTGCCCAAATCGTTCAAGCCGCACACGCAGAAGGGATCAAAGTGGTCGCTTATGACAGGTTGATTCGCGAGAGTTCACCCGACCTGTATATCTCCTTCGACAACGAACAGGTCGGATATCTGCAAGCCGAATACCTGCTGCGTCAAAAACCGAAAGGGGATTACTTCCTGCTCGGCGGCGCGCCAACGGATAATAATGCACAACTTCTTCGACAAGGGCAGCTGCGAGCTTTGCAACCCTCGATTGACAGTGGCGACATCCAACTGGTAGCAGATGGACAACATTGGGCAGTCAATTGGGATCCGCGTGATGCATTGAAAAAAGCGGAACAGGTGTTGACACAGACGAACAACAAGGTAGATGCTGTAGTCGCCTCTAACGATGGCACTGCTGGTGGCGTTATCCAAGCACTTGAAGGACAGAACTTGGCGGGGAGTGTGATCGTTTCAGGGCAGGATGCCGAACTTGCGGCGTGTCAACGGATTGTTAAAGGCACGCAAACGATGACGGTCTACAAACCGATTCACCTCATTGCCACGAAAGCGGCGCAAGCGGCTGTCGCACTCGCAAAGGGTGAGACGATTGCTGAAGCCACGCAGACTGTAAATAACGGTAAAATCGACGTGCCGTCCATCTTGCTTACACCTATCCAAGTTGACAAAGCGAACCTTGATGAAGTTGTCATTAAAGACGGATTTCACACGCGTGAAGCCGTGTATCAGGAATAAATAGTTACCAGTTACCAGTTACCAGTTACCAGTTACCAGATGTGTCCTTTCTGGCAACTGGACACTGGACACTGGAAACCACTTCTTTACTGACAACTGACAACCGATAACTATCAAATGCCTATTTTTTTACTGGGAGTAGATACTGAAGGTATCGGGATCGGTGACCGATTGGGTTGGGTCTGGCATTCCGATGCATATCAGAATATCATTATTATCGTATGCCTTGTTGCTGCGGGGTGGCTCCTCCGATACGCCTCGCGGCAAGAGCATTGGCGGAATGCCGCGAGACAGATACGCGGGAACCGTCTCGCCATGGTTTGTCTGTTTATCCTCTTGGGGTATCTCCTTATCGGTGTATTGGATAGTATCCAATGGCGCGATCCGTTGATACGTCAGCCGGATCAAGTGCTTACGCGCAACGAAAAGGGTACCGTCGTTTATAAACCGCGCAGTATGAGTCTGCTTGACAGGCTTTGCACGCCCCTTCGCGAACGTACCGAGAAAACTTATTCCGCGCCTTTAGCAACGCACCTATATGCGAAGACCAACGTTCAGACCGATGATGGTCGAACGGTTCGGGACTATCCACCGCTTGAACATCCGCGTACACATCTTTTAGGTACTGACAAGGTCGGCAGCGATGTCTTTTATCGTGCTTTGAAGGGGGTCCGTACGGGTCTCATTATTGGCGGATTCACCACTCTGATTGCTGTGCCGTTTGCGATGCTTTTTGGTGTGATCGCCGGTTACTTCGGTGGTTGGGTAGACGATGCCGTTCAATACATCTATGCCACGCTTGCTTCGATTCCGAGTATCCTCCTCATCGTCGCCTTCATGCTCCTTTTTGGACAGGGGTTATTCAATCTTTGTCTCATCATGGGGATCAGTAGTTGGACGGGGTTGTGCCGTATCTTGCGTGGCGAAACCTTGAAACTCCGAGAGTTGGAGTACATCCAAGCCGCTGAAGCCTTCGGTGTACGACGTGGACTCATTATTCTGAAGCATATCATTCCGAATCTCATGCATATCGTCCTAATCACTGCTATCCTACGATTTAGTGGATTGGTGTTGACGGAGGCGTTGCTGAGCTACCTCCAGATCGGTGTTGACCCGACGACCGGGAGTTGGGGGAACATGATTAACACGGCGCGTTTGGAACTTGCGCGCGATCCGATTGTATGGTGGAACCTCGCTGCAGCGTTTACTTTTATGTTTGGGTTGGTGCTGCCTGCGAATCTGTTCGGCGACGCTGTCCGTGATGCCTTGGATCCGAGGTTGCGGACGGAGTAGGTAATAAATCTGAACGGAAGGAGAGGCTTTATGAGAACGGTATTTAAGTTTACGTTTTTTGTTCTGTTAGGTATCTCTGCCTTGGGTTTTTTGATTACGGCTTTTTTGTATATTTTTGCACCAGACGAGGTGGAATTGGTGGAAGGTTCCGAACAAGTGGCATCTGTCCCCGATTCAGCAAATGAAGTATCAGCACTAACAGTGGCATCGGATCAGGAGACGGCACCTACAGATGAACCTGTAGCAGCGGGAGTTCCACCCGAACAGGAATCGATAGCAGGAGAAGAAAAGAAGGAAACATTACTGCCACCAGAGGCTAAACGGATTGATTGGGATTTGACACCCGCGGAACAAGGATTGGAGAACGGTGATTGGATCTCAATTGAAGGATATCAAGATGATCTTATAGGGGCGACTGTTGCGCAATACACTGCGACTCGCGTTTTGAAATGGAATGAACCGAGCGACTTATTCGGGACGAACGGTATGATAGAGATTACGAGCCAATCGACAGGACTTCCTGCGTCAGAAGACAGAATTATAAGCGTTGCTGGACTCGTTGAAGATCCGCGTGAAAATGAGACGATTGTTCAGATCAATAAAATGTTACTACAGGAACAGACGATCCTAATCCGTGTGACAGGTCAAATTGACCAAATCGCCGGAGATAAAACGCCAAAGCGGTGGACTGTGTTTCTAAAAAAGGGTGTTCATGTTGATTTTGTAGGGCAGCAAATTCAGGAAAATGATAGTCAGTGAAATTTGATCGTTTTACTACAATGAAAACAACTTATTTAAGGAGTGATCGTTATGAAAAAGGTAGTCTATCTCCTTATATCCGTGTTAACTGTTGCTATGTTTTGCTACAGCGAATATGCTGAGGCGGTGGTGACAGACGGACTCGTGAGTTATTGGACGTTTGACAGGCATCAAGTTGTTGGTGGTACAGTCAAAGATGTCTGGGGTGAAAACGATGGTACAATAGTTGGGAATCCGAAAATTGTCGCTGGACAGGTGAAGGATGCTCTGGAATTTGATGGTTCAGACGATTATGTGAACTTGACAAACCTCGGTGATTTTGGGAGTCAGATCGGTGCATCTACGTTTGAAGCTTGGGTCAAAACCGGTTTCAAGGAAAATTGGATGACGCTTTTTAAAGTTATTGGTCGAGACTGTGCGGGTTGGGGAATGGATTTTAATGCATCAAATGGAGCTTTCCTTGCGGATGTCATTAACCTTTATATCAAGCATAAAAGCGGGGAGCCTGATTTCAAGGATAAAATTTTAAACATAAAGCGTGGATGCGGCACCTTCAATTCCAGAAGGTTCCTTTCAATCTGTGATGGGGAATGGCATCATATTGTTTATGTCTATAAGCCCTATGTAGACGAAGTCGTGCGTGAGGGGGCCGTACAAGTTATCTACATAGACGGTGAACAGCACAGACCAAGAATATCTGTGATAGTACCGAGGTTCACCTTTATCCCGTTCACGGAACCTGTCTATCTTGGCGCGGGGAACAATCGTGGCAAGGCGGAGGGGTTCTTCCACGGTATCATTGATGAGGTCCGTATTTACAACCGACCGCTTACTGATGCTGAAGTATTCCAAAATTTTGAATCCAAAACCGGACTTAGTGTGGAACCCGCACAAAAGTTGCCGACGGTCTGGGGTGCGTTGAAAACAACTTATTAAGGAGTGATCGTTATGAAAAAGGTAGTCTATCTCCTCATATCCGTGTTAACTGTTGCTATGTTTTGCCATAACGGATGGACAGAGCGGGTGGTGACAGAAGGACTTGTAAGTTATTGGACATTTGATTGGCAAGACGTTGCTGGCGATAAAGTTATAGATGTTTGGGGTGAAAATAATGGGACGATCATCGGGAACCCGAAAGCCATCAATGGACAAGTCGGCGAGGCACTTGAATTTGATGGTTTGGACGATTATGTCAACTTGACAAACCTTGGCGACTTTGGGAGTCAGATCGGTGCATCTACGTTTGAAGCTTGGATCAAAACCGGTTTCAAGGAAGACTGGATGACGTTTTTCAAAGTCATTGACGCAGATTGTGTGGGTTGGGGAATGGATTTTAACGCATCAATGCGTCCTGTTAATAGACTTGTTTTCGCTGAGGATGCCATTAACTTTTATATTAAGTATAAAATCGGAGAGCATGGATGCGGTGCCTCCAACTCTGGAAGCTCGTTTTCAATCTTTGATGGAGAATGGCATCACATTGTTTATGTCCAGGAACCCTATGTAGACAAAGCCGAGCGTGAGTGGAGAGTAGAAGCTATCTATATAGACGGTGAGCAGCACAATTTAGGTAGATCTACCAGTACACCGAAGCCCATCTTCATCCCGTTCACGGAACCCGTCTATCTTGGCGCGGGGAACAATCGTGGCAAGGCGGAGGGGTTCTTCCACGGTATCATTGATGAGGTCCGTATTTACAACCGACCGCTCACCGATGATGAAGTACTCCAAAACTTTGAAATCGGGCTTAGTGTGGAAGCCGTGCAGAAGTTGCCGACGGTCTGGGGTGCGTTGAAGACGAAATTATAGCATCAATTGTTTAGGGTGTAACGGCACACGGAGTGTGCCTACTACTGTGAGGAAATAAATGATCCAAAAGAGTTTTGTGATTTCAATCCTACTTGTTGGTATGATGCTTTTAGGTGTGATTGGCTGCGGTGAGGATTTGAAAACACCTGAAGAGTTAGAAAAAGAAAAAGCTGAAGAATCAGCAGCTGAATCGTCTGTTTCGGCGTTGGCAAATGAAGAATTACACGGTACTTGGAAGATTATGTCCATTCACGGCAAGACTCCTAAAGAATACCTTGAATCTTTCACAGTTGGCGGCGAAGCAGAAATCAACATAAAACAACTTAACTACGTTTTTGCGGCTCATGATTCGTGGACTTTCGATCTTGCGGAAAAAACTGTAATGGATTTCCCAGATATACCGCCCGCTACGCTTGAGGCGACTGGCACATGGTCGGGGATTTACGCTTTCGATGGTCAGACGCTCTCCATATTTACAAAAGAATCTGAGGTGCACATAGCCACTGAACCCAAAGATTTTTTTCAGGTAGTCCTTGATCAGACAATCGCAGAAGCAGAGCAAGCTTATGACGACGGGGTCAGGTCCGATTTAATCAAACCCTTTGCGCGTTCCACTTGTACGAAACAGGACGATACACTCGTCCTGATAACTGCTGCCGGTGAAGAAATGGTGCTTGAGAAACAGTAGGTTGCCTTCTTAAACAGGACTTACGCAAATTGGGTCCAAAAGCCATATATTTCACCCAAAAAGTGGATATTTTAGTGATTTAACCCCCTAAATCCCCCTTATCAGGGGGACTTTAAGAGGAGATGCGTAAGTCCTATTAAAAATTAAAACTGAGACTTATCGCTTCTACAATGATTCCAAAAAAGCAATAAGCGCGTCGCGTTCTGCCTTTGACATCCGTTCAACGATTTTCCGAGATGCCTCCGCTTCTCCACCGTGCCAGAGGATCGCTTCCATCAGGTTTCGCGCTCTACCGTCGTGGAGAAAGTTTGTATGACCGTTCACCCTTTTTACTAAACCGATGCCCCATAGCGGTGGCGTTCGCCACTCGGTACCGCTGGCGTGAAAATCAGGACGGTTATCCGCTAAGTCGGGTCCCATGTCGTGTAACAATAGATCCGTGTAAGGATGTATTGTCTGGTTGCTAACTGAGGGGACACCAGATAAAACGCCGGTTCTTAACGTCGGTATATGACAACTGGCGCATTGTGCTTTCGCAAAAAGTTGCTCGCCTTGCTTAACCTGTGGGTCGTCTACATTGCGTCGTGCTGGCACCGCCAACGTTTGGACGTAGAAGGTCACCACATTTAAAATTTCGTCGCTAACCTCTGGTGTAGCACTATGTGCAGTGAGTTGCGGTTGTCCCGCCGAGTTTTCCGTCATGAATAGGGACGTAGTTATCCCCATATCGTCGTGATACGCTGCGGCGACCTGCTGAAGCAGCGTCGGTTGGTTCGCTTTCCACCCGAAACGACCGAGCGTGTAACGCTGTTGTACCACATCCCATACAAAATTGGGTTTACCTGAGATGCCGTTGCCGTCAGCATCTGCCTCGTCTGCATAAGCGAGAATCGCACTTTCAGGAATCGCTTCCAACAGCCCGAGTCCAAAAACAGCCGGTGCGACGCGTGGTGATACTTCGACGTTCTCCGGTAGCGGTTGGTAAGTTTCCGTAAATTTGTAGTTTGGGTAGCGCAGGTGCACACGCGTGCCATCTTCCGTTGTGATTGTCTGCTCAGTATAGTCGATCTTGACTTTGCCCTCTGGATTTGCGTTGACAATCGCACGGTTGTTGAGTTGCGTGCCGAAGCCTGGCACTGGAATTGGGGGCTTCCCAACCATCGCATCTTCTGTTTTTGGGAGGCTAAGCCTGAAGAGTAATGACACAAGTGCTTCGTCAGGACTTGGTGGTCGTCCGCGACCGTCCCGGGAATGGCAGTTGATGCACGAAACGTTGTTGTAGATCGGTCCCAGACCTGGGTTTACGACCGCGGGGGCTGTCACAAAAACGGCTTCAAACTCGACATCACCGTCCAAATGTTTTTCAAGTGCTGCATCCGAAAGATTAGGCGCGGGAATTGAGAAAGCGTGGCTTGACGCATCAAAGACAGTCGTCTCGCCACCAGAAAGTTCGCTTGTCGAAAATATCGGTGTCGATTTTACAACCACAGGGGACTCGGAACCGCATGCGGTCAGTAGGATTGACATCAAAAGGGTTAAGGACAATAAACTGTAAAAATGTTTCATCTCTTTCGCTATTCACATCACAATAAGGCTATGAATGTGTCGTGAGGGAACAGCACAAATGGCTGTTCCCTATGAAAACGAAATAGCCCTTTCGCTTTTACAGCACGTCGGAGCGTGCCTACGACTATTAATTAAACTCACTCAACTGAACGAGCGGGAGTATATCTTGTTCAAGCGTCTGTTGTACTTTGCTGACAGCATCGATCGCTGCTTGGACAGCACCACGGTTTGCAGTAATCGAATCTCGGAACGGATCTGGGATTGCGCCGATAGCGTCAATCGCTGCCTGCACCTCTTGCTGGAAACGAGCGTCTAAATCAGTATCTTGACTGTTCACGAATTCGTTCAATCCTTGACCATCCGTCATAAATTTCCCCATATAGACGTTCTGAATTCCACGGATATTGTCTTGGAAATCTGAGATGGAGTTGAAACTGAACTGGGATTCAACAAGGGTTGTATCGGATTCGTTGTAAGGGTCAGATATTTTTCCGTTCGCGACTTCGTCGGCGATGGTGATCATGCCGTTGACCATCTCTTGCACGGCGGAACTTTGTGAGGGATAGATAGCACTGCCTGTGCCAGCTTGCGCAACTGCGCTGCTGAAATTTTCGCCTTCAGGTGCCCACGCCAACCATAGTTGTGAGGTACTCGCTTTGAGATTCTCTGTCGTTGAAACGAGGTACGCCAATTCCCGGGCGGTTATGTCCGATGCTTTGCGCTGGTTACCATCACGGAATAGCAAGAATTCAATTGTGTGGAATCCTTTCTGTGTATCTTCTAATCCACTAACGAAATCCACTGTCAACGCGGCATCGCTCTCCAAAACGGATTGTAGATTGACATGATCAACGGGCCAGCTATCCAGTGCCGGATCAAGGCCTTGTGTGTCTACGGGCCCGAACAGAAACGCTTCACTCTGTTCCCACGGTGTTCGCGTTGCTATCCACGCCTGTTGCGCTTTTTCAAGATTTGCTTGTGAGGTATCCGCCGTCAATGCCTTAACAGCCGTCAGCAGTTCACCTGCCTTGTTATCTAATTCTATGTATGTGGCTAACACGACGGTATTCGCAAAATCATTGAGCATCGTGCCAGCATCAAAAGCTTCAACTTGTGCGCCATCTTGTTCATCGTCTTCATCATTGCCGCATCCTACAACAAAAGCGAATGCAAGTAGCAAACAACACAGTAACGTCCAGTGAAAGCAAGCCTTTAGGAACTTGCGAGACTCCTCTAATATATAGCGTATCATCAAAGTTTACGGATTGGAAACCCCTGACTTTAGTCGGGGGAGGAAAATCCGCCCTCGTGAATTAGACCATAGCGTTTTTTGAAAAAAACACTTGACCTTTTTAGTAAATTGTGGTTTAATATATGTATCACACAGGCAGACGTATCGAGCGTTACCGCTTGGTAACGTGTCTGCCTACCCACTCGATAGGGGTTAAAAGTGTGATGTGTGATAGTCAAATGAAACTGACATTCAAGTTCCGTGCGAAGCCGACGAAAACAGAAGAGCGTTGGCTTTTTGCGGAGTTGCGCCATCAGAAACAGTTGCAGAACTACATGCTCCAGATGCGGAATCAGATGTGGGACTATGGTCGCAAGTCTGTGTCGATGTATGACCAGATCAACCATCTGAAGGACCTTCGCGGGTCCAATTCTCACTATTCCGATCACCCGCAGGATATGCAGGTGTCTACGATCAAACGCGTCAATGCTGCGCATGAACACTTTCAACGCCGATGCGAAGAGGGTGCGGAGAAAAAGGGATACCCGCGCTACAAGTCCTCTGTTCGCTCGCTGTCTTGGTCTTTGCGGAAGCACACACTCAGGATGGGTGAACGTGTCCGTCAAAATCCAATTCGTGAAACAGGTCATAGGTATAACCGTTTGAAAGTGCCTAAACTTGGTGAAGTG
>PYIY01000169.1:0-10806 GCA_003635195.1 Candidatus Poribacteria bacterium | reverse complement strand
TTTATCGTTTGTGAAGTGCCGGATACGCTGAAATGTGTTCCCAAGTCGGCGTGTGGTGTAGACGTTGGCACGCACGATTTTCTGACGACTTCTGATGGCGAGAAGATACCCAATCCACGTTTTTATCGAACGGCTGAACGCAAACTTGTGAAACTTCAACGGGATTTGTCGCGCAAGCAATACCAAAGCAAACGCTGGTATAAGGCGAAAGATGCCTTGGCAAAGCAGGCGGATATTGTGGCGTGTCAGCGTCTTGACTTTCTGGCGAAAACTGCCTATGACCTTTTTCACCATAAAGGTTTTGATGCCGTTGTTGCTGAGAAACTCAAACCGAGCAATATGATGAAGAACCGTCATCTTGCGAAGTCCATATCTGATGCCTCGTGGGGGATGTTCTTTGATTGGTGCCGCTGGTTGGCAAAACGTGATGGCAAACATTTCCATCAAGTGCCTCCACACAATACAAGTCAAACGTGTTCGGCGTGCTGTCAGAAATCGCCTATCAAACTGAAGTTGTCTGAACGTGTGTTCCATTGTCGGTTCTGTGGCTTGAAACTTGACCGCGACCACAACGCGGCTGTAAATATCTTACACAGGGCGGCTTGCGCCCTTCGTGGAGAGGTATGGGATACCATCCTCTATGAAACGAGAAATCAGTTATTGCAACTGGAAACTTGTTGGAGCTAATCATTCCTACAGGTTTCCCCTGCTTTAGCGGGGGTACTTGACAGAAACCTCCATGGAAAATAGTTATAAGTTATAAGTCTGGATTGTGCGTTATTGACGTTCCCTTATGGATACCACAACCTCAATTTGGTAGTAGTAGTTACAAGGAGATGTAGAAACATCCGAAGTTAACTAAAAACTTATAACTTATAACTAATGACTCCTCTATCAATATTGAAAACCGAAACCGAGTGCAAAGGTATTTTCCCTGTTTTTATCCTTCGTTGCTAACCGTCGGAGGGAGTAATGGCTCTTGAAAACCATCTTTGGGTGGATGTGGTAGTTAATACCGAAAGTCCACGTACGCCTTTCCCACCGCGGGTTGTCGAAGATAATCCCTTCAACGCTCGCCATCGTATCGTAATAGTCGTAACGCGCGAAGACATCTAAAACCTTACCTGAAGGGATGTTCTTCAGGTTGGGATGTTCCGCGCTGTTGTTTATTTGCCCGAAAAATGATAGAATATTGTAGCCCGCCTCGATGTACCAACCCAAGGCAGAGCTTCCTATCGGTGTCCGTTTCACATTGAGATTGTTGGAGAGGGTCCGGTTGACTTTGGAGAGGAGATCAGCATTTTCAAGCATTCCCCAGAGGAACAAGCCTCGGACCTTCACTGCATTCACCTCATAAAATCCGTGAAAACTAACGATCCCGACGTGTGCATCAAAATCCACATCGGGTTTTGGTCGGTTCGCCGCAGTGTCGCCGTAGTAGCCAGAGATACCAACGGTCGCGTTTTCGTTAAACGCGTAATCGAGTCGTCCAACGAATGCCGGGGCTTCCGCATTCACAGTTTCAAACCGCAGTTGGTGTCCACGAACGATCCAGTGCCGCGAACTGAAACCGGTTGAATCCAAGCCGTTGACGATCTGTGCTTGATAGTTCAGTGAACCGAGTG
Source organism: Candidatus Poribacteria bacterium (assembly GCA_003635195.1). GTDB lineage: Bacteria > Poribacteria > WGA-4E > WGA-4E > WGA-3G > WGA-3G. Next base: position 9,181 of record PYIY01000169.1, on the reverse strand, counting down.
AACCGAAGATTTCAACACCGGTTTCGTGCCAAATCGTTGGAATAAGGTGTGTCTCCGCTTCAGGGCGCGTTGTCGTAAAGTAGTGCTGGGGGCGATGTCGTTTTGCAACAAGCCCGACTGGAACGATGATGTGTCCAACGCGGAGGTTGAAGGATGGCTGGAAGGAGAAAACGGCGGCGAGTTTTTCGACGATCACTTCGCCACCCTTCTCAATCTCTGTCTCAAATTCCCCAAACTCTTCAAATTTGTCGAATTCCATTGTGCTGCCGGTGCCACCGTGCTCGAACTCAAGTTCCGATTCAAGCTGGATGGTATCGTTGATGCGGTATTTTGGCGCGATGACAAAACGTTCCACGTCAATAGCGGCACGCCTATCAGGATCAAGTTCCCAATCGAAATGAGAATAGTTAATCACCCCGTATCCAGAGACCGAAAACGGGTTTGATTCAGCAATCGTACTGACACTTAATAAAATAGACATTCCCCAAATCACGAGGAAAATTAGTTGTTTCTTCATTAATATATGTTTTACTAATATTATGATATTGAGACTCATTATCATAATTAGTGGTGTTTAGTCTGATTTTTTGATTTTATGTTAGAGATCGCATCTGAAAAAATTGATAACGAATCTCATTATCTTTTAATTATAATACCCACACCCCTCGCGGATGTCAAATAAAATTGCGATAAATTCATGGATAATCGCAAGAATTGGATTAATTATACCCGCAATTTTCGTGAATGTCAAAAAAATCTGAAAAAATATCAAAATTTCTTAAAATCCGTTATTTATTTTGGCTTTGGAACAACTGACAGCTGCTCAAGTTCCCACAGAAGTACCGTGCCATCTTCACTCCCACTAGCGAGAATAGTACCATCAGCGGAATACACCAACGATGAAACATTAAACCCATGTCCTTCGAGTGTTTGTTTGTAGCTTCCAGTATGAGCATCCCATAAACGTATCATCCCGTCACCATCCCCACTCGCAAGCATAGTTCCATCCGGGGAATACGCCAAAGAATAGACCTGATTTGTATGTCCCTTAAGCGTTTGCTTGGATTCTCCAGTACTTGCATCCCAGAGATAAACAGCGCGATCTCTACTGCCACTGGCGAGTGTGGTTCCATCAGGAGAATATGCCAGAGCAAAGACATAAGTGGTGTGCCCTGTGAGCGTTCGCTTGTGTTTTCCGGTATGAGCATCCCATAAATGTATCACGCCGTTACCATCCCCACTCGCAAGCGCAGTCCCATCCGGGGAATATGCTAAAGCATAAACCTGCTTTGTATGTCCTCTAAGCGTTTGTTTCAATTTTCCGGTGTGCACATCCCATAAGCGTACCTCACTCCTACTATTTCCGTTTGCGAGTACGGTACCATCTGGGGAGTATGCGAGAGACTGAACAGCACTGGCGTTGAGTGTTTGTCTCTGTTTTCCGGTGTTTGCATCCCACAAACGAATTCCAAGATCCCAATCTCCACTAGCGAGAGTTATGCCATCGGGCGAATATGCCAAAGATGAGACATTAGTGCGCCCTGTACTTGGACCGGTTCCAAGTACCCGTTTTAGCTTTCCAGTGTTCGTTTCCCACAAACGAATCATACCATCTCTCCCAGCAGTGCTGATGGTAGCACTATCAGGTGAATATGCAAGAGATGAGATACTCGCGGTATGCCCTGTGAGCGTCCGTTTGTGCTTTCCGGTATGGGCATCCCACAACTGAACTTCGCTACCTGCGCTAACAAGTGTATTGCCATCCGGGGAATATGCAAGAGATGAAGTCCCCTCGTTATGCCCTGTACTTGCAAGTGTCTGTTTTAACGCTCCCGTATTTGCATTCCATAGACGGATCATACCGCTGGCATCGGCACTCGCGAGCGTTGTGCCATCTGAGGAATATACCAGAGACAAAATTACATTGGTATGTCCGACAAGGGTGTGTTTGCGTTCCCCAGTACGCGCGTCCCACAGATGGATTGTATGATCCCACTCTCCATTAGGATTGATGTAGACTCCATATCCACTTGCGAGCGTGCTGCCATCCAGTGAATACGCCAAAGAATAGATAGCATGCTTATGCTCAGAATGGGTACGTTTGAGTTGTCCAGTATCTGGTTCCCACAACTGAATCTTGCCATCCCCACCTCCACTGGCAAGCGTGCTGCCATCCGGCGAATACGCCAGAGAATAAACAGGTTTGGTGTGTCCTTTAAGGGTGTGTTGGAGTTTTCCGGTGCTTGGATCCCACAAATGTATCTCGCCAAACTCGAGTATCTCACCTGTCCTATATTCGCCAGTGCTATATCCACTTGCGAGCGTGCTACCATCCGGGGAATATAGTAAAGAAACGACTTGTTTGGTGTGTTGTTGAAATGTGTGTTTAAGTCTTCCGGTGCGTGTATCCCATAACCGAATCTCGCCATCACCATATCCACTTACAAGTGTGCTGCCATCCGGAGAATATACCAGAGAGAAGGCAATCTCGGATCCAGCGAGGAGGTCCCTCTCTTGTAACGTTTCTGCGTCGTAAATCCAAATCCCGGTGGTGGTCGTCACTGCAAGCTGCGTGTTATCCGGTGAGAATTGAACTTTGTGTGCGGTTCCTTTCCCGAAGCGCGCTTTGACACCCTCCGGCAGGTGCCATTGCTGGTAATCCTGGGCAGCAGTGTGCTGTACAAATGCAAACATCCCAAAAGTGAGGATTGTGAGTATAAATGTGGTTTTCATAAAGACTACCTCTTTCTCGGTAGTGAATGGTTGCTATCGGGCATATTTACTACCAATTTTGATTCTGTTACCGATGCCGACAGCGGTGGGGAGATCTTTTGCCACGGAAACCGCCACCTACTGACAACCTACGTATTGCGGCTCGGTATAATGCCCTGTTTTCGTTCGCGAACGGTCCTTGTTTAGACAGGTTTTCTGGAAAGTTGGAGAACAGTTTCGCTTCACTAACTTCGTTCAGGTCGGACGGCGTGCCTAATTCTTTAATTTCTCCAAAATAAGCGATGCCCCAATATTCGAGGTTGTACATGAAGCAGTGGATGTAACACAACACTTCGAGATTTTTTAGCGTCGCACCTGTCTCCTCAAGGAGTTCGCGGTGTGCGGTTTCTTCGGCGGTTTCTCCGGGGTCAACGCGTCCGCCGGGCAATACCCAGATGTCGTTATCGCGCCATTTGCAGAAAAGTATCTGGTTTTGCTGATACGCAACGCAATTGACAAACTCGATTTTTCCTACATCTTCTGGCGGATCACCAAAATGAAGGAACATGTGTCCGTCTTGTTCTTCAATCTTTTGGATCATTTTTTATGACCTCACTGTTTTTCCCAGATTTGCACATTATGGTTGGGCAAATCGAACGGATATTCACCATAGGCAAGCGTAGGCAGTCCGTTATCATTGACCGTGACAACAACATAGAGCCGATGTGGTGAAGTGCTTGTGTCCACGCGTTCAAGGAACTGCCATTGGTCACCACTGGAGGTCGTTATTTTTATCTTTGTCCAGAGGATGCCTTCCCCATCTATGTATGTTCCATCCGATATTTGAATGCTATGCGGATCATCTGGCGGTAAGGTAAAACTTTCACCTATTGTGGATGTTGAGTTTAAATGCGTGTGTGATACAAGCACCCAAGTCCCCGGTACAGGTACCTCAACGCCGTTCTGATCGGCGACCCAGACGTGGTCGCGTTCTTCCATCGACATCAGGACATCTGGTTCTATTGCTTGGTGAACTCGATCACAGGCGGAAAGTCCAACAATTAAGGTAGCAATAATCAGTATAGATGCAAGTTTTGTGATGTGTCTGTTTTTGATGTTCACGGTGAATTCCTTTCAACCGACTGTTTTATCTTTCCGCTGATGGATAATGACGCGATTACCATCGGGGTCTTCGATAATTGCCCAGAAACATACAGCGGATTCACCCAAGGGTGAATGGATCTGAATGCCTAATTGTTCTAATTCTTCCAAAGCAGCCTTCACGTTATCAACAGCGAGCGCGACCGTTCCGCCGCCGGGTTGTGTAAAATCATAACCCTGTCCTAACACCAGTGTGCCGGGATTTATCTCAAATTCTGCCCATGTGCCTTCATGCACCAAACATGCCAGTGGCATCCCAAGCAGGTCACAATAAAAGGTGAGCGATTTCTGCATATCGCTCACCGCAAAGAAAGTAAAGTCAATGCCTAATATATTCACAACTACAACCTCCCCTACTCGCTCTTACAATAATGGACTAAGCAGCAAGTTTTAACCCCCTAAAGAATCAGAATCAACGGTATGAATGCCTTATGGGCATTCCCCACCCCTTATCAGGGGGACTTTAATCCACTCGCTCTTATAATGATGTACTAAGCAGCAAGGGTTTGGATGGGATATTCGCCATCGTATTCGGGTGCTGTCCAGAACGGATGCCAATCTGTGGCGCGATCCTTTCCGATGTAAAGCGTTTTTCCGATAACTGCCCACGCTGTTCCATCGGATGTAAACGCAATATAGCCTGTGCGAATCCGATCAGTGGACTCTGTGAGTTGATCGTTGAGTTGCGTCCATGTTGCGCCGCCGTTGTCTGAACGACAGAGCCAAGCACCACCCCCTCTTGGTCCGTTTTGGACTGTGGCAATCATTAGGTCTGGGTCTGCTGGATGTACAGCGATACCGGTGCCATAGCGAACCGGCAACCCTTCGAGCCGATTTGCCCACGAGTTCCCTCGATCTCGACTGATATAAACACCGTTTTGTGTGTTCGCATAAACTCGATTATCGTCTGCAGGACACGTAGTGACCTGATGGACATCTTTATGAAGTTCCGGCGTGACGGGTTCCCAAGAGATCCCTTCATCGTTGGAACGCATGATACTTCCGACATGGATATCCGCGTAACAAAAACCGTCTTGGGTTCTGGCAAAAGTTCGGACGGCGGGTGGACCACCCCACGGCGTATACCAGTCTTTCCGACATTCTAATTCGTCAAACGCGACGACCCGTTCAGCGGGTCCTTCTTCTCCAACGAGGCGGTAGACATAAGCACCCTCATCGGTTCCGATGAGCAGGGTCAACGGATCCTCACGAACAACGAGCAACGAAGCGATTGGATCCTCTATCTCTGTCGGAATTCGTTTTTCGCCATCTTCTGATAAAAATAGTAGATTTCCATCGGACAAGGCAGCCACCACGGTTTGACCGTTTGATAGTGAAACCATTGCGCCGGGATCCTGGTGGTTTGTGCCTTCATGGATTTGGATAGGTTCCCCATTTCCATTATCTTCAACGGCATAGATGGCGTTGTGAGTAGCAATAAACATTATGTTCCCTCCTTTTGATGGTTTTCCGTTATATCAATCCCAGTTGTCAACAAGGCGATAGTATTTCCATAGGTCACCAGCCTTATAAGTTTCTACCTTGTCCGGTATTATTTCGTTCTCGGTTACAGCAACCTGCCATGGGTCAATGTAGATTTTCTTGTCATCTGAGATTTTTGTGAGGTCCACGAAATAGATATAAACCGTCTCATCAGGATCAAACTGATCGGGATTGTCAAAGGAGATGAGCCGTTTTATCAGATCCATATCAGAAGTTCCGGGTGGCCGTGCCGCACAAGCGAATGCGAAGAGGAAGTCAGGTGTAAGATAGATTGCATCCAGAGCCTCTTCGGGTGGTCTCCCGGGTGGTGCGTGCGCTTGCCGTTTTTTCAATGTCGGAAACGACTGCTTACTTCCGTGATATAAATACATTTTTTCTCTACCGTAATCTTTGCTGGTGAGGTGTTTTGCTTGGGTATTTCCCGTAGAAACTTCGCCGCCCTACAATGTCAAAGTAATTGTAGATTTTACTATAAAATCTATTATATCATATTTTGTTTGATTTACGATGAAAATTGTCCAAGTGCCTTTTTTATTTTTCGGTTAAGTGCAAATCAGTAATCGCCGCAATAAATCGCTCGGCTACTGCTTGTGCAAGTTTATTTTCTCTGTCATTTTCTGGATTTAACGCGGCTACCATAAGGACTGCTTGGACAAAGTAACGTGACATAGCAAGCCGATAGTCTTCCCAACATGCCTCGAAGGTATATCCATTAACGCCATTTGCCTTTAGTGTTTCATGATAGATTTTTAGAAGTTGCTGTTCCTCCATCTGCCTGTTTGATGTAACTTGTAAGCACCCGCCGATAAACCAGGCAACGTCCCAAACGCCCTCTCCGCGTGATATATCCTGCCAATCAATCACGGCGAAGCCTTGGTTTTCAAGAGAAGCACCAAAAAACACGTTCTCCAAGCGAAAATCACCGTGGACCAAGGTTCTCGGTGGTTTCCTGAATTGGGATTTGTCCGTCGCAGCGGTTCGTCTGGCGCATGTAGTTTGACAACCAGCGTGCCTGGCAGTGTCGATTGAGATTGACTAAAACTGAGATGCAGACGTGCTAACTGTCCAGCACAAGTGAATTCCGCAATTGGTTCAATGCGAAGTGATGTTACAACAACATTTGGGGGTATCCCAGTTGAACATAGTGCTTCAGTGAGCCATTGCGGTGTAATATCGTCAGGCGTGTTAGGGATACTTAATAGTGCCACCGAGTTCTACCCTACAATCTTTCTTATACCAATTCTGATTGATGATTCCTCTTAAAAGCATCTACTGTTTTTGGTCATGTCCGGTTCGGTTAGGAAACCGAACCTACCGGACTTGGGTAAATGGTGCAGTTAATGGGATATAAACATTTAGAAATGGTATTAGGTTCTATTACTCGGTGAGATATTATACTTTAATCGTATCACTTTGTCCACCTTTTCTGTAGAGACTTTCAGGGTCATTCAATTGTAGGTTTTTGGTATTGTCCTTTTCGCATTCGCAGGCGATAATACTTAGTTTATGTTATGTATTATGACAAAACGCTGAAATTTTCGCAGCCTGTCGCAGCATTTCGCACCGGATCCTGGAAAAAAAGACATAAAACCCAATAATTTTTTAAAATTGAATGGCCCTGTAGAGACTTTCCATTAAAAGATTGTCACAGCGTATATAAGTTGCTATAATAGTCATGTCTGGAGGAGGTGCTTTTTTGTGTTTTGTGTGATATAAACACTTTATCTGGAGATGCTTTGGCGATTGAGATAGAATGTTTCTTTCTTCGCACGAATATGTGAGAAAAATGAATAAAAGACAAGCCCTTTTAGGTTTTATGCTCATTGTGATGATAACACAGCGATGGTCTCTATTTGCACAGGAGATTTCCCCAGTGTTCGAGCCAATCCACCCGTATCTGGCGACCCCTGCCCCCGGTCATATTTATGAAATTCCTGTCGTCATTATGAGGTTTTTACCGACAGCAGATGGAAAAAATTTAGATGTCTCCATGGCAGCGGATTATGGGAGCCTCGGTGAGATTTCCTTGGAGGCACTGAAAGAAAGAATTGATGCTTTTGACAAGCGCATTAAGTTTATGCTCGAAGAAGGCAGTCGATTTAGAGGCTATAAAGTGCCTTCGGCTGCGCCATCGATAGGCTATCGGGTGGTAGCATATATTACGGTTTATGAACAAACACCTCGCGGTCCTGTTATTGGAGAGGTAAAGGGATTCCCTATCTATGCGCCTGATTTTCATCAGATATTCGAGAGATTTGATATGGCACATTATGTCAACGACTTAGGTGTCAAAGAGATTTGGGTATGGATGGGCGGCGTTGCGCCTGATTTTCCGAGTTATGATCCAAAGCTCCATAAGCCTGAAAATTTCAGAAATTGGTGGGAATCCAACATGTCAAGTCCTCTGACTGGTGACATTTCCAATAGCAACCGGGATAACACCGATTTACCTGTGTATAATTCAACCTATACGGTTTATGGACAAAATTTCAGGCGTACCCAAGCGGAAGCCGTTCATAACCATGGACATCAATTGGAAGCGATATTGAGCCATGTCAATCATTTACAGCACGGTAATACGGACCTTTTTTGGAAAAAATTTGTCGGCCAAGACGAAAATGGGGATTTCATCACAGGGCGTGTGGGCTGGACACACATGCCCCCGAATACAACCAAACACTACGATACCCAAAACCCAACACATGTCGAGAGTGATATTGAAGATTGGACCCCTGATAATAACGGTTCAAAGAAAGTGGTTAATGTTGATACCTGGGGCAATTTGACCTATCAGTGGCCCGAGGCGAACCTTGCTGAGATTCCGCAACGTGTGGAGTCACAATGGTATATCTACTGGATGCAGAATATGCCCGGATATGGAAATCGGATTCGATACGGAGGGAGAACCATGACAAATTGGTGGGTGTTCACTGGGGATTGGGATATGGCTATTTCGTCCAAACTGGGGCTTACCTCCAAGTGATGCGTGAGCTGTGTCAACCGCTTTCATAACTATCTCGAAGTATTTCAGTGAGGCGTTTGGGAGTCAGTTACTCGTCCGCGATAGAATTCACGAGCAGTTTTCGTCCATTCAAGGGTTGTACTGGCCGGTTGTTATCATGGATAATCGCTTTGAACGCCGCGATTTGGGCTTCAGACATCTCAATCGGGGTGGTCAGCACAATCCATTTGACATCTTCTGAACAGGGCGGAGTCGTCAGCGATCCTTCGTAGCGGTAGGCAGGCGGGAAAGGCTGCACAGCCTCATCGGTTCTCCACCCATTTGGCGATAACATCGTCCGAGGATCGACAGGAAGACTCCCGCTAATCGCAACGCGTTGCGTTTCGCCTGGAGCCGCGGGCAGATGGTCCCAGACAGGATCATAAGAAGGGTTGTGACGACCCTTTTCGATCAACAATCCAACGACAGCCAAGTTGCCCTCTTCGCTTTTGTGAACGAAGTGAGCCTCCATATCAAACGGTTTACCTGCCACCGTATGTTCGCTGGGGGCGTGGAAATGGAATTGGAGCAGTTGATAAGCGGTGCCATCAATATAGATATGACTGCCTTCCGGGTACGTCACTTCAATGGTATGTCCCGTATTTCGGATGTTCAGGTCTCTTGTGTGAGAGTACTCATCCGTAATAAGTGGAAGTTTTGCTGGCGTGGGGTTCACAAGATCAATGGGCGATTGGTGTTTCCCTTCAGCACACAAGAAGTATTCTGGACTGAGCTGCGCCCAAACGTCCGGTCCGTTTTCCGCTTCGTAGCCCCATTCCATCTTCTCAGTGTCGGATGGGACAT
>PYIY01000168.1 GCA_003635195.1 Candidatus Poribacteria bacterium | reverse complement strand
CGGGTTATACCCCGCGATAAAAGCGTCGTCGCTCTCGCCGATTGAAGCACTTCGCACGGAATAATATCTCCAATACTAAACCGATTTCAGGCGATTGCGTCTAAAGAGAGGGCGACTTTACAATAATAAGTGTTGCGATTCGGGACCACCGCTAAATAGAAAATTGTTGCAAAAAAAAGCGAACTTCACTTACCATTTCTCTTGTATTAAGCACTGCAGGCTGGGTTTGAAACCCCGCCTGCAAGGGGGAATGCGTATTGTTGAAAAAAAAGCGAACTTCACTTACCATTTCTCTGTCTAAAAGATTAAGGATAGAAATCTACTTAATTCGGAGGCGTGAAATGCGTATATTTGAAGGGTTATCCGTTGGAGTCTCCGCGATTCGCAGTAACAAACTCCGCTCCTTGTTGACGATGCTGGGAATTATCATCGGTGTCGCCGCGGTCCTCGCCATGATTGCTATTGGCGATGGTGCCAAGGCGATTGTGCTGCAAGATGCCCAGAAATTGGGCGGTGTGAATCAGTTCACGATGTACCGAAGTTCTTACAAACGGGTCGGAGGCCGTTGGATGCCGAATCGTAGCAACGAATACTTTGAATTTGAAGATGTATTGGCAATTGAGGCGGAATGTCCATCTGTGAAGGTCGTTGTGCCGCGAATTCCGGAATGGCGAGGCGTACTTGTCCAAGCCGCGGATGGATCTGAAGCACGAACCGGTTATAACGGTGTAAACTACACGTTTGCGGAAGCCATGGATTGGGACATTGAACAAGGTCGGTTCATTACTGAAGAAGATATTGAAAAGGAAACAAAAGTTTGTGTGTTAGGTACAGAGGTTACGATGACCTTATTCGGTAACGCTTCACCGATAGGACAAGAAATTAAGATTAGCAGAGGCGGCGATCGGTATAGCCGGTACGGACGAAAGGAAGAAAATCGCTTAACCGAGCGGTTTACCGTCGTCGGAACGATGGCACCCCGGGGACGAAGCCTACGATTCGGGTGGAACTTGGACGATATGATGTTTCTCCCCCTCACAACAACACAGAAACGGTTCACAGGTAATGATAGGATTATGATGCTTTCAGTCCACGCGAATACCGTTGAAGAGGTGCCAGAAGCGATTGAAGAGGTAAAAGCCGTTCTGCGGAAACGGCATAAGAACCAAGACGATTTCTTTTCGCTCAGGGATATGCGCGAAGGTATGGCGCAATTGGAAAAAATCGGGAAGGTCATAAAAATCGCACTCGGGAGTATCGCGGGGTTCTCACTCCTCGTCGGTGGCATCGGGATTATGAACATGATGTTAGTCGCCGTAACCGAGCGCACCCGTGAAATCGGGCTCCGAAAAGCAGTCGGTGCGAAACGTGCGGATATTCTGATACAGTTCTTAATAGAAGCCGTTGCGATGTGTGCTGTCGGTGGTGCAATCGGTGTGCTCGTAGGTATGCTCGCTGGCGAAGGGATGGCACTGCTTGCCGTCAAAATCGTCCAAATTGTCCCCGAATGGCCCTCGGTTATCTCAACACAGTGGATCATGATTTCCGTGTCATTTTCAGCGATCATCGGTATCTCCTTCGGGCTGTATCCTGCAATAAAAGCATCAGCACTTTCACCGATTGAAGCACTCCGTACGGATTAGGAGGCACATGAGATGAATCTAATTGAATGTATTATTTTAGGAATTTCGAGTCTGCGG
>PYIY01000167.1 GCA_003635195.1 Candidatus Poribacteria bacterium | reverse complement strand
GGCGATGTCGTACGCAATATCATACGCTACAACACCTTCTATTAACCAGACTGTTTCTTTGTGACTTAATTTTGCAGTTATAAGTCCGGTTACACCTGCGGCAACATGGAAATTTGTTGCAATTTTATCCGGTGCTACAAAGAATCCCGTGCCACCCCCTAATCCAAGATCAGAGTCTCTGAAGGCAAACCCGACTAAGCGGACTGTAGATTCTTTTGCCTGATCGGATATTAAATTAGTTTCTGTTGGCTTTTCGGCAATTTTCTGCGCGCATGAAAGTGAGAGAAATGCCGCCAGAACTAAGAAGCAGAATAGGAATTTCGTGTAATGTCTCATTTTACTGCCTCAATGGGTTACGGCAAACGGCGTATGCCTACTACTTTTAACTGAACTATTGACGTTGAAGGTTGGCAAGTTGTGTCCGGAGTTTTTCCAATTCTGCTTCAGCGTCTTTTCTACGTTGTGCTTCGGCTGCTGCGAGTTTTTCAGCATCTTGCCGGAGATGCGCTTCTTCTTCGGCGCGTGCTTCTGCCGCCTCTTTCAGATGCGCTTCTTCTTCGGCGCGTGCTTCTGCCGCCTCTTTCAGGTGCTGTTCCTCCAGAGATGTTGTAATCGGCGTGCCATCTGGCAGATACGGACGCAACAACCTAACGTGCGTCCGATGTTGTTCCTCCCCGCGAAAGTAGAGATTTAACGCTTCGCTAAACAGGCCGCCTTGCGGGTCCGGTTCCATCTCAACAATACCACCTGACGGATCCTGCCGCCACCCGCGAAATTCCGCAGGCTTCTTCAGCTCCGGTTGGTGTATAAAGTACTCTTGGACACCTATATCATTGAGATACACGCCGACTTTTTCATTCCGATCTTGACGTGCTGTTGCGTCAGAGAGGAACTCAAAAACCGCAACGGGTGCTGTGCCTTCTGCCCACGTATAGAAACTACGGCGTAACGGATATTTAGCAACGCCAAAAACGATGTGAATATCAGGTGCGACACATTTTGTGATGTCGCCTTCGCTATAGTAGATAAAACTGTCAACAGCGATGTGCACGAGTTCATTGATTGCGAAGTATCGTTTGAATTGCTCGGCGAGTGTGATAATCTGTTCGCCGTGAAAATCGGTTGCAGACATAGGTTCATCATCTTCACACGGATAGCCTTCAATATAGACAGTCGTTTTACCGTTTGCTTTTGGAAAGACTGGTATATACTTTCTCTGCTTGAGTTCAAAGTCATTTATGGTATCCATGATTTTCCCCATTTGATTACTGATATTAGATAAAAGGTGCCGTTACAATTTTAGCTGGATGCATCCTACCACGGATTTCTATGTCAATTTCATCCTCTTGAGATATTATTTGTGAAGTTACAATAGCGAAACCGATATTGCATTTCAGACTCGGCGATGGCGCGCCACTTGTTACCTCACCTATCGGTTCACCCTCTTGATAGACAGTATAACCCGCACGCGCAACAGCACGGTCAAGCATCTGAAAGCCTATCACCTGCTTCGTGATACCTTTCTTTTTTTTTCCA
>PYIY01000166.1 GCA_003635195.1 Candidatus Poribacteria bacterium | reverse complement strand
TATAGTTTGGACAATTTTAAAAATTAAGGTGCGCGAAAGCAGAAAAAGAGGTATCCTTTCATAAAACATACCAAAGTTTTGAAAGGAACGTAAAAAATGGACCTCCTTTTCTGCTTAGGAGATATTCTATCGGATTTTCGGCATTTATTCAATCAACAAAACTTCGCCCTTTTCCAAGCGTTTATCTTCGGATTCATCGCCAATAGAGGACGTGGGACACTGACGGATCTCTATCAATGTAGTGGTTCAGGGACGAAGTATTGGTCATTTCCGAAGTTCCTTTCCCGGGGGCAATGGAACGCCGATGCTGTCGCGGCAGTTCTCATCAAACGGATTCAACGCGACTTTAGGAGTTGGGTTTATGTCTATGATGAAACCAAAGCACTGAAGACAGGCATAGCACAATGGGGGTTGCATTTTTTCCGCAACTTCAGTTATCAAAAGCGTCGTGTGAATCAATCGAAGTTTCACTACGGACACGAGTTTGGTGCGTTAGGTTTACTTTGTCAGACCCCCACATGCTGGCTGCTTTTTCCTGTCTGGGTGAAACTCATTGCGCCACAGACGATCCGTGATAAAAGTTTTGCTGTGTTGAAGCGTATCTGTTCAAAGATCCCTCGGGGACTTATCATCTTTGATCGTGGCTTCGCATGGCGAAAAGTGTTTACAATGGCGTTGGGTTTCGGACATCATATCTTATGTCGTGCGAAATCTAATGCTGTTTTCTATCGTTTACCAAAGCAACCCAAACACCCGCAACGCGGGCGACCTCGGAAATACGGAGACCGTCTGGATATCCGCCGACTCCGATATAAGGATGTAGATATAAACGCAAAAAGTTATTCGATTGCCTCAAAGGTCGTGCGGACGCGGATGTGTGATGCCGATGTCCGACTCGTCGTCATCCGCACCCGTCCGAAAGTCTCAAAACCGTATCGGTATTTCTGCGTCTTTACAACGGATTTGACGCTTGAGATCCCGAAGATTATCGAGTATTATCAACAAAGGTGGCAGATAGAAACTGCCTTTCGAGATGTCAAACAGCACTTCGGCTTTGATGCTTATCGCAGCAAATCTCGCAAGAGCATCAATCGGTTCGTCCAGCTGAGTTTCGTCGCAGCGAGTCTCACGAAGTTGTTATTCACAACACCCAACGCACCGCAGAAAGCGATCAGTGTTGAGAAAGTCTGTCAACACCTCGGCATTCATTGGTATCGCCCCGAGAAACTCACACAAGGCTTGCGAGTGGCTTATCTCCGCTCGCAAATGGCGGTGTCGTCATTTTTTGCCAAGTTCAATGAAAAAACAAACTCGCAGAATATTCAGGTCAGTTTTCAAGACGATACACCCCTGCCTTTCGACGAGGCAGCATAAGTTTACAATATTGTCCAAACTTTAGTATAATTCTAAACTTTACTATAAATTGACACCTAAAACTTTACTATAAATTGACACCTATAGGACAACCACCAGAGACTGAACACCCGCCAGAAAACGGAAACAGACCCGCCAACAGCACACACATCTCGACCCACATCAGAAGATAGATAAAACTCATAGCAAAATCCCACCACCCTTGAAAATTCAACCCAAATGCGGGACGAATTGTCCAAAACTTAGTTATATTAGAGAGTGGTCTAAATTTCCGGTGGCAGTACAGAGCCTTACTAACGGGAAAATATGGCGGTTTTACTTCTCATGGATAGAAGGAACTTCTGTAAGTGACAGGATTTTTTGTGAAATTGATATTGAAAATCGAGAAGCTGCCATTTCCGATTTGGGGAAATATCTGTTGAAATCCAATGTAGCGTCCGGTGAAGCAGGGTTGAACGCCGAAATCTCATTGGAAGAGAAAGAAGAATCAAGGATTACCAAAAATAGTTCAATCTCTCCGAAGCCTAACCCTGTTGATACAGCTATTGATAATCAATCGGAAAAAAGACCAGTTACGGTTCTTCCTGAATTGGATGTTGAGTGGACAATAGACATGGTTAAAAAATCATTATCCGAAGAGCTTAGAGGTTTCTATGAAAAAAGATACACTGAAGAAAATCTCAAATTGTTTTACGGAGGGGTTGCCGATGTACAGAATTTGATGGATAAACGGGCATGGAGACTAAATCCTCCAAAATTTTCACAAATGCTTTGTGGTTTTTGGCTAACCGATAATGGCGTTATAGGAAAAATAAAAAGAATATTTGGAATTCTGCCTGAAGGTCTCTTTCCAGTTGACGAGCCTGTGGATAAAGGTGGTGAGTTAATTAAGAGAAAACCTAAAGCATTCATGCTACCGAGACTCTTTGTCCGGATAGACGAGGCAGAAGCAAAGCAATTGGAGCGTGAACACGATGGATGTGAATTCTATGCGGTTGGCGAAGGTCAAAAAGTAGATTTTATCTATTACGATATCCCTGAAGATATGTCAATCCTTTTCCCTGTCCTTGAATTTGCGTATAAAAAACATACCGGCAATTGATGCTAATTTCCACACACCTTATGTCAATCCTCCAAAATTTGTAGACATTATTTCTAATTCTGTTATACTGTCTTCACAAATCAACATAGGAGGAATCCCTTATGAAACTGGTTAAGTTGTTCATACTGACGACTTTTTGCTGTGCCGTCAGTCTTTTTTTAACAGGAATTGCGACAGCGTTAGATGAATGGATACATGTTGACATAGAACCCTATTCAAACACGAAGCTGGTTAAACACCAATGGTGGACGTTAGCCCCTGGTGACAGCACACTCTCGCGTCTACCTATTGGCGAGGTAGGCGAATTTGAGGGACCCGACGGTAAGGTTGAATTCCAGATTATTGATGGCGCGATTGTTATTTTTGGGACGAATGCAGCGAGATGGCCCAAAGCAGTTGAGGACATTGCTATCGAAGGTCAGGCTAAGTTCATCTATTTTTTCCACGCAACGGGGTGGGAACAGAACGGCGTGCCGAGTTACAAATTCATCATGAACTACCGAGATGGCAAAAAGGAAGAACTTGAACTCATTTCAGGTGTTAATTCCGATGACTGGTGTCACGATGGTGCTAATCTTGAAGACGATAACTCCGTCTGGGGTTGGATCAAGAAAGAAGGCGGTCCTTGTGGACACGCCGGACTGATTACCACGAAATGGAAAAATCCGCGCCCTGATATCTGGATTTCTACCATAGACATCGTTTCTCTGGAATTAGGTTCAGTCCCTATAATTCCGGCGATTACCTTAGGTGAAGCGACACTTGCAGTTGACCCCGCACAGAAATTGGCAGTTACGTGGGGCAGCTTGAAGAATTCCCGTTGATTGTAAGTCGCGTAGAGAAACAATTTGACACTTGCTGGCGAGGTTCTCAGCCTCGCCATTTTCATAGCCTCTGTTGGTAGGCGCGGTTTAATGACGAAAACTTAAAAAGCCGCGTTATCCGTGTCATCTGCGATTCAGATCAGGAGTTCTGCAAAGATTCATCAAAACGTTTGAAGAGTGCTTCTCCATCTTTGGGAGAAACAATTGTGGGTTCCGAATTTTTTGAAAAAATAGACGTAAATTCCTCTCCTGCTAACAAGTCATCAATGGCTTCACAGATCGTCTGTTCTGTAAGTTTTTGGACGATGATCATGTTAGATGCCCAGAAGTACGAACCGGCAGCACATTCGCCAGTCTTTGTATAGTGTTTCATCAGGGTGTCAATGTTTTGGAGGGTAAAAAAGGTGGCTGAGAAATTGTCGCCGTTCGGAAAAGTAACCTGAACATCAACATTATCGTTATCCGGATCCAGAGGGGCAATTCCGCTATAGATTGTTAGTCTATAACCGTTATGTTGTAAAGTTATATAGGATTTATCCATTTTTATTTATCTCCAAAATGTTTTAGGACCTCATCAATGACCTTCTGCTGATTATCTTTACCAGAGATTCCTAAGATTTCAAATTGACTGCCTCTAATTCTCCAATAGATCCGCGCACCCCCGCGGGTTCGGGATTCGATGATTCTGTTACCAATCGGTTTGTTTCCTATTCCAGGATTCATATTCCCTCTTTTCAACTGGTCAGTGATTTTCTTAATTTCCCCATGTAGGGATATCAGTGTTTTCCTGCCTTCCCGTAAAAGTAGAGGGCTCTCCGTAATTCGATTGGTTAACATGCTTCAAATAGCCATTTTTGTATCTGGATTTTTTATTGGTATTATACCTTATTCGCCTCCTGGTGTCAAGTTCTGGACTCTGAACAGCATTCAGCAATGATAAAAAATTGACTTTACCGAGCGTGTATGCTATAATTATAGGAGCGATTTACAGTCGCACCACTTTTTTATATTCAAATATTACAACATTAAAAATTAATATAGGAGGAAGTCGATGCCAGCAAAGCAAATCATCTTTGACGAAGAAGCAAGGGTGGCACTCAAACGCGGCGCGGATACGCTCGCGGATGCCGTGAAAGTTACCCTTGGTCCACGCGGAAGAAATGTAGTCATCCAGAGATCTTTCGGTGCCCCACTGGTAACCTGTGATGGTGTCACCGTCGCAAAAGAAATTGAACTCCCGGACCCATACGAAAACATGGGTGCCCAACTGCTGGAATCCATTGCAACGAGAACAAACGATGTCGCTGGAGACGGAACAACGACCGCTACGTTGTTAGGTCAGGAAATTCTTCATGAAGGTCTGAAAAACGTTACGGCAGGTGCCGACCCGATGCAGTTGAAGATCGGTATAGATAAGGCTGTGGATGCCGTTGTGGATGCGATCTCTGTGCAGAGCCGTGCTGTGGATACACATGAAGAGATTCTACAAGTCGCTTCAATCGCTGCGAATGACCCAGCGAATGATAGCAACATCGGTACAATTGTAGCTGAATCGATCGCGAAAGTTGGAAACGACGGTGCCATCACGATTGAGGAAGGTAAAACCTCAGAAACTATGGTTGACATCGTTGAGGGGATGCAGTTTGACCGCGGTTTCTTATCATCGAATTTCGTAACGGACCCACAAGCGCAAGTCGTCGAATTTGAGAGCCCGTTTATTCTCATTAACACCGAAAAAATTAGCACAGTAACAGACCTCGCCCCGATTATGGAAAAGGCAGCGCAACTTGGGCGCCCGCTGTTCATTATCGCTGAAGATGTAGAAGGCGAAGCCCTTTCGACCTTGGTCGTCAATAAACTCCGCGGGGTACTTCAAGTTGCCGCAGTCAAAGCCCCCGGTTTCGGAGACCGACGTAACGAGATGTTAGAAGACATCGCAACGCTGACGGGTGGCCAAGTTATTTCCGAAGAGACAGGTATCCGCTTAGAAAACGTTGTGATCGGTATGCTCGGTACTGCCCGCCGCGTCGTTGTTGACAAAGATAACACGACAATCGTCGGTGGCAGCGGTGCGAAAGAGGGTGTCGATGGAAGAGTCGCGCAGATTCGTAGGCAAATAGAGGAAACGACTTCCGAGTATGATCGGGAAAAGTTAGAAGAACGACTCGCGAAACTCGCAGGCGGGGTTGCTGTTGTCAACGTTGGTGCTGCTACAGAAGTAGAGATGAAAGAGAAGAAGGCTCGATTTGAAGATGCGCTCGCTGCGACGCGCGCGGCTATTGAAGAGGGGATTGTTCCCGGCGGCGGCATCGCACTCCTCCGCGCTGCATCCGCACTCGGTAGTTTAGAATTGGAGGGCGACCAAGGGACGGGACTCAATATTATCCGCCGCAGTCTGCTTTCACCGGTGCGTGCTATTGCTGAGAATGCTGGGATGGAAGGTTCAGTGGTCGTTGCTAAAATACAAGAAGGTGAAGGGAACTTCGGCTTCAACGCCGCTACCACTGAATACGGCGATATGATTGAAGAAGGCATCATTGACCCGACGAAAGTTGTCCGTTCCGCGCTACAAAACGCCTCGAGCATCGCAGGTTTACTCTTAATAACAGAAACACTTATTACAGAGATTGAAGAACCACCGAGTATGGCTGAAGCAGCAGATCCACATGCTGGACACTTCCATTAAACCTATTTTGAAGTGGGTGTGCTGCCAAACACGTCAGTCCACGATCCGTGTCGGCGCGCTTACAAAGCGCGCCACTCTATTTGAATGCCTTTGTTAATCTCTGACGCTTTGCATCTGATACCGTGGCTCCATCCCGCTATCCCAATCACAATCAAGGCAAAACATCACATTCGGTGCCAAATATTGGATGTTCTCACCCTGACATTCTGGACACACCTTCACAGGTTTCTCCAATTCACTGCCCGTGGTGTGCTGGAAGATGTCTAAGTAGTACACCTTCAGTTCACCCGGATAGCGGTGCCCCATAGGACAACGCACCTGCTGAGAACCATCGCTTTCAAAACGGTCCATAGTTTCGCGAAGGAATGTCAATCGACGGTGACAGATCGGACACGGATTAGGACTCAACTCTTTCAGCACAACCACATCTGTATTCTCTTGTTGGATGGAGACGGTTAAGGCGAGATGATGCGCAAGCTGCAAATGCGATACACCTTCGTAACCAAGCGTTTCAGCAAGCTCCGAGACAACTTGTGCATAACTTTGTGGGCTGAGCACTACTTCTGTAGGGATCATTGTACCACCCTTTAAACTTGAGAGAAGTCGATAAATACGTTCCAGAATGGGCAATCACCCCCTATATCGCTTAATCTAAGGCGCATCAAACTGCCTAATTCTCAGACGCGTCAGGAACCGAGGCAGGTTCATTGCTCCGCGCGAGCGGCGATGAAGATACACCTCTTTGCGAACGATACGCGTCAGCAGGTTGATTCCGTACCAGAATTAGGTCGTCTCCGTCACGTTCAATACAATCGTCCTGCATGAGTGTGAGTTCAAGTTTCCGCATACTCGTCATAAAGTTGACGGTGACGCGAGCGGATGCTTCCAATTTAATCCGCCAACCCGTCTCTGTTTTCGTCCGTGTGAACCGTTCGCTAATATCAATCGACTGCATCTGCGCAGCGTTAATGATAACACCGCTTGCTGCCTCGGTCTGATCTTGCATTTCGTCTATATTTTCGTTACCGTTTTGTTCCGCCATGCTTTACCCCACTTCTGTCGCAATTTATTTTAAACATATTTTAACACAGTAAATCAGGCATTGTCAAACCTATTTCGAGTTAGCCATCAGCAGTCAGCAATCAGTCGTCAGCACATAAAAATTTCTGGGGTCTTAATCCTAATAGTCTCTATAATCTCGTAAACTCCGATTTAAACAAGCGTTGATATGATTCAGCACTTCACCGTTTGCTTATGGAAACTGGCAGCTGGTTGCTGATGGCTGATAGCCGACGGCAGATGGCTGACCGCTAAAAACCAAAATCCGTTTGACATCGATACCTTAATTACACTATAATATCTTGCAGAAGGGATTAGAATAGATATGCGATTCACCTATTTTTTGCCCGGATGGGCAGTTGTACTCGGTATCGGTATTGTCATCGGTGTAACTGTATTTCTTTACCTACGGATGACACATCCTATGCATCCGAGGTATCGATTTTTACTCATCGCAATGCGGATCTGTGCAGCGTCGATCCTGCTCTGTTGTCTCTTAGCACCCGTTATCCTTGAAAAGAAGGACATTACACCACCGACGCACCTGTCCATTTTAGTGGACACATCGAAAAGTATGAACCTCGTCGATGCACCCATGCGTGAAACATCTGTATCTCGGTTGAGTCGGGTGAATCAATTGCTGTTCAGTGGGCAGAGGCAATTTCTACAGGCTTTACGCGTTCGATTCGAGGTGCATCTCTATCCTTTTGATACAGGACTCCATCAAAGCACATCGTTACCACAAGACCTTGATGCCGAACCACTGCCACAGTTTGAACCGAACGGAGCACTCACCGATATTGGGGCTGCTATACGAGAAGCAACAGCAGCGTGGAAAGGGCAAAACACGGCAGGGATGCTGCTGATTACAGATGGCGGACATAACTCTGGACAGTTTCCTCTGGAAGATATTACTGGGTTGGGTGTACCTGTCTACGCTATCGGGGTCGGTTCTCTGGAACCCCCAAAAGACATTCAGATCCAACATATTGATTACACGCCAGTTGCCTATACAAACCATGAAAGTATCATCCGTGTAACGGTCGTACAAACCGGATATACTGGTAAAACAGCACGACTCTCTTTGCGGGAGATAACGCGTAAAACACTTGTAGATACCGCGACACTCACCTTTAACGCATCTCAAAATACAGCATCCGAGAGCACTACCACAAAACAGGTCGTCGAATTGAAATTGACACCACAAGTTGAAGGAAACTTTCAATATACCGTCGAGCTTCCGGTGCTTGATGGTGAATTAACAGAAGCGAACAATCAAAAGACGTTTTCCGTGAAAGTTGTGAAAGCAAAACTCAATGTTTTTTATCTCGAAGGTAGACCGAGATGGGAATACACGTATCTGAAACGCGCCCTCCAACGAGACCCTGATATTGAGGCGACTTGTGCAATTTTGCTACGGAACGAATCGAAGCGGTTTCCACCGGCTGGTAGTGTGCCGAGTCGTTTAGATGGGTATTACCCACAAACAACGCCAGCGTCGGAAACCCCGCGATTCCCTGAAACACATGCGCAGCTTTCCAAATACGACGTGTTGATTTTAGGAGATTTAGGGGATGAACATCTGACCACCGCGCAACAACGCGCAATCGTTAATTTTGTTGAGGTACAAGGAAAACCGATTATCTTCCTCCCGTCTCGTAGGATGCTCGGTATGAATGGACTGCGAAGGACGGAATTGGCGCAGCTTTTGCCAATTGAGATTCCAAGAAACGGTTGTCGTAGACACGATACTGAATTCATTGTACAGCCGACCGCGTCCGGCATGTTTCATCCGATGTTGCAGCTTATGGACACGCCGCAAAATCAAACCTCGACATTAGCCAGTAATAACGCAGCCGCGTGGCGAAACATGCCCGCACTTCAGCGATCCTTTAGTGGGTTTCGTCTAAGAGGCGGCGCGACACTTCTCATGGAAAGCGGAGAAGGGGCACCTATCCTGATTCTACAGAGAACTGGCTTAGGCAAAAGCCTGTTGGTTGCTGCGGAAGGACTCTGGAATTGGGATTTCGGGGTCAATACTTTTAAAGATACCCGTTATCAAGACACCTATTCACGGTTCTGGGCACAAGTGCTTCGATGGATGGCAACGAACACCGATGAAGAGAAATTGCACCTGACTACGGATGCCAGCAGCTATGCTATCGGCGACACAGCGACGGTCACAGCATATCTATATTCTGAAGCGTACCGCGCGACACAGACAGATGCCACCGTTCAATTTGAAGTTGTTCCGCCTGAAGGCGCGCCCTTTCAACTCCAAATTCGTGGGATAACCGAGCGCGCAACCGAAACCGCTACTGATACAGGTGACCTCTATAGCACCCAATTTTCACTACTACAGAATGGAACTTACCGTATCCGAGCAACTGCAAAAACTGCGAATCAGACGCTGGGCGAAGATCAAATTGATATCCATGTGCATCCGCAACTCGCCGAATTAGAAGCACCACAACTCAACGAAGACCTTTTGAAAAAACTTGCATCGGAAACCGGCGGTGCCTATTTCGAGATGGCGGATGCTGAATCGTTACCAGAAAATGTTGCCAAGGTCCAAAATCAAGTATTTGTTGACGCAGAACGGGAGCTCTGGAGCCATCCGTTGATTCTCATTACAGTCGTCGGATTGTTGGGCACAGAGTGGTTTTTACGTAAACGGATCGGGCTGACTTAGTGGAGCAATGTGCTATGATGCGATTGATAAGACAGAATCCTTTTTTCATCTGCTGCCTCCTATTTTGCACAGCAGTAGGTCTGCATATTGGACAAAGATTGATCGCCTCCGGGATCCCGATGACCATCGCGCAAGTCCATTATAGCGGCGGTGGCGACTGGTATGGAGACGCAACCGTTATTAAAAATTGGCTCAGGCTCCTCCGAACCCGAACGGATATTGAGGCCGCTGAGGACCGCGTAATCTTGAAACTAACAGATCATACGCTTTATCAGTATCCGATGCTATACCTTGTCGGACACGGAAATATTCGACTGACTGAGGCTGAGGTTGAAGCACTACGCGGCTACCTGATGAACGGTGGGTTTCTGTTTGCCAACGACGATTACGGACTCGACGAAAGTTTCAGGCGTGAAATGCAAAGGGTATTTCCCGAACAAGAATTGCAACCGATACCGAATACACACCTAATTTACCGTTGCTTCTATGCGTTGAAAGGGTTACCAAAAATTCATGAACACGATGGCGAGCCAGCACAAGGATTTGGGCTTTTTCACGATGGACGAATGGTTGTTTACTACGTTTATAGTTCCGATATCGGCGATGGACTTGAAGATACGGATGTACACCCAGAGGATACGCCAGAGGTCCGGGAACTCGCTGCAAAGATGGCGGTTAATATCGCCGTGTACGCCCTAACACATTAAACAGGATTAGGACTTACGTATTTTCTCTTAAAGTCCCCACCCCCCTGATAAGGGGGGTTGGGGATTTAGGGGGTTCAGAATACCGAAATTACTGCGTTTTGCGTAAATCCTAAGAAGGATAGATAGAATGAACAGACAAAATGTAAACCAAGCCTATGAAAACCTAATTGCTCGGTTGCATACCGCTCGGCGACAATGGTGGTGGCTCACTTTCTCTGAAGGTCTGCTGAAGTGCGTCGGTATGTTAACACTCGTCATGGTGGGTGCGCTCATCGTTCTAAACGTCAGTTTCCAAGTAGGACAGGCACCGTTCTTGCGCTGGGTCCGTATCGGGATCCTCTTATTATCAATTGGGGTGGCTGTCTACATAGTGATCCGCGCGCTTATTATACCGCTCTGCAAAAGGTTCACAGACGCTGCAGTCGCATCACGCCTTGAATCGACGCAAGATCAAAGCACACTTGCATCTGAGAACCGGATTCTCAGTGCCGTACAACTTTGGAAGAACTTGACAGATAATCGGCTCGGATATGCCCCAGAATTTATTGAACATCTCATCATCCAAACCGATCAAGACATGGAACACATGCAACGAAAACAGGTGTTTCAAGCCGAATTTCGGAAAATTAAACGGAATGCGGGTATCGCTATCGCTGGCGTAGGACTTCTGCTGATCACCCATTTTCTTTTACCCAACGCACTCAACGGTTTTGCTGCAACCTTCCAGACTTTGCCGCAGACACTCCCAAACGGTCAGGGAAACCTAAAAAAAGCTATTCAGATTACAGAAATTCAACCCGGTAATACGCAGGTTGAACGCGGAACCGATGTTAACGTCGCTGCGAAAGTGAGCGGACACATCGGCGCGCCTGTCACACTTTACTACCGCATCGGGGACGGTAACGCGCAAACGTCAACCGTAGAGTGGCAATCTATGCCGATGCAAGGCGCAAGCGATCAACAGGTGCCAGGTACTGCCTCGTCTTACCATCTGACGCTCGAAAATGTTACGCGTCCGCTACAATACTATATTTCTGTTGAAGAGGTAGCATCGTCCCAGTATCAAGTGACGATTAGCGACGAACCGATTGTTACCCAATTCCAATATCGGCTTAACTATCCCGCCTACACACGCCTGCAATCCCAGACGTTTCCAGCAAATACCGGCGATATACAGACGCTCTTCGGAACAGAGCTTGTATTTACGGGCGAAAGTAACAAACCTCTTAAAACGGCACACCTCGCATTTGAAGAATCCCATGATGTCGAATTGGAGGTCGCAGCGCGCCACCCATCAGAAACGCCCCCGCAATCGAGCACAGACGAGCAGCTCTCGGAATCAAGTCCTGTAACTCACGCAATGCGCGGAAATTTTATTGCACAACAGAGCGAAAACTATCGTATCCAAATTACCGATGTTGAGGGTTTTAAAAATCGCGATCCTATTACCTATACGCTCACCGTTTTCAAAGATACCGCCCCTGAAGTCAATATCGTTTCACCGGCACGGGATACCGTTTTGGATAACGCTATGTCGGTGGACCTAAAGGTAGAAGCAACGGATGACTACGGTATACAAGCCCTTCAACTGGTATATCGTGTTGAGGCAGAAGGTGCCGAAGAAGTAAACGTCCCCTTAAAGCGGTGGGGTGTGGAGACGGCACATGTCCGCAAATCGGTCTCCGTCGCATACAGGTGGGATGTGGATCAGATTGGCATTTTTCCGGGTGAGGTGCTTGCCTATTACGTCCAGGTGCTGGATAATGATGATGTCTCAGGTCCGAATATCGGCAAGTCTCCTACCTATACACTCCGCTTCCCGTCACTCTCTGAATTATACGATTCAGTCGCGGCTGAACAGGAAACAGAACAACAAGGCCTTGAGGAACTCGTCGATGAGCAAGCCGATGCAACCGGTTTGATTGACACACTTCTCGGTAAAATCAGGAAGAACCAAGAACTCACTTTCAGCGATGAAAACCTGATGCAACAAGTGCTTGAAAATCAGAAACAGATTGAACAGACGGCAAAGCAGTTAGTCGAAGATATGCAACAGACAGCGGAGGAGATGGAGCAAAAACAACTCTTTGACACTGAGACGATCCAGAAGTATCAGGAGCTGCAAAAACTGATGGAGCAGGCACTTTCCGAAGAACATAAAGAGATCTTGCGGAAGTTATCCGAGGCATTGGCGAAGCAGCAGGTGAGTGAGCAGGAAAAATCAATGATGGAGGCGAATCTCAGCCAAGAGCAGTTTTTACAGCAGCTGGAACGCGCCAAATCGCTCTATGAACAGATTCTTCTCCAACAAGAACTCGAAGCAGCCGCCAAACAGGCACAGGCACTCGCTGAACAACAAAAAGAACTGATGGATACTTTAGAGACATCGCCGCAATCCGCACCGGCAAACGAACTCGCAGAAAAGGAAGATCGCGTCGGTGAAGAGTTCGGCAAACTCAGCGAAAACTTGGACGAACTCGGTACAGAGATGAAAGCACTCGCGGAGAATAAGGAGAACGCACCACCACAGATAGAACGGATCGCAGATGAAATCAAACGCCTCAACCAGTTTGCTAAAGATCATAACCTGCCTGAGGACCTTGAAACGACCAGTGAAAATCTCCGAAGCGGACAGAACAGGGAGGCACTTGAATCTGGAAGAGCGGCGGAACAGACGCTGACAGAACTCGCACAAGGCTTGGATAATGCTTTGGAATTTATGGAAGGCGCGAACGCTAACGAAACCTTGACCGCTATGCGTGAAGCCGTTCAAAGCGGACTGCACCTCTCGCATCTTCACGAGGAGGTGCTTTCCAAAACGAACAACCTCATCATTGCTGGTCAGACAGAGACTTATATGCCGAGCGAGATTTTACAACTGCAAAATCTGGCAGCGGATGAACTCAGTACTGCAGAGGGGATCGCGCAGCTTGCCAATAAGCTTTGGGAACTCGGTAACCGACAAATGGAAGTCCCACCTAAAGTTGTGTGGCATCTGAACGCTTCAAACGACGCGCTTTCTCGTGCAGCGCGTGCCTTAGAAGACAGACAACCCAGCCTCGCTATGCCAATTCAGAGAACCGCACTCGCCGATCTGAATCAGGCGGTCTTTGAACTCCTTGACGCAATGGCACAGATGAACCAACAGATGGGTGCCAGCGGCATGGAAAACATGCTCGAGCAGTTGCAGCAACTTGCCGAGAGTCAGGAACAGTTGAATCAAATGGCGCAAAATCTGAGTCAACAGATGCGGGAACAGGGGCAAACGCCAGGGTTTGAACAGATGATGCGTCAACTCGCTGCCCAACAGCAGTTGATTAGGGAGGCGACCGAACGCCTCGCTGAGCGCGCAGAACAGATGGCACAAATGTTAGGAAGTCTCGAAGAGGTCGCTGAGGACATGACAGAGGTTGAGCGATCACTCCAACAAGGTGAACTCAATGAGCAGGTACTCAACAGGCAAGAGCAAATCTTGACACGGATGCTTGACAGTTTGAAATCGTTGCAGAAACGGGATGTCGGCAAACAACGCAAAGCCGAGGGCGCGAAAAAGCCTGAAACGTCTGCACAAGAAGTACCGCCTTTGCATCCTGAGCTCCTCGAAATTGTCCAGAAGTTAGAAGCCACGCCTCACGCAAAAGAGCTTGAAGACATTCCGTTCCAATATCGGGAACAACTGCGACGCTATTTTAAAGCACTTTCGCAGAAGACCCAGTAAGCGTGGTGAAAAAATTCATGAACCGTAGGCATTTTTTAGTGAGTGGAAGCACCGCATTGGCGGGAATGTTTCTCGAACTATACGCGGACAACCATGAAACTCGCATTAATAAACATATAAACGAAAAGGAAAACGTAATGAAAACAGCAGTGAGTATCGTTGACGATGCTTTTTACATTAACGGAGAAATTACTTATCCAGGGCGTTTTTACCAAGACCATAAGATCGAAGGGTTGCTCATCAACACCCGCATGGTGCAAGGTATCTTCGATGACAGAAACCCGGAAACCATACACCTCTGGAAATACCCGGACACCGGCGAATGGGACCCCGAACGCAATACCCGTGAATTTTTAGCAGCGATGCCGACGTGGCGCGCACACGGGGTTTTGGCGTTTACGATCAACCTCCAAGGCGGGAGTCCCGAAGGCTACTCGAAAGCACAGCCGTGGCACAACTCCGGTATAGAAGCCGATGGCAGCTTGAATCCTGATTACCTATCGCGGCTTGAACGCATTATTGATTTTGCTGACGCACTCGGCATGGTTGTCATTCTCGGCTATTTCTATTTCGGGCAGGATCAGCGAGTTCAGGACGAAAACGCTGTCAAAAATGCTGTTGACAATGCGACCGGTTGGCTCTTTGACAAAGGGTATACCAACGTTATCGTTGAAGTGAACAACGAATGCAACGTCAGAGCGTATACCCATGAAATACTACAGCCACAACGCGTGCACGAACTAATTGAAAGAGTGAAAGCGACGACACACAACGGTAATAGATGCCTCGTTGGAACCAGTTACGGTGGCGGCACGGTGCCACTGGAGAATGTCGTCCGTGCCTCTGATTTTCTGCTTATCCATGGGAATGGGGTCAAGGACCCGAACCGCATTATTGAGATGGTCCAACAGACCCGTGAAGTGCCGGGTTACCGTCCGATGCCAATCCTTTTCAACGAAGACGATCATTTCGATTTCGATAAACCGTTGAACAACTTCGTCGCTGCTGTCAGCCAATACGCATCGTGGGGATACTTTGACCCCGGTGAAAACGACTATTACCACGGTTATCAATCCGTTCCAGTCCAATGGCAAATCAACACACCCCGCAAGCGTGCTTTTTTTCAGAAAGTTAGCGATATCACTGGCTACAATGCTAAATAACAAGGAATCCCAAAAATGCCACAAATTGATCCGATCTATTTTACTATTGCCGTTGTCGCTATCATTTTGCTTACGACAAGCGTCAGGATACTCAAAGAATACGAACGTGCCGTTATCTTCCGACTCGGACGATTGACGGGGACTCGCGGTCCCGGTCTTGTGTTTATGATACCCTTTTGGATTGAGCGGATGCAACGTGTCAGTTTACGTCTTATCGTCAATGATGTTACGCCGCAAGATGTCATCACAAAGGACAATGTGTCTGTGAGTGTCAACGCCGTGCTTAACTTCAGGGTGACCGAACCCGATAAAGCCGTCATTGAGGTCGAGGATTTCGGTTTTGCAATTGGCCAGATTGCGCAGACAACACTCCGAAGTGTACTCGGACGTGCTGAACTCGA
Organism: Candidatus Poribacteria bacterium; assembly: GCA_003635195.1. Classification (GTDB taxonomy): domain Bacteria; phylum Poribacteria; class WGA-4E; order WGA-4E; family WGA-3G; genus WGA-3G. The sequence continues at coordinate 37,906 of PYIY01000166.1, read as the reverse complement.
CGATCTGCTCTCTGAACGCGAGAAACTGAATCAGGACTTGGAGGATATCGTCAAAAAACATTGTGAACCGTGGGGTATCGAGGTACTGGCGATGGAAATCAAGGACGTAGATCTCCCTGCTGAGATGCAACGCGCGATGGCACAGCAAGCGGAAGCAGAACGTGAGCGCCGCGCCAAAGTCATACACGCCGAAGGTGAATTTGAATCGGCACAGGTGTTAACCGACGCAGCAGAGATCCTCAGCAAAACCCCGACAGCCGTGCAGCTCCGATTCCTGCAGGCGTTAGTGGAAGTCAGCGCAGAGAAAAACTCAACCGTCGTTTTCCCAATTCCGATTGATCTGCTAAGTCCGTTCCTCGAAAAGTTGAAAGATTAGGAAACAACCGACCTGTTCCCTTTCCGCGTTGGTGGGGTTTCTAACCCCACTTACCTTACATTTTCGTTGTTGGAGAAAGAACATGTCTATACATCAAGTCAACCGGTACACACAGTTTATCACACCCCTCGGCGGCATTATTGTGCTTATCTGTTTCTTCCTTCCGTGGGAGACGACGGTAAATAATTACAGAGACGGATCAAGTTTTCAATTTACTCAGTCAGGTTTTGAGTTTTCCATGTTTAACCCTACTGTTTTCATAGCAAGCGTTATGATTGTCGGTGTGGGCCTCTATATGGTAATCCGACGAACGCCTTGGAAATCCAGAGTCCCTGTTCTTATGAGCAGCGGCATCGGACTCGCGATGCTTTTAGCCGAGCAATTGGAGCATATCAGAGCGAACCGGATTCTTGATCATATGAATTCCACAATCGAGTTAGGCTTTTGGGGCACAGTCGCTGGACTTATAATCGCTGCGCTTGGGACTTTCTTAATCAGAACAGAAATGGAAAAGGCGCGTTCTAAAGATCCTGTAGAAGTAAAACGACTCTGGTTTATCGTACATGCTGGCGGGATTATTGCCCTATTTGGCATATTCATGCCCTGGAAGGGGATAGGTTCTATACCAGGTCATAGTTTGATGGAGACAGGTTTTAGGCTTATGAATTGGGATCTTCTCATCCTATTTGTTTTCGCCGCGACCGTAATCGTCCTTGTAGGTAGTTTCTACACGTTGGTGAGTGGAAATCTCAGGAGATTAAGGGAAGTGGTTCTTGTGAGTATCGGTATCGGACTTGGGATTCTTTTTGTCTACGCTTGGAATATTTCTGCTCTGGAAATTTACACTGCAAAAATCTCAGGAAAGCCGGTTCCTGAAACGCTTAGACGTTCTATCCACTTTGGTTTCTATTTGACAATTCTCGGATATGTCGTCTCTGCATTTGGGATGCTCTGCAGTTGGGATTGGGGTGTTCTTAATCAAGAAAAAAATAAAAATGAGCAGGTGGAAGTTTCCGAGGCGTGAAAAACATTTAGGACACTATCGGAGAACTTAACAGCACCTACACGGCTTCCTTAGCACTCCCCGTCAATGCTATAGGACAGAATTTTTCAATTGAGTGGTATCTATAATCCTGAAAATCTCGATGCTGACGATTAACATCGCCAATAGAGAAAGATCATGAACACCTATCAAGCCAACCGATACACACAGTTTATCACACCGCTCGGAGGTATTATCGCGCTTACCTGTTTCTTCTTCCCGTGGATAGACAGAGGTGCACCGTTCCTGCCGACAATAGATAAAGGTGGTAGGTTCACTTTCAGTATGTCAGGTGTTAATTTTTTTCTGACTGAATTTCTTGGGCGAAATGCTTTGCTCATTGCAGTCGTTTTTATCGCAAGTGTCGTGATTATTGGTTTGAGCCTCTACATGATAATCCGCCGCACACCTTGGAAATCCAGGGTGCCAATTCTCATTAGTGGCGACATCGGACTCGCGATTCTTTTCGCAGAACGACTGCATTATGCCAGAATGACCCGGGTTATTGGGTATAGCAGCACTTACTCAATCAAGTTGGGATTTTGGGGTACAGCTGCTGGTCTTGCTATCGCTGTTATTGGGATTTTACTAATCAAGGCAGAAGAAGAAAATGGGCATTTCAAAGGTTCTGTGGAAGAAAAACAGCACTGGTTTGTCGTACATGCTGGCGGCATTATCGCGTTCTTCTGCTTCTTCATGCATTTGCACGAAATTGGGACGCTTGGGACGCTAAGAGGTTCGCCAGGCTTTCAACTTACACGCATGGAATCTGTCCAATCTGTCCTTATCATTATTTTCATCGTGAGCATAATCATTTTGGTAGGTAGTTTCTACACATTGGCAAGCGGAAATCTCAGACGATTAAGGGAAGCGGTTCTTGTGAGTATCGGTGTTGGGCTTGGGCTTATTTTAGCTTACTGCGTTATTTTCTATATTGAAGAGATAAATCTCCAAAATATCTTAGGAGAAAGCGGCACTGGAAAATATAAAGGTTTTGTTAAATTCGGTTTATGGGGGACAATTCTCGGATTTATCGTTGCTGCGGTTGGGATGTTCTTAACCACAAGAAAAAATAGAGACTCGCAAGTAGAAGTCCCCGCAGAATCTGGATAACATCTATTCACAGTTGTTCTATATTCACGCTTACAACTTGTCCCTTCTTAAGAGTTCTCAACACAACATTCACTTGAGGAATTAGTGGTGCAAGATGCGCGTAGCGGTTACTCTCAGCCTCCAGCAACACAATACCTATTTGAATTTTCTCCAAGTTTTGCTGATACAAAAACCCTTTATCCATTGTGATAAAGACATCAAACTCAGCCGAAGCTTTTCGCAAGAGTTCCCCATTTTTTAAACCTTTCCACCGCAGATATCCAACTGTGACAACTTCAATTGGGACAGCGAAAAGTTGTCTCAGTCTGTGAGGTAGATGCTCATCAAGCAACACGCGCATTAGCGAACTCCAGAGTCATTTGCAAATACGCCACTGCCTGTTCACGCGAGACTGTCGGGAAATCGTCAAGGAATATATCAAGCGAGTCGCCAGCAACAAGGTGTTGAATCAGGCTTTCAACAGGGACGCGAGTGCCAGCGAAAACTAAGGTGCCGTGCATCACGCGTGGATCTTGGGAGACAATTTGTTCTTTCTTCATGACTCATTTTTCCTCCTTATATGTTGTCGGTTGTTTCTGTCTATAACCACGTTTCATTGTCCATCTATAAGGTAACATGTTTTTGGGAAAATATCAAGATGTGTTATGTCGCAATTTTACGGAAAGGGCTGCGCACTTGAGATTCAAGGTTTTCACAACCCATTATAGTAAAGCCAGAAGGGACGTGAACACTCTCAAAAACACAAAATACCCTCCTCTGCTGGCGGGGTTTCAAACTCCGCCTTTCCAACACCGATTTTCTGATGAATTTTTGTCAACACGGGTTAAACCTTGATGACAATAGTAGCCTCCTCTGTAGGAGCGAGTGTTTCTTGTCGCTCGCGACTCTTACTGACAACTGATAACTCAAATAGGACTTGCGCAATTTTGATTTTAGCACACACTGTTAAATAGGGTGATTAGAAAAAACGCAGATGTTCTCTTGGCCCAGGAGACCAACGGTTTCCTATGCTACAAAAGAGCAGCATACGTAAGTCCTATCAAAAAGAAAGAGGTGCCAATGGAACAAATTGGACGAATGCACTGGTCACGCGTATGCATTTGGATACTGATGCTATTCTTGGTAACGACCTCGCTTTTCGCAAATACACAAAATACAAGACGGACGATTCGGGCGGTATGGGTGGAGAATCCGCCCGTTATTGATGGAGATCTAACAGACACGGTTTGGCAAGATGCTGATATTGCCGCTAATTTCTTCCGAGCCAAGGAAGGCGAAACACATCCTGCTGAATTAGACACCGAAGTTCGGGTGCTTTACGATGAAAACATGCTTTATATCGGCGTGCGTTGTGAAGAGCCGGACATGAAAAGTCTCCGAGAAACAAAAACGCGTCGGGATTCCGCAGTCTGGCAGGACGATTGTATTGAAGTGATGCTTGATACATATCACGATCAGCGCAACTGCTACATTTTCGCGATTAATACACTCGGCACACAGACGGATGAGAGGGTCGGTAATGAGAGCGTTTTTGATATGAGTTGGGACGCGAAATGGGAAGCGAAAGTAAAGAAACACGCGGATCATTGGACAGCGGAGTTTGCGATTCCGTTCCGTGAGGTACGTTTTAATCGAGGTAATACGACCTGGGGCATCAACTTTTGGCGGGTGCGTCCGATAAACGGTCAATCCCATTCATGGGCGGAGACGGCTTTTTTCTCGCGCGTGTCGGAATACGGCGATTTGACGGAGTTGAATTTAGAAAAAATGGAAACGGCGCAGAAACTGGGGGTTCTTCCCTACGGCAGCTACCGCGCGCTCGTTGACCGTTCTAACGACTTTGATGGCGGATTAGACCTGATGCTTCCGATTTCAACGCACCTTACCTCGAATGTGACGCTGAATCCAGATTTTTCACAGTTGGAGAGCGATCCGACACAAATTAACATCTCAAGCGATCGGGAATTGTTTCTGCCGGAACGCCGCCCGTTTTTCAGAGAGGGTGCTGAGCTATTTGAGTTGCCGCTGGATCTCTTTTATACGCGGCGCGTTCAAGAGATTGACGTGGGTGCGAAAACGACAGGGAAAGTTGGCAGTTCCAATTTCGCGGTCATCAATACCTACGGTAAAATGATTGATCGGTACGATGCGGATGCGAAAAAGCAGGTGAATCTCTTAGCGGGCCGGATTAATCACGATATCGGTGAACGAACTGTCATCGGTGCGATGGGAATCCATAAACACCAAGCCGATCGAGATGTCGCACTCTTATCCCTCAACGGGCGGTTTGGATTGCATCGAGATTTAACGGCAGCGTCGCAGTACGCCGTTGATTGGGTTGATGGCGAAATGCACTGGGCATACCACACCGCTATGGAGTCGATTCACGAAGGTTGGTTTGGCAATGCTCGGCTTGAGGAGGTTCAGGACGGTTTTCGTCCAAACGAAATGGGACTCGAAGAGGAAGCGTTTCGCCGGGCGCGCGCCCATCTCAGGTACAGACATGAGTTCCCAGCAGCGCATTTCGTGGAATCTTTTTGGATTGATACGCGCCATTTTTATCAAACCAATGCACAAAAGTTGCTACGGGAACGGTTGAGCGAGTCGCGTTTCTACATTGACATCGGGCGGTTTAACTTTTTCATTGCCGGTGGATTTGGGGTACTTCGTGAGGTCGGTCAACTTTTTGATACCAAATATATCAGAGCAGACATTGATTATCAGGCACCGTGGGGGCAATTGTCAGTTCTCAATCGTTTCGGTACCCGTCGCGATGAATTCAATCGGTTTACGAGTTTCTCTGGCGGAGTCAATCTTTTCGGCAAGCTTACCATTGATTTAGACCTTGATAATTTCTTTTGGCGCGCACATCGGAATACGCTTATCTTCCGGCTCCGCAGCAATTACCAATTTACGCAAAAAATCGGTTGGCGGATTTTTGTTGAACGTGTAGATGAACGGATGGTAGATGAGATCACCTACAACTTCAATTCGATCTTCGATTACGAATTTACGCCAGAAAGCCACTTCTTCTTTGTAGTCGTCGATAGTCTACCGGGGGATCGCGCTGTATTTGCGAAGTTGGCATACCTTTTTGAACCGAGTCTCCCAGATTTCGCTCAGCTTAATTGAAGACGATTCATTCTTTAAGGTCAGTTATTGCTTGATTGGTAAAAATTGCGATTGCCCCGCGTTTAGCGAGTTCAGCTGAGGACTTCCAAGCAAAAAATATAGAAAAAGATGTTACGGCACGGCGGAGCGTGCCTACTACTATGCCAGGCTGCGCTTTTTGGTGTATAGAAACTTGGGCTGCATCTTATACTGCATCTTCTGATTTCAGATTCGATATATCGGCATTTCCTTTGTCTGTCAACCGGTACTTCTGGTGTCGACTTGTGGGTTTGTCTGGCAGTGTATATTCGATCATCTGATCATCCAGGAAGTCTCGAACAACTTAACGGATCGCCGCGCGGATAGTCGCGTAGTGCCTCGCGTTCTTGTGCGAATTCAGTTTGTACGCTGCTGATGAAAATACGGATACAGTTCATTGTTTACCTGTCGCCCTGCTGGTGTTTAAGATTTTTTCACTTGTATCGGTTCAGATACGTGACGAGTCAGGTATTCCAGAACCTCCTCTTGCATTTTTTTTATCTCTGCCTTGTATCCACTCGAAACGAGTGAAAATTCTTCAGCAGAGGCTTTAACACGCAATTGCAAGAGTAAGTCTTGAAAATAAGCGATACGTTGTTGACTCGTTTTGAGTTCTGTATCATTTTGAATCATTCTCTCACCTCTATAATGCCACGGCGCGTTCCATCACGTTTGACTTGCCAACCTGCAATGAACTCATTAATGGTTTCTAAAAATAGTAATGATGGACGTATTGAGAAAATGCTGGCCCCAAATTCGGTTGCTGCTTGTTGATGGTTCAAGAGTTTTTTGACATCTTCACTACAAGCAGTCATGTCAAAATCGTTATCAAAGATAATTACGACATCTATACCGTTTGGTTTAGGCTTTACCGTATGAAAGGCAATTGCCCTAATTTTCAAGGGAAAATCAGGGGTTGAACACTTATAATCTTTTAGGCAGCAATTTCGGTCAACAGTCAGTCGCCAAATTCAAAAGCGGTAAAAAAAGAATGGGGTGGGCACAGGGACCCACCCCTACAGTGGATATAGATTTGTCTGAATCTACCAATCCTCATCAAAGAACGGCGTACTCGGATAACTGTAGACGTTGCCTTCGTAGTTCCGAAGCTGAATCTCCTCGTCATCGAAAGCGACGACCGGGTCGGGAATCAGTGCGATTTTGCCACCACCCCCCGGCGCATCAACAACATAGTGCGGCACACCGAGTCCGGATATATGTCCACGCAACGCCGCAACAATGTCTAAACCCGTCTTCACTGCTGTCCGGAAATGATCCGTCCCAACAATAAGATCCGCTTGATAGATATAGTACGGCTTGACCCGTATACGCAACAACCCTTTCATGAGTTCCACCATCACAGCAGGATCGTCATTCACACCTTTCAGGAGCACCGTCTGGTTACCGAGCGGTATACCTGCATCCGCTAACATGCCGCACGCCTTCTCCGTCTCAGGTGTGATCTCGCGGGGGTGGTTGAAGTGCGTATTAATGTAAAATGGATGGTGCTGCTTCAAAATCGCACACAGCTCAGGTGTGATGCGTTGCGGAAGTGTCACAGGCACGCGCGATCCAATCCGAATGATTTCCAAGTGTTCTATCGCGCGTAACCCACCGACGATCATATCAATTTTCTTATCCGTCAGCATAAGCGGGTCGCCACCGGAGATGATAACATCACGAATTTCTGGGTGCGCCTGAATATAAGCGAGCCCCTTTTCAACGTTATCCTCAGAAATCGAATGTGGGTCCCCGACCTTCCGTTTGCGGGTACAGAAGCGGCAATAGATGGGGCACATATAGTTAACATAAAAGAGTACGCGGTCTGGATAGCGGTGTGTGACGTTCGGTACCTCGCTATCGTCTTCTTCGTGGAGCGGATCCTCTACGCCTGTGCTTATCAATTCCCTTGGATCAGGAACGACCTGTTTCCAAATCGGGTCACCCGGTTCTTCTATGAGGCTGAGATAATACGGATTAATGCGGATCGGGAATTCTTTGTGAATCCGCCGCATCTCCTCTAAATCAACATCGAATGCGGCGGCGAGTTTTTCAGGGGTGTTAACAGTATCCCTGACGAGACGTTTCCATTCTTCCATAGAGTGTGTCCTTCCTTTCCGAATTCTGATGCAATCAGCGATACCGCGCGCTGCATCTATAGGGGACAGAATTACGGGGCAGGCGTGTAATTTTCAATCGTCACCTTTTCCATAACATCACGCTCGCGAAGTGCTTCGACGACATCTATCCCTTCTATAACTTTTCCGAACGTAGTATAATTCCCATCTAAATGTCCAACCCTTCTCGGATCAGATGTGAGGCAGATGTAAAATTGACTTCCAGCGGAGTTAGGGTTCTGTGTGCGCGCCATCGCTACGACACCTACATCATGCGGTGGCATTTTGTCGAGAAGGTCAGGGTCTTGAAATTCACCGCGAATTGTCCATCCCGGTCCACCAGTGCCGGTACCTTCTGGATCGCCGCCTTGGATAACAAAACCCGGTACATAGCGGTGAAAAGTCACGCCATCGTAAAATCCGTCCGTAATTAGCCGAGCAAAATTTGCTACCGTGGCGGGGGCAGCTTCGGGATAAAGTTCCATTATAATGTTGCCTTTTTCAGTTTCTATCGTTACATTAGGCAATTGTTCGTTGTTGCATGAAATAACTGTCGCCAAAAACGCGCCTACTATACCTAATCGCATGATTGCATTGTGAAAACTGGGAATTTTCACGAATTCCTTTTTTGTTTTTTACCTATGAAGACTTACACAACACCGGTTCTTTTCAAGAGATTGTGGGCGTAAATCTTATTTGGATTGTATTGTAAATCTTCGACGAGAGTCCTTCTGTGAATATGGCATTCTCACCGAAATAAAAGTTGATATACATTATACACGGATTTGCACGTGAAGTCAAACAAAATTTGGAGACAGCCATTTTCAGTTATAGCAAAATCCGAAATTTCAATAAACAATCATCACAAACATACTTTATCACCACCGATAACTAAAATCAATCTTGACACCGCAGTTTAGACATGGTATCCTAATAATTGGGGGTGGTTGCAGTGCGGGGCATCTCTACAGAAAATCAGAAGACACGCGAACTCTTGGCAACTTTGAAGTTGTTGTCACCAGGAACTCATCTGAGAGAGGGTATCGATTATATCATCCAAGGTAAGACGGGTGGACTCATTGTCATTGGCGATACACCAGAAATCTTAGATTTGACAGAAGGTGGCTTTCGGATCAATTGCCAGTATACCCCTGCGCGCCTGTATCAATTATCAAAGATGGATGGGGCGATTATCCTTTCCGAGGATATGAAACGGATCGTTCGTGCCAATGTAACGCTTAGAGTAGACCCATCTATCCCGTCCAGCGAAACTGGACTCCGCCACCGATCGGCAGATAAGTTTGCTAAACAGACAGAACACATCGTTCTTGCTGTGTCACAGAGTCGAAATACGCTCACCCTATTTCTCAAAGACCAACACTATATTTTCCGGGAACGTCCGGTTCTACTCTCTGGCGCGAATCAGACCATGCTCGCGCTGACCCAGTACGTCAAGGCAATGCAAGATGCTGTTACGATGCTGAATTGGGCGGAACTCAGTGGAAATGTCATATTAGCCAATGTCGTCACGGCTATTCAACTGTGTGAAAGGGTTCGCCGTGCGGAGCAGGAATTGAACCTATACAGGATTGAATTAGGCACACAAGCACAATCCATACAGCACATCCCAGAACTCACAACTGAAATCGAAAACGGGCTTCTCATTACGAAAGATTACTATCATGAAAGCCTGCACAATGAATTTGAAGCCGTCGAGAAAATTATAGCACTCGATGCAAACAGCCTTGCAAACCAGAGTAATATTAGCGAGGCTCTCGGATACCCCCGAGACGTTCGGAACACCTTTGAAGTCCTTGAACCGCGCGGATACCGAATGCTGAGCCAAGTGCCGCGTATCCCTTTCAATATTGTTGAAAACATCGTTCACGAATTCAAAACATTGGATAGAATTTACACCGCTGCGATTGGTGAACTCCAAGCAATTGATGGCGTCGGAAAAGCGCGGGCATCTACGATCAAGAACACACTCTCACAGATGAAGACGACTACGACGCAACCCCACGTCCTTGCTTTATCATAGCCTCCGAATCTATAAACTCGCCCTTCAAGGCGGGGTGTCATGATCCAGATATATGAATAGGAGAAAATACCACGATAATCGTTTTTCTTGACGATAGAAACATATAAGAATAGGAGACATCTATCGGTAGCTCCGCCTATGAATATTCAGTATTACCGGCGATCTCGGTTTTCCCGGACCCGATAGGCGTGGTTCCCGCACCGGATATTGTAGACAAAAAACTGGAAATTAAACTGAGATGAAAAATAAAAAAATTAGAAGGAGTCACAAAATGAAACAGTTCATCGCTTTACCGCGAGCGTATAACTTCGCATTGCGTGTGATTTTGATTGTCGCGATGCTTCTCGTCTCTTTAGCTTTGGCAGGTTGTGGTGGAAAACTCGGAAAAATTGAGCCATCTGTAGTTGATACGGCGATCGCGGACGCAGAAGCAGCTATCGCAGCAGCACGGGACGTTGATGCCGCATCCCTGGCACCAGATGTATTTCGATCTGCTACATCTCACCTTGAAGCTGCAAAAACAGCACTCACCGAGAAGAAAGGCAGCGACGCACTCCGACTCGCATACCAAGCGACCGCTGATGCCAGGCTCGCACACAGACACGCTATCAACGTTAACAAAAACTCAAAATTGAATGCTAAGATCCTTGAGAAAGAGGCAGGGGCAGAAGAACTCCGTCGAGAACTCAGCACGAAGAAAACAGAACTTGCACGGGCAAAGTCCGAAATGCAGAACGCTCGCGGTGAGGAAGCGCAGCTGAACCAGCAGGTTCGCGATCTTCAGAAAAAGAACCGTGAGTTGAACATTACGAGCGAAAAATACGGAAAACAGGTTGCCGATCTCCTCAAAACCGTGGAGGAGATGCAAACACGCGGCAAGCGGGCAGAAACTGAAATCCGTAACTACGGTAAGGAGATTTCAGCACTCCGCCGCAGAATCGATGTCGCCGACAAGATGGTTAAAGAAGAGGGCTATCAAAAACGCGCCGCTGTTGCTGAGGCAGAATCTCTGAGAAAGCAGATACGTGAACAAGCTGAAATCTATACCAAAAAACTCGCGGAGGCGGGTCAGCAGGGTATCGCTGCCAAACACGCAGATTTTATTAAACAGCAGGCACAGGCATCGCGTGCTTATGCAGCCAGTAAACCGCCACTTTCTCCCGCGAAGACCGGACGCACCTCACTTTCTACAGAGCAGATAACCGCCGGTAAAGCCGCACTCAGTAATTGGGCAGCCGCATGGCAGAACAACAATCTCAATGTACATCTCGCCTATTATGATCACAACATTGTCGTTGATAAGGTGGTGATTCACGAGAGTAAAGAAAATCGAAGTAAAATTGACAGACAGCAGCTGGAATCGAATCTTCGTCAGATGAGCGAACACGCTTGGCGGAACGTCAAAACCGATACCGAAGTCGAAAGTGAAAGTATCATCAGTGTCCAACAAATGAGTCGGTTAGTTACCCCTGCAGCTGACGAGAATGCTACTGCGCTCTATAATATCTGGATTCGTGAAGTTTGGATGCATCAGGTCGGGAACGCTTGGAAAATCCACCATGAGATCTGGAAGATTTTTGAGAATGTACCAGACTTTTAAACTACGACGGAGGTTAGATTGTGAACGACGTACAGAACCGACAAAACAGCCGTAAGAAAACCACTATACCCCCCAATCTTATATGGGGCGGTGCTATTGCGGCAATCGTTATCGCTTTTGTTATATTCCTCGTAATATTCATGAGTTCGAGTGAAACACCTACCGCCTTTCTGGCGAAATGGAAAAGTGCCCTCGAATCCAGCGATGCCAAAAAGTATGAATCCCTCTGGGTAAAAAGTGAACGCCAACGCCCTGATAGAGGCTATCAAAATACAGCGAGACTGCTAAGAGATAATATCAACTTTGAAGTTAACCTTGAAGGCAGCGGACAACCCTATCGCGAACCGCGATACCCGAATCGCTATCGAATTGAAGGGATTCCTGTGACGGTTCATCTGCCAGGGGGTCCAACACAGCAGTTGCGAAACCTTGTTATTGAAAAGAAGGGGATCATCCAACATCGGTGGAAAATTATTCAAGACAAAGTCGACGGTGAAGGCATTGTCGCGACAGTGTCACCGGATCCAACACCGCAACCAGATCTTATCAGTAACTCCAATAGTCCTGTCGCACCCGTAGTCCTCGCCTGGAAGAGTGCATTGGAAGCGCAGGATGTGAAAACGTACACCGATTTGTGGGATAAATCCGCCCGAAAAAAACGGGCAGCAAGTTTCCGCCGCGCGACAACATTGATGTCGCAAACCCACATCGTTGAAATCCAATATGCCACCTACGGCTCCGCGCCAACTCAGAAAAATCGCTATGTTGTTGACAGTATTCGCGTAACTTTGCAAAATGGCGAGGAGATCATTGAAACTCACAACCGCACCCTCACTATTGAGAAAAAAGGATTCTTCAGACGAAAATGGAAACTTGTTAACGATCAGATCGGTGAAATATCCGGTGCCATCGCACTCGCGCGGATTGAACGCGCGGGAGCTAACACGGTTTCTGGTGAAGAATCCGGTGGGACTTTCGATGGGAATGCCCCGATTGATACACATCTCAAAGTAAGGCAAATCCTCGGAAAATGGCAGGAAGCCTGGGAAGGGAAGGACCTCGATACTTATATGTCTATCTATTCGGACAGAGCCTTAATCACACGCGTCACTGTACGTAACGGCACAGAGACTCCGGTCTACCTTAAGAAAGAGGAACTCCGTGCCAAGATGAAAAAACTCAATACCCTGTACAGCGATATCCAAGTTGGCATCTCTAATTTGCAGGTTAACGGTGACCGGGCAGTAGCGGATGTTACATTTTTACAGAAATTCACAGGCACGCCCGCGAGGGGCACCCGACCTGCTTACTCCGATATCGGCACAAAAACACTGAATTTGATGGTCGATCCAACTGATGGGCACTGGCGAATCTACGCCGAGACATGGAAACGCTACGAAGACGTACCAGACTTTCCAAAAATGTAGGGGAATAGTTGTCAGTTATCGGTTATCAGTTTTCAGGTAAGAGGGTTCTTGTAACAGTTGAGGTTCCTGGTCAAGCAACAGTAACCTCTTTAACCATTCTCACTGCGAAGTATGACAACTGTTCTCACTGCGAAGTATGATAATTGATGACGATTAGGAAACATGCGCACTGCGTACCAAACTAAACGTAAGATTGAGTTCGCCGATACCGATATGGCGGGGATCGTCCATTTCACACGGTTTTTCGTCTTTATGGAATCCGCAGAACACGAATTTCTTCGGAGTTTAGGTACGAGTGTCGCAACCGAATGGGAAGGGAATAAGATCGGATGGCCCAGACTCGCGGCTTCATGTGAATATCTAAGTCCACTTCGGTTTGAGGATGAGGTGGATATCTGCCTCTGGGTCTCCAAAAAGGGAACAAAGTCGCTCACCTATCAATTTCATTTTACGCGTCAGGGAGAAGATGTTGCACGTGGGCAACTCACGACGGTCTGTTGCATAACGAACCCGGGTGAGAAACTCCGTGCCATTCCTATCCCTGATTTTATTGCAGATCAAATATGCTGTCCACCATAGGGACAGTGTTACAATTTTCACTTTCCAAAAGATTAGAATAACCATGCAACAACCTCGCGCTGCGACATCTTCACTTAAAATATCTCACTTATTCAAAGACTTCGGAACCGTCAAGGTGCTGCGGGATGTTTCGTTGAGTTTCACAGGTGGTACATCTGTCGTTATCACGGGGCCCTCTGGTTCTGGTAAGAGTACGCTTTTACACATCATCGGTACCTTAGAAGAACCGTCGAATGGAATTGTGGAGATTAACAATATAAATCCGTTCACCCTCTCTGAACCTGAACTTGCGGCGTACCGCAATTCCGTGATCGGATTTGTGTTTCAGGAAAATCACTTACTTCCGCAATATTCCGTGCTTGAGAATGTGTTGATTCCGACACTTGCCTTCAAACGGGGAGCTGACGCGACCGCGCGCGCTGTTCAGCTGCTAAAACGGGTCGGACTCACAGATCGTCAATCGCACCGACCTGCTGAGCTTTCAGGTGGCGAACGGCAACGCGTCGCGATTGCGCGCGCCCTTATTAATCAACCGGACATCCTCCTCTGTGATGAACCGACGGGTAATCTGGACACGGCTACGACTGATACTGTTGCCAACTTGCTCTTTGAGTTGCATCGTGCTGAGAAGACCCTATTGATTGTGGTGACACATAACCTCTCGCTCACCTCGCGCTTTGACCGGCATCTGCAATTGGTGGACGGTACTTGCACCATCGAAAGAGATGGCTAATACGCGCAACGGACGCGAAGAAAGATTATGCCGAGATTCTCTTGGAATTCCCTCAAACACTTTTGGCAGATACATGTTATTGTTGCACTTTGTACCGCCGTAGCGACCGGTGTACTCGCGGGTGCTTTAATTGTCGGTGATTCCGTACGCGGGAGCCTGCGAAGTCTCACCACAGAACGACTCGGCGCAATCCAACACGCCCTCCTCGCGGACCATTTTTTTCGACCCGAGCTGTTGCAACGGCAAAACAAAGTGCCAGCAATTTTACTGAACGGAACAATCATCGCACCGCAAACACAGACACGCGCATCAAAGGTCAACATCGCTGGTATAACAGATGATTTCTTCGCGTTTTGGCAAGGGGCTACCGCACCGAATCTCAACACAACACCTGAACAACCCTTCAACGCTATCGTCATTAATGAGGCACTTCAAAATGAACTGAATGTCCAAGTCGGTGATACGCTTCTGGTGAATATGTCCCAAGCCGCGGACATCCATCCAGAATTCCTCCTCGGTGAGCGGGACGCAGCCAACGCCATCCGGAGCCTCCGGTTGGTTATCAGTGACATCATTCCTACTGAAAACGTTGGCAGATTCAGCCTGCAGGCGAATCAAAGTCTCCCACTCAATGCTTTCGTAGTACTCCCTATTCTACAAAAAGCACTCGGACAAGCGGACAAGGTAAACGTTGTATTCACTGCGGATATGGACGCAATTTCAGCGGCAGATCTGCCGTTAACCCTTGATGCCCTCGGATTGCGTATCAAGACGCAAGAGAACCACTTTGATCTCCAAAGCCAGCAGTATCTCCTCAAACCTTTGCTGTCCGAAACCGCGCTAACAGTTGCAACAGAAAATCATATCCCGACCCTTCCAACACTCACCTATCTCGCGAATACGATGTCTGCAAACGATAAAGCAGTACCGTATTCTACGATTATTGCACTCCCGATAGGTGAAGGAGAATTTGCGAAACTTGTTAACAACCACACGACTGAAGCGGATCGACTCGCGTACCGGCAGGTAGATGATCAAGGCCTAAAAAAAATAGCAGCTGAGAAGCGTGAAGAGCATAAAAAACTCCGATCGGAAATTGATAAAATAGAAAAAGAGGTCAGTAGTTTAGAAAAAACAAAGCGGGCACTTGGCGATACCGCCGCATACAAACAACAAGTCGCGGAAGTCAAGCGGAAATTAGCAAAAGTTGAGAGTGCGTTAAATGCAATTCACGCGCGTAGCGAACCTGACGAGATTCATCTCAACAGATGGGCTGCAGAGGACCTCGGAGCCAGTGTGGGCGACATTATTGAGGTTACCTATTATAGCGTCAGCACGGACGAAGCGTACATTACTGAAACAGCCCTTTTTCGGCTCAAAGGAATTCTACCGATCGAAGGCATCACCGCGGATAGAAATATTATCCCAGAATTTCCGGGTATTCACGATACCGCCGATATGTCTGAGTGGGAATCCCCTTTTCCAATTGATTACACTTTGGTGCGAGACAAAGACGAAACATATTGGGATGAATACGGGGCAACACCGAAAGCGTTTATTCCATTGGGAGTTGGTAAACGCCTCTGGAAGAACCGGTTCGGCGATCTTACTACGATTCGGTTCGGCACTGCCCCAGAGACAAACATTCAGGCAACACAGGCACGCTTTGAAGCCGAATTCCTGAAAAAAATTCAACCCGAACAGGTCGGCTTTCAATTCCTATCCCTCCAAGCAGATGGGCTTCAAGCCGCCACCGGTGCCACAGATTTCGGAATGTTGTTTGGCAGTCTGAGTGGCTTTATCATTATCGCTGTTGCCTTGTTGGTCGCGATGCTTTTCCGCCTCGGTGTCGAGCAGCGGTCGCGCGAGATTGGTATCCTACAGGCAGTCGGTTATCCGCTCGCCAAGATCCGCCGCCGTTTCCTTTATGAAGGTGCGACTGTCGCGGGTATCGGGAGTCTGTTCGGATGTCTGCTGGCAGCAGGTTATGCTGAACTCATGATATTCGGATTACAAACATGGTGGCTGCCTGCCATCGGTACGCCGTTCATAGAATTTCACGCGAATCTGTGGAGTTTGCTCATCGGCGTACTGGTAACTTTATTAGTTATAATGATTACTATTCGCGGTACTGTTGCTAAGATAGGTCATGCCTCGACTGTCTCACTTCTTGCCGGTGTCACGGATTTTGATGAAGCCAAGATCAACCTAAAACCTGAAAAAACAAACGTATCAGGAAATTTGATAGGAAAAATTGCTTTCTTTGTTATCGGGATTTGGTTTGGCCTCCTCGGTGGTCGTAGGCTCTTTACAGACGGTTGGGGCGGAGTTATTTTTCTTATCATAATGGCAGTTATTTTCATATTTGCTACCCGAAGAGGTCTCCGTAAAGCAAGAGAAACTCACGCAAATCTCACCCCTCAAAACATAAAAGCATTTACTCTTTTTTGCTGTATTGGTGCTGTTGTAGGTGTAGTGATCATCAATTTTGCTTTTGTCGCATGGATTCATGATAAGATTTTGGCATGGTTAGATCATCCTATCTCCCAATTCTTGATGCTGACATTCTCAATTCTTGGTATAGGTTGGTTAGCCTTTGAAGTGTGGCTAAATTCACAGAACGTACCAAATAAATTGAGCAGGGTGCGGTTTGCCCTTAAAAACGCGGCGCGCCAACCGAGCCGGAGTAAAACATGTGTTACAACAATCAGTTTAGCATGCTGTATTATTGTTGCAGTAGGGGCGAATCGGCACGATGCACCACCGGAGACAGAATATGCTTTTGTTGCCGAGTCCGCGCTCCCTTTGCACCATAGTCTAAATACAGCGGAGGGTAGGTTTGAACTCGGTTTTTCTGAGAAAGCCTCCGAGCTGCTCGGTGCATCCGAAATATTTCCATTTCGCGTCCTTCCAGGTGAAGATGTGAGTTGTTTAAATCTCTATCAACCGCAGGAACCACAAATTTTGGGCACCCCTGATGCCATGCTGGACGAATATCCTTGGAGTGAAATAAGAGTTGTTCAACCTGAAGGGGGTAGAGCCCCCGCTATCGGTGACACAAAGTCGCTCCGTTGGATTCTACATCACAACCCAGACGACGATTTTATCGTTCAAGACGAATTCGGCAAACCGCTCAGCCTTGAACTCACAACAATTGAGAACAGCCTCTTCCAAAGCCAATTGATTATCTCTGAATCCAACTTCACAAAATACTTCCCGAGCCGAAGCGGGTATCAGTTTTTCCTTATCAAAACGCCGCCCGAATTTCGAGAAGAAACTGCACAGGTCTTAGAGAAAACATTAGGCGATTACGGTTTTGACCTCACATCGGCATCTGCACGGTTAGCAAACTATCGCGCTGTTGAAAATACCTATATCTCCACCTTCCAGAGTCTCGGTGGTTTAGGCGTGCTACTCGGCACTTTTGGGTTGGCATTGATACTCTTTAGAAATATCATTGAACGTCGCGGCGAATTGGCAACACTGCGTGCTTTCGGTTTCCGACGGCAGCTGCTCTCACGGATGCTGTTCCTTGAAAGCTGCTTCCTGCTCGCTGTCGGGATGCTTATCGGAATCGTCGCTGGCGTTGTAGCAATTCTTGGTTCTCAAGGACATCTCCCCTCTTTTCCGTGGGTATCTCTCACAATTACCTTGCTTTTCATCTTCGGTTTCGGTATAATTGCAAATGCTATTGCAGTTGCCGTGGCACTCCGAAGCCCACTTCTAAGCACACTCAAATCTGAATAAGGTACAGGCACAATATTTGTTCGGCTTGTGCGAGGGGTTTGTAACCCCGAATGTGTTCTGCGTTGGGTTCACTTGTGTTTTGGTACTTTCAAGCCCCTTGATAACGTTGAAACCCGTGCTATACAGGAAAATACGCTATGCGTCCCGTTAAGTTCAAAACTACATTTCACATCGCCTTTTCAGCACTGATGGTTCCCTACTTGATGATGCTGATTGCTGCCATACTTGCTATACTTGCTATACTGAGTGGTTGTTCCAGTGATTCTGATCCAAACACGCCAAGTGCGGTCAATTACACGGAACAGGGGTGGCGTCTCTACAAGTCGGGCAACTATGCACAGGCACTGCTCAGTTTTGAGCGCGCAACCAACTTCGATGAAAATCTTGCTGATGCACATAACGGGATCGGGTGGAGCCATCTCAGTCTATCACTGAACCCACCTTTAGCACAGGAAGCATTCCAGAACGCCGTTCAACTTGATGCCTCAAATGCGGATGCTTGGGTTGGGCTTGCAAACATTCTCTATTTACGAAACAAGGGGGCTAACGATTTCAGGTCTGCTATCCGTGCGATTGATAACGCGCTCCAAGGAGACGTACAATATCTATTTCGGCACGACTATCGTTCTAAAGCCGACCTCTACGCCTTGAAAGCGTCATGTTACTTCTATCTCGGCGAACATCAATCTGTAGAGGTGGAAATTAATAAGGCACTTCAAATTGATACAACAAACGGAACTGCGATCGCCTTGCAAAACTTGTTGGCAGAATAACTGTCAGCCAAAGCAGTGTTGTGGCAGTAAAGGATATAGCATCTGTCCCAACACTCAGTGCTGAAGGTTTACGACAGTTGAATTAGAACAAAAACCGTAGCCTGAAATGAAATGGAAGGCGGATTTATGAGTGGTACTTCAAATAACTAACCCACGTATCTTAACCGCAAGGAAAATTTAAAATAAGGAGAAACTATGTCTCAAAACGTTATTACATCTACACAATTAACCAACTTAACCCCGCTTCACCGCGGTAAAGTCCGCGACCTCTATGACCTCGGAGATGAACTTCTGATCATATCCACTGATCGGATATCCGCCTTTGATGTCGTTTTGCCGAACGGCATTCCAGATAAGGGCAGAGTTCTAACCGGTCTGTCCAAGTTCTGGTTCGACTATACCGAATCTGTCGCCGATAACCATGTTATTGCTACAGAAGTTGAAGATTATCCCGATGCGTTGCAGCCGGATGCGGAGCTGTTAATGGGACGCTCCATGCTTGTTAAAAAAGCCGATCGCGTTGATGTTGAATGCGTTGTCCGTGGGTACCTCGCCGGTTCCGGTTGGGCCTCGTACCAGAAAACAGGAGAAATCTGTGGACAAAAACTGCCCAATGGACTGAGCGAATCTGATCGGCTCCCTGAACTCCTATTCACACCGACAACCAAGGCGGAACAAGGTGAGCATGATGAACCGATCTCCATTGATGAGATGCGTAACGAAGTCGGCAGCGAATTAACGGATCAATTGATTGAGACCAGTTTTGCCCTCTTCCGCGCTGCAAGCCAACACGCCGAAAACGCCGGGATTATCCTCTGTGATACCAAATTTGAATTCGGGCAACGCGACGGAAAACTTATTGTCATTGATGAAGTCTTCACGCCGGACTCCTCCCGTTTCTGGCCCGCAGACCTCTATGAACCCGGTAGACCGCAGCAGAGTTTCGATAAACAGTTCGTCAGAGACTACCTCTCCGAAATTGGATGGAATAAACAACCACCTGCCCCTGAGTTGCCGGAAGATGTTATCTCCAAGACAAGCGAGAAATACCGAGAGGCGTATCGTCTCATCGTTGGCGAAGAACTGTAGGAGTGAGTGTTTTTGCTTGGGGTATTTGCTTGGGTATTTCTGCGGATTTTTTCGCGCTTACGATCTTTTTCAACTGTGCTTGCGATCTTTCCAACGTTATTTAATCACGCTTGCTAAATCACACAGGAGAATCAATAATGCCAGGTCCACTGGACGGCATAAAGGTCTTAGATTTGACACGGGTACTCGCCGGTCCCTACGCAACAATGCTACTCGGCGACCTCGGTGCAGAGGTAATCAAGATTGAACAACCCGGCACAGGGGACGAATCCCGGAATTTCGGTCCCTTCAAAAACGGGTTCAGCCTCTATTTCATGAGCGTGAATCGCGGGAAACAGAGCATCACGCTTAACCTTAAAGCCGAACGTGGACAAGCCATATTCAAACAGTTATTAGCACATACCGATATCGTCGTGGAAAATTTCCGACCCGGAACAATGGAAAAATTAGGGTTGGATTACGACACACTGAGCACTGAGCATCCTGCGCTCATCTATGCGGCGTGTTCAGGTTTCGGACAAACCGGGCCCTACGCACAACAGGGTGCTTACGACATGATCATCCAGGGCATGGGTGGCATCATCAGTATCACAGGTGAACCGGAGGGACCGCCGGTACGGGTCGGCACCTCTATCAGCGACATCACCGCAGCCCTTTTCACGACAATCGGCGTGCTCTCCGCGCTGCACCACCGCAACCAGACGGGGAAAGGTCAGTTTGTGGATGTTGCGATGTTAGACAGCCTCGTCGCTGTTTTAGAGAACGCTGTGGTCCGTTATTTCGCTACAGGCGAGGCACCGAAACCGCTCGGTGCCAGACATCCCGCGATTACACCGTTTGAGGCGTTCGCATCTGCGGATGGACACGTTATCATCGCACTCGGAAACGATACCCTCTGGGCAAAATTCTGTGAGCACGTCAATCGGCAGGATCTCATCTCGGATGAACGTTTCCGCACAAACGCTGATCGGACGGAAAATCATGCGGAATTGTTTCCTATCCTGTCGGACATTATGTCCCAACGGACAACCGACAACTGGATTGATGCCCTCGGAAAGATCGGTGTGCCGTGTGGTCCCATCAACGCGATGGACAAAGTGGTCAGCCACCCACAGGTGCAAGCACGGGAGATGATTACCCGCGTCGCGCATCAGATGACAGGTGAAGTTGAGGTACCCGGTGTGCCAATCAAGTTATCGGAAACGCCCGGGAACGTGGATGCACCCGCGCCGAGTCTTGGTGAACACACAACTGAGATCCTGACAAGCATACTGAAAATGTCTCCAGACGCAGTAGCAAAGTTGAAACAAAACGGCGTTATCTGAATGAATGCCGACGGCTATCCCACAAAGGAGTTCGCATGTCAAATAACACTACACAAGTATTACACGGAACGAACCCGCTCACAATGGAAGGCGACCTCGCCGCGCAGATGGTTGAGGCTCTTGACGGTTATGTTACCGACGCGGTGGCGAATTCCCTTGAAAAACGGGAGACGTTGTGGCATCGCGACTACGGTTCTCACGAAGCCTACGCTGAATCTGTCGAATCGAACCGAGCGCGGCTGAGGAAGCAGATCGGGTGCCTTGATCCGCGTCTGCCAATTGATGAACTCGCTTACGTTGCTACGACAAAAGCCGTCCCGCAGATCACAGCAGAAGAGAACTACACCGTCTCTCGCGTACGTTGGCAGGTTTTTGATGAGGTAGAAGGTGAAGGACTTTTGTTGGAACCGAGGCACAATGTTCCTGTTATTGCCCAAGTCGTTGCTTTGCCCGATGCCGATTGGACACCGGAGATGATAGCCGGAATAACGGATGAGCTGCCACTTAACGCACAGTTTGCAGGACGTTTAGCGAAGACAGGGTGTCGTGTGGTCATCCCCCTCCTTATCAACCGTGATGATACCTATTCCGTCAACCCAATCATTGGTGCAAAGACGAATCAACCGCACCGTGAATTTATCTATAGGATGGGGTATCAACTCGGTAGACATATCATCGGGTATGAGGTGCAGAAGGTGCTATCGTTAGTTGACTGGATGTCTCTCTCCGACGCACCAATTGGTGTTATCGGCTATGGTGAAGGTGGATTGATTGCCCTCCATAGTGCAGCGGTTGATACACGAATTCAGGCGGCTGCTGTCAGTGGATATTTCCAATCGCGGCAAGAGGTATGGCGAGAACCGATCTATCGAAACGTTTGGGGGCTGCTACACGAATTCGGCGATGCTGAAATTGCGAGCCTCGTCGCACCGCGCCCACTGATTATTGAAGCGAGTCGTGGACCGGAAGTCACTGGCCCTCCGCCGCTTCGCGATGGACGCGGCGGTGCTGCACCCGGACAACTCGTCTCACCTCCCGTAGACTCGGTCAAGGCAGAGTTTAGCCGCGCACACGACTTTTATCAGCAGCTTGGCAGTGAAGATGCGCTACACTTCGTCTTTACTGAGGATAGGTTACCGGGTTCTCAAGAGACGTTGACGGCACTACTCACCGGGCTTGGTGTTGAAAATGCACATATTGACGGATACCAGGCTACCGCTTCAACAACAGTTGACGATTTCGACTATGAGGCGCGGCAAAAGCGGCAGTTTATGCAATTGGTGAATCTGTCACAACGCTTTTTACGGGAAGCAGCGTCGCAACGGCAGCAGTTCTTCTGGGAGAAAACCGATACCTCTTCGTTGGTACGATGGGAGGAGACATGTACGGATGCGAAAGCCTATTTCTGGGAAGAAGTTATCGGTAAATGTCCACCCCCTGACGCGCCTACCAATCCGAGGACTCGGCTCATCTACGACGAACCCGGTTGGAAAGGCTACGAAGTCGTCCTTGATGTCTGGAAAGACGTTTTCGCTTACGGCATCTTACTCCTACCAAACGATCTGCAGCCCGGTGAACAGCGTCCCGTTGTCGTCTGTCAGCACGGACTCGAGGGGAGACCCCAAGATACCGCTGATCCGAGGATAGAATCTGTCTATCACTCTTACGCCGCCAGTTTGGCAGACAGAGGGTTTATCACTTACGCACCTCAGAATCCCTACATCGGTCAAGATGCCTTCCGCGTCATCCAGCGCAAAGGGAACCCAATAAAATGGTCGCTCTTTTCGTTGATTATTCGCCAGCATGAACAGACGCTCGACTGGTTAGCGGAATTACCTTTCGTTGATGCAGATCGGATCGGATTTTATGGACTTTCCTACGGTGGTAAGACAGCGATGCGCGTCCCTGCAGTTCTCGAACGCTATGCCTGCTCAATCTGTTCTGCTGATTTCAACGAATGGATCGTCAAAAACGCGACCTACGATTCCCGATACAGTTATATGTTCACAGGTGAGTATGAGATGCCGGAATTTGATTTAGGGAACACATTCAATTACGGCGAGATGGCGGGACTGATCGCACCGCGCCCGTTTATGGTGGAGCGTGGACACGATGACGGCGTTGCACCCGATGAATGGGTCGCACACGAGTTCGCCGTCGTCCGAAGACTTTACGTCCGATTGGGGATTGCCGATAGAACGGAGATAGAATTCTTTGACGGCGGACACCAGATTAATTCCGACGGCACCTTCAGTTTTCTACACCGCCATCTAAACTGGCCCGAACCTTCTTCTCCATAGTAGGGAGATTTACGACTGACAACTACAAATGCTTTATTCCATTATCGTAAGCGCGGGGTTAGAAAACCTCGCACGCGAAGAACTATCTGAACGCTTTGGCGACACAGGACATCTGAAAATCTTGGAACGCAAACCGCAGCGGCTCCTCTTCCAGTACACAGGCGATCCGCGGGAACTGCTATCCTTGCGGACAGCCGAGCATCTCTTCCTCATTTTAAAGCAACTGCCGAAGATGACACGTTCACGCAGCTCCTTAGCAGCATTAAGCGGTTCACTCGCGCGCTTCAATTTCAAAGAGACGTTTGAATGTTGTCGGCAGGTAGGCATCCGCGTCCGAAAACGGATGCCGTTTCGGGTAACGAGTCGACTCTCAGGGAAACGCAACTTCCGGCGCATCGACCTCCAACGCGTCGTAGAACAGGCATTATTGAAACGTGGCTGGTTTCTGACCTCCGGGAACTCAGCACTGGATGTCTGGGCAGAGATACACGGGAACGACGGGTATATCAACGTCAAACTCTCAGGAAACGATATGGCGCAACGTCCATACAAACACGCACATATCCCGGCATCTCTCAAACCGACATTGGCGTATAGCATGGTACGCCTCTCACGCCCGCATCCGGACGATGTTTTTTTAGACGCGATGTGCGGTGCTGGTACCATCCTATTAGAGCGTGCGCTTACAGATCGTTACCGTTACCTTATCGGCGGCGATGTCTCTACAGATGCATTAGAGGCAACTATGGAAAATTTCGGCAGGCAACATCAACCGCGCCAATTTTTCCACTGGGACGCACGCCGTTTGCCACTACAACCCAATACAGTCGATAAGATTGTCTGTAATCTCCCATTCGGCGAAACTGTTGGAAATCTATCGCAGCTGACGAATTTATACCGACATTGTCTCAAGGAGTACGCACGCGTCCTGAAACCGAAAGGACGGATGGTACTCCTCACTTCGCAACGGACACTTCTTGACGACGAACTGCAGCCTCTCCATTTTCTCAATGTCCGTCAACGGTTAACAGTCGATGTCCGTGGAAAAAAGGCGTGGATATACGTCATCCGCTCCGCATAGCACGCCTTCGCTGCCCTAAATCTCCGGTACGCTCACCGCCACCTCTTTACCCGCTGCATGCGATCGGAAAATACCGTCCATAATCACATTCGTCAGCAGGACACCCTCCGGCGGTATCGGAGACGGCGCGTCCGCTTTGATGGCTTCACGGAACGCGATCATCTGTGCCGCCCAGTTATCAGACTGCGGGAATCCTGAGAACTGGATGGTCGTCATACCTTCCGGCGGATTCGGTTCTGCTGTTAATCCTTCGGCTTCGACAAACTTCTTGAGATCACCATCATACGCGTCGGCATAAATAACCGGTCCACCCAACGAGAACCCCGCTTTCGTCCCAAGATGGAAGTTGCCACCGAGCGAATCCTGATGCACTGCCCAAGAGATTTTGAACACCATCACGCCACCATTCTCAAACCGAACCCACGCTGCACCGAACTCTTCAACATCCATGATCCCCTTAAATCTTGGATCTTGCTGTGAGATGTAATCTTCGGTAATCGCGGAGACGCGAACCGGTTTCGGATACCCCATCGCATACAGTGAAGCGTGCATATTGTAGACACCAATATCTACGGTTGCCCCCGCACCGGCTGTCTTTTTATAGATGAACGTATGTCCCGGATTCCCGCGGCGCCTGCAGCCTGCCGATTCAGAGTAGTAGATATCACCGAACAATCCCGCATCGAACGCTTTTCTTATGAATTGAATCCTTGGATCAAACGTAGGATTGAGACCGATTTGTAAGATTTTGCCTGATGCCTTCGCTGCCCGCACCATCGCGGTCGCATCGGAGAGTGTCGCCGCCATCGGTTTTTCACAGAGGACGTGTTTACCGGCGTTCAATGCTGCCACCGTCGGTCGCCGATGTCCCTGGTTGTAAGTGCAGACACTCACTCCGTCGAGTTCGTCCATTTCGAGCATCTTGTTGTAACTTGAAAAGGCGTTTTTTCTTGGAACTCCCCACTCGTCAGCAGCTTGGTTCGCCTTACTTTTGATAATGTCGCACACGGCAATAATCTCGAAGCCACCGACTTTATCGTACGTGCTACGGTGCGCCCGTGAAATACCACCTGTCCCAATAATACCAACTTTGACAGTCATACCCTTATCTCCTTATAATAAACGTGAGTTTGATAAAGCATGCTGTAGCGCAAACTTTCCAGTTTGCGCCCATAGCACACAAACTGGAAAGTTTGTGCTACAAGGGTTCGCAAGGTGGACCTTCGGAGAAAGGACCTATTATTGAACGCACATCATTTATTATCAAACTGGCGTTATAATAAACTTATGGTGAAGAATAAAAATATGTAGATCCTAAAATATGTCCGCTTTGCTGATAACCGATTGCTGATGGAAACTGACGGCTATCCAACCTCGGGCACGCTCACCGCGACTTCTTTCCCCGCTGCATGCGATCGGAAAATACCGTCCATAATTACATTCGTGAGTAGGACACCCTCCGGCGGTATCGGAGACGGCGCGTCCGCTTTGACGGCTTTACGGAACGCTGTCATCTGTGCCTCCCAGACATTGACCTCAGGAAACCCAGAGAACCGGATCGTCGTCATACCCTCTGGTGGGTTCGCTTCCGCCGTGAGTCCTTCAGATTCGACGAGTTTCTTAAGGTCATTTGTATAGGCATCGGCATAGACAACCGGTCCATCTAAGGAGATCCCCATTTCTTTACCGAGACAAAAACTCGGACCCAGCGAATCTTGATGAATTGCCCAGGAGATCTTGAACACCATCACGCCACCGTTTTCAAACCGCACCCATGCCACACCGAATTCTTCAACATCCATAATACCGCGAAACTGTGGGTCTTGCTGCGAGATGTAATCCTCTGTGATAGCAGAGACGCGCACCGGCTTCGGATACCCCATCGCGTAGAGTGAGTTGTGCATGTTGTAGACCCCGATGTCTACGATCGCACCGGCACCGGCTGTCTTTTTATAGATGAACGTGCGTCCCGGATTCCCACGTCGCCTACCCCCTGAAGATTCGGAGTAATAGATGTCGCCGAGCAGCCCTGCATCGATCACCTTCTTAGCGAATTGGAGTCTCGGATTAAAAGTGCTGTGGATACCGATTTGCAAGATTTTGCCTGACGCTTTCGCTGCCCGCACCATCGCGGTTGCATCTGGGAGCGTCGCCGCCATCGGCTTCTCACAGAAAACGTGCTTACCAGCGTTTAACGCTGCCACTGTCGGACGGCGATGGCCTTGGTTGTAAGTACAGACACTGACCGTATCAATTTCGTCCATCTCCAGCATCTTGTTGTAGCTGGTGAAGACGTGTTTTCTGGGAACACCCCACTGATCGGCAGCAGCATTCGCCTTACTTTTGATGATGTCGCACACCGCAACGATCTCAAAACCGCCGACTGCCGTGTAGGCTCTATGATGTGCACGTGAAATACCACCCGTACCCACAATACCGACTCGAATCGTCATACTGTTCTCCTCTCATAACAAATTTATTGTCCCTTACCGATAGGCGCGCTTCAGAATCGCACCGCGTTCCATCTGTAGGAGGGGTTTCTAACCCCGATTCTTTCTGCTCTTGCTGACTGCTGACCGCTGAAAACTGAATGCTTCTGTATGAGTTTAGACGAAATCGGTTTGTAATGCAAGCGGAAAATGTGATATACTTCAATGGACATATTCTATATGCTGACAGAAAGGAGGGTATTAATACAGATAAAAAGCGACTCTCACAAGTACAGACCCCACAAAATATGCGGGGCAACGCTCTGGTAAATAGTGGACGCATACGTCACATTTTTGAAAAGAAACAAATGGCGATGGGATATGCTGGTTTTAGCGACATGATTGGTATTGCAGATTTTGGGACATCTGATGCCGCTGTCAACCACGACGAAGCCATCTACGCATTACAAT
This sequence comes from Candidatus Poribacteria bacterium, assembly GCA_003635195.1. Taxonomy (GTDB): domain Bacteria; phylum Poribacteria; class WGA-4E; order WGA-4E; family WGA-3G; genus WGA-3G. Next base: position 10,513 of record PYIY01000166.1, on the reverse strand, counting down.
CGAAACCATGATTTTTGTTGATACTGGTGGTTGGATCGCTATTTTAAATCGGAGAGATCAACACCATCAAGAAGCTGTGACGATATTCAACACACTGCAACAGCAGCAAATGCACCTCCTAACTACAGATACTCGTCTCAGATATGACACTAACCATTCAATAGCAGTTATGTTCTTGAACCGTATTGAATTACTTGTGGAAACAGGTGTTTTAACCATTGCAGAAATTGATAGGGACATGTTTGAAAAAGCGAAAGCATTTTTTCGTCAGTATGACTCGGCACGGTTATCTTTTACGGATTGCACAAGTTTTGTGGTGTGTCAAGAGAATAATATCTTTGAGACTTTTGCTTTCGACCAACATTTTTCAATAATGGGGATCCAGTTGCTACGTTAATCGCCTTTGACTTGTTCCACCGATTTTGTTCACTCCTCAATTGGATGATTATCAGTTACTTTCTCAATACTTCCTCACGGTGCCATGCTAAGGCATCTTGAGCAGGATAGAGTTCATCGCCCTCCGGCAATAGTATCGACTTACCACGCAAGGTCGTTAGCAACCATTCTGTAGGTCCACGCTCCAACATAAGTTCTGAAACGATCACTTCATAGGTCTTGCCCAAGGAAATCAAGCCCGCGTCAAAAGCCCAGTGATGTAGTTGGCAGAGAGAAATCCCGTTCCGGACATCGTTATTTCCTGAAACCTTAAATGGGATGATGTGTGCAGCTTCTGTCACACTTTCTCCATCCATTGTAACGATACGTAATTGGCAAACAGCGCAAGTGTAATCGTATATTCTCATGATTGCCTGACGGAAACCTGCAGTCCGAATTGGATTATCTTTTTCTGTTGGTGTCAACGGTTGCAGAGATGAAAACGTTTGTTTAACTTGCTGCAGTAGTGCTTGTCTGTACTCACCGATCTGCTGTTCTTCAGTTATAAGACTCTCAATATCTGTTTTGAAATCTGTGAAATAGGTATTTATAAGGGTTTGACGGATTACCTCTCGATCATGGGCATTAGTAAGTAAGCAAAAAAGTTCATCATCAAAACTCGCAGACGCTATCACCTCACGAATACGAGAAGCCGTTTTAAGTTGAGATGCAACGCTTAATGCTGTTTCATATCCAGGATTTGCGTGGAGGTGCCAGAATCCCTCGCTTTTTAAGTGGAAAAATGGCATAGCGATGTTAGGTTTCCGATCCGTTACTTTAGTCCAATATTTCAGGAAAGCCTCCGCCAAATCAGGGGAAAGGACGATTCTGTTTTCAGGAATCTGTCCTTGTTCAATTAGTTCAATAATTGCTAACAACAAAAGAGGTTTATTAGGTGCTGCACCGCGCGCCCTGTCTATTCGCAATCTTTCCACTTTCTGGATGTATTTTTGTAGGATATTATTGGGCATCTTTTTAGTGTTACCTTGGAGAAACCTAGCTGATCCTTTCTACTGTTCCAATGGAAAGGTATCTCTACAGGACTCACAAGATTTGAAGTTTTTTGGTCACCCAGAATAGTATCTAAAGTGGAGACAAGAGCGTTAGGAAAGTTATTACGAATAGAAATATAGGTTACAGCACTTTTTTAGGCAATTCAACTTCTTCAATTTCGATGCCTATTGCCTTGGCATAATCGTCGCGCAATTTATCTACATCTCTCGAAAAATGATTTAGCATATAGAGCAGCAAATTTTTAACGAGCGTTTTATCTTTTGTTAATATTTTTTTTTGTGTGGGGTGCCAGATGACCCCATTATAAGGCATTTGAGTCAGGTCTGTAGGTAACTTTGAAATCATCTTGAAACACTTGGATAGTGGATATTTCTCAACGAGTTCTGCGATGATTTCTGTTAAGATTTGCAGTCCTATAGGGCGAAAAAGGACACTACCTCCCTCTGGATGTCTATACTTCTTGACAACTGTTGAATTATCAGACGTGTTGACGAATTCCTGCAGTGGTAAAAAACTGTCTGTAAGTCGTTTAAAATAATCACAAGCATTTTGATAATGTTCATCAAGAATGTGATCCGGTTGACGCACTTTTGTAAGTTCATCTTTTCGGTTATTGAAAGTCTTCTTCTTTGAGATAACGTATACTTTGGTAAATAGGACGCTTAGCAAATCGTAAAGATTTCCAATCGTAGTGAGGCAAGTCTGATTGCTTTTCGGGATATTATCAGTTGCGTTGTTTAAGATTCTATTCTCCATAAACATTGAATTCTCTGAAACCAGCCTCCGCACAGTAATAGCCATTGTATTGTCTTCATCAAGAGCGATTGTCTCTCCTTTTGAAACTCGAACAGCATTTTTGTTCAACGTCGTGAAGAGGTTTCGGGTTCTTTCCATTCCGTCCAGATCTGTTCTATGAGCAATAAAGATGATTGACAACTCGTCTTCACCCAAGTGAGGTGCTTCTGCCACGGCTTCCTTAATTCCCATGAGTCGGTGTTGTCCATCCAGTGTGAATAATTCTTCTTCGCCGTTTAGGCTCAGAATTCCAATTCCAGCCACTACATCTTCCGGAATATCTTCACTATCCAATTGATTATTACTTTTTAGGCGAGTAATCTCATGCCAGTTGGGATCTCCTTCGTGAACTGCCACAATTAATGAATTAAAAAAACGTTGTTCTTGTTTAAGAAGATAATCTTTTATCTCTTTACCACGTTTTCTTTTTATCTCTTGCTGTACCATTTCGCTTAAGGTTTTGGTTTGATAAATCTCTTCAGCGATTTTGACCCTTTCAGCAATATCCTTGAGTTTCATGAGTGTCGGGTAATATACCCAATCACCCATTATGCCTCTTAGCGAAGGAAGATATAATTTTTTCATAATTTTCACACTCTTGATAAGTTGACTGCGGCCTTTATTTCTGTTGAATATCCTTCTTGAGAGTAAGGGGGTGTAAAGGTATCCAACAACTTTTGCTCCAGTTGTTTTATATCCATTTGAGATGGATCGACTTCAACATAGTAGAAATATAGGTAGTCCTCCCATGTAGTCAACATGGAGTGAATTAGATTTCTTTTCGGCTTCTTTTTGTCATTCAGATAATCTCTAAATCTTTTTCGTAAGTTACGGTTACTGTTATGTCCTGTTTCTCCAATGTAGGTCACATAACCGTGTGATGGAAATTGCGGAAGTCTCGGCTCAATGACAAAGGCATAAATCCCTTTTTCTGTAGGGATCTGCGCTGCACTATTCTCCTCAAATTTTACACATTTCCAATTCAATGGCATTGGTGGAGCGATGTAAGCATCCCACTGTTCTTTCCAGAGCAGAAAATTGACTCGATAGGTCCGCACGTCTTTTACTGGACTTATCACATCTTGATATACCATAGCATCCCCTAGCACGATTTAAAAACTGATTTTAACATACTTTATGAAAAAAGTCAAAATTTTCTTGACTTCCCGCAAACACAAACCAATAAGGCCTAAAACAGACCATTTTGGCAAAAAACCAATCTTTGGCAAGCACAATTTCTACTCAAAAACACCGCTAATTCCATCCATCCTTCAACCCCATAAATCCCAGTTCAGACCGGCGAGTCGTCAGTAGTCAGCACTTACCTGATTCTGGAAACTGACAGCTATTCACATTTTCCTTGACAATTTCTGTTTAACTGTGTTATGCTGCATTCAATGATGGAGAATCAACTTGAAACCGCAAATTAGGAGGGACAAGAAATGAAAAGGCTACTTTGTTTTGCATCAATTCTCGTGCTGATTTGCACGAGCTACACATTTGGACAAGATGTCGCTGTCTTTTATGACGCAGCGGTTGAAAACGGTGGAGGTTTAGCTGTCCCGAACCCGAAGCAGTTAGCTGAGATGATGGTGGAGGAACTGGAGGCGAAAAAGTTAACTGCTGAAATCGTCGATAGTGACGAGTTAGCGGCGTATATGAAGGCGAACCCAAAGGGGATCTATATCATCACGCAAGGGAATACCCCTGGCACAATATTCAAGAAAGAAGGCAAGAAAGACCTTGTCTATACGTGGTTGAGAGAAGGCGGCATCGGTGGCTTCATCGGCGATTACGCCTTTTACTATTATTGGCATAAAGGGGCGCGTGTTACCGCTGCCGGTGCTGGACAACAAAGCGTGTTCGGTGCCACGATTACAAACGGCACGGTCTCGCAAGTCAGCCCAACGGATCTCGGCAAGGAGTTAATACCTTCACTCAAAAAGTGGAGTTCAAATCGCGCCTCAGGTCTCGCTGTCTTGAAAGCGAACGATTTTGAGTACGAAAGTTATGCCGACGATGGCGTAAACGCAGACCCAATCGCTTACCGTACAAAGGACATGGAAGGGTGGTTTATCAACTTCCACACCTCATGTTGCGGCACAGCCATACCACCAAATCCTCAGATCGCTACGGAGTACGCAGAGCTCATTTCAAACCGTTTTGCGACGGCAAAAGCGGTGGATCCAACTGGTAAGGTGAGCGTTGTTTGGGGCAAGCTCAAAAAATCACTACAGTAGTACTTCGGCATCGAAACTATTGTTAACCTGTAGCCTCAATTCCGTATTGGGGCTACAGTCAATTTGTGCTAACAAAAACTGTGATGACGGAATACTGACTGCTGACAGTTTAGGCTATACACGGTGCTATGCAAAATTATGTTTCACTCACTATTAACTCACTTTAGCATGAAAGCAACAGTCAAACATTGTGCTATCTTAAGTCTCATTGTTGGCTTAAACATTAATTTGATTTCGTGCGGTGGTGATGAGACACCAGAAGATTTCATAGATTCACAAACATCTCTGGCAGCTTCCGACATCCCGATTGACGTTGAAGAGATGGTTTTCGTTTCAGCTGGAGAGGTCAGACTCGGCACAGATAGCAAGACTCTCTTGACGTTCGGGACAGAAGCCGACACGCGGACAGTTTTTGTCGCTGCGTTTTACATCGATAAATATGAGGTTACAAACAAGCAGTACGCAGAATTTCTCTCTGAGACCGGACACCGAAAACCGAAGTTCTGGGAAGATCCGAGGCTGAACGCGCCAGATCAACCCGTTGTTGGGGTCAATTGGGAAGATGCTGAGGCTTATGCTGCATGGGCTGGTAAGCGGTTACCGACGGCAAGCGAATGGGAGAAGGCAGCACGCGGCACAGACGGTAGGCTCTATCCGTGGGGTAATGATTACGACGCAGCGCGCGGCAATTTCGACGACGGTGGGAGCATGGACGGCAGCACCGATGGCTATGCGATGACCCCAGCACCTGTCGGAAATTTTACAAGCGGTATAAGTCCTTACGGATTGCACGATATGGCAGGAAATGTATGGGAATGGGTAGTAGAATGGTCGGAGACAACAGATGGGCAAACATACGCGATTCGAGGCGGTTCGTGGACGAACGGTGCAGGAGATACGCGGACAACTGTCGCTTATATTTACCCAGCACAGTGTAGCGATCACAGCAGTTCCGTTGGATTCCGCTGTGTAAAGAACCCTTAACTCAACATATCGCAAAGACTGGCAATTATTAACACAAGGCGGATGTTGACGGATGGTAGGCTGGAAGGAACAGAAAAAGCGGAGGTTCCCCTTTGACGCTTCCAATCTTGCAAGTGAATGAAAGAACATTGGGGCCGTCCTAATTAAAGAAAAATTAACATCTATGTCAAACATACTGAAACACGCTATCTGTTACTTGATGTTGTTAATCGTGAGCCTAATCGGTTGTGGTAGCGATGAGCAGATGGTGGTCGAAGAAGAAGCAGAAGAAAATATTCAAGTTGCCGAGGAGCTGACAGTAGAAGTCGTACCGGAACCGACACCTATAGTGATAGATATCCCCGAGGGTATGGTCTACGTCCCCGCTGGTGAGTTTATCATGGGCAGCGATCCAGAGGTCGATCCGATGACGGATGCGCTTGATGAACTCCCGCAGCATAAGGTATTCTTGGATGCCTATTTTATTGATAAGCACGAAGTCTCTAACGCCGATTATACTAAATTTGTTGAAGCCACGGGACACCGAAATTCGATCTTCTGGGATAACCCAAAGTTCAATCATCCGGATCAACCCGTAGTTGGCGTGACGTGGGGCGATGCAGCTGCTTATGCCGAGTGGGTCGGGAAACGCTTGCCGACTGAAGCGGAGTGGGAAAAGGCGGCGCGTGGCAGCGATGGACGTATCTGGCCCTGGGGCAATGAATTCGATCCGACGAAATGTAACTTTGATGACGAAAGGAAGTTCGATGGCCACCTTGACGGTTTCGCGATGGCGGCACCTGTGAAGAGTTTCGAGCAAGGCGCGAGTCCGTATGGCGCGCTCAACATGGTAGGAAATGTCGCAGAATGGGTCGCTGATTGGTTTGACGCGGAATACTACTTTGTCAGTCCGGCGGAAAATCCGAAAGGCCCCCCAACGAGCGGGATGGGGAAGAAATCGTGGCGCGGTGCAAGTTGGTTCGCCGGTTCTGAGCAGATGCGGTGCGCGTTTCGGGAATATGACGACATCGTGGCGAGCGGACAAATACTCGGATTCCGATGCGCAATGGATGCCCCGAAAATGGAGTAAAACCGTGCGTCTTCTAATCGTCTGCATGATATTCAGTTTCATGTTATCTATCTATGGGTGCGGCGAAGAAAAAACATCAGAGATGGCAGAGGTCCCTGAGCAAGCGGATGATATATTCACAGCTCGCGAGTGGAGTGTGATTCAACGTCTATCACCACTGCCTGAGGCCCCGCCACTTAACCCTACAAACCGTGTCGCCGATAACGCCGATGCCGCGCGGTTGGGACAAATGTTTTTCTTTGACGTACGATTTTCAAAGGATGGAACGGTCGCCTGTTCAACATGCCATTCACCGTTTCATGGGTTCGCCGATGTTGAAGCGACATCATTAGGCGCGGGAAGAGGGACGAGAAATGCACCGACGCTGCTCAATGCTGCATATAACGAATGGCAGTTTTGGGACGGCCGGTCAGATACGCTGTGGTCGCAAGCGTTGGTCGCCCTCGAAGGTGAGGCGGAACAGGCAGGCACGCGACTCCAATATGCACATCTCATCCATCAACACTACGCAGCAGATTATGAAACAGTATTCGGGGAACTCCCAGAACTGGAAGATACAATACGCTTTCCCACTGACGGCAAACCCGGCGATTCCGCCTTTGATAGTATGTCCGAAGCTGATCAGCACGCCGTTAATACCGTTCTCGCAAATATCGGCAAGGCAATCGAGGCTTATGAACGTCTCTTGATTAGTCGAGATGCGCCGTTTGATCGATTCGTTGCAGGCGATACGGAGGCGATATCGTCTGAAGCGAAACGAGGATTAAAAACGTTCATCGGTAAAGGTGTTTGTGTCCTTTGCCATGATACACCTACTTTTACAGATAATGAGTTTCATAACCTAGGGATTCCACAAGGTAAGTTGCCGGAGGATACTGGGCGTTATGCCGGAATTTCGCTGCTCTTAGCAGACTCGTTTAATGGCGGTGGGACCTATAGCGATGATACCGCTGTTGCGACACGGATTTTAAATTTTTTGGAACCGATACAGCAACATCAAGGCGAGTTCAAAACACCAACACTTCGCAATATAGCACTAACGGCACCGTACTTTCATACCGGTGACTTTCCGACACTCGAATCCGTAATTGAATTTAATAACATCGGCGGCACGGGCGGCAATTTCGTCGGTCAACGCGAGGGGACATTGGAACCGCTTGGGCTCAGTGAACAGGAAAAGGCGGATTTGGTCGAATTTTTAGAAACGTTGACAGGCGAATTACCGCCTGCACATCTGCTAACTAAACCCAACCTGCCATAGAAATATTATCAGTGTTGTGGAAAAGGCTTAGGACCCTGATTCATGATTAAAAAAAAATAATTTGACAAAAACCGAGAAATATTAGTATAATAATGATGTTAGAATGCAAACACGTCTGCATTTCAGAAAAGAATTGTCGATATGAATGCTCCAACAAGACAGAATGAAATATTTACTGTAATCATCAAGAAATAAAAGGAGATTACATGCGTAAACTGATAATTTTTGCTATTGCTATCGCAGCATATTTTGCTGCGATAGTCACCTTGCCGAGTATCGGTATATCTGCTCCGATGGGGAAAGTCGCGATATTCACTGAGCAGTCCGGATGGATTGCACAAGGCACCGCTGCAGCAGAGGGTGAGGAACTGAAAGACCTTCTCAAGACGCCTGAAAAGGTCGTTATACTAACCGACAAAGAAATTGGAGACTGGGCAGAAGACCACACCGATAACGGTGTTACTGATATTATCGTCACCTTCGGTTGGTTTCCGACAACGCTTTATACACCCGGTAACCAAGATCCGGATGACTCTGTCGCTGAATTGTTTCTTGAAGGTGGAAATATATTCCTAAACACTGCGGATTATATCTTCTACGTTACCCAAGGTGGCGGTGCAAATGGTGAACAAGGTTTGAAGAATATGATGGATATCAACGCCGATATGTGGTCGGGCGGTACAGCTATCAAACCGACCAATGACGGTAAGAAATATACCCCGAGTCTTGACAAATTCACTTCAGAGCGGACTTTCAAGGAAGCCCAGATTGTGGATCCTTGGGAAGTTGAAGTGGTCTTCGGAGATAATGGTGCTGGGTTCTTGGATCCCGCGATTGTTCACGATACCGAAACCGGTGGTCGTATTGGGATCGCTTTTCAAGAACCGAATAACGGTGGGCTTCCGCGTGGTGAAGTCCTTGCCGAAATGATTGATAATTACTTGTTTGAAGTACTCGGTGCTCAAGCAGTTGATCCAAATCAAAAAGTTGCTACGACGTGGGGACATCTTAAGTCAAAATTCTAACCCAAACGTCGTTGGAACTTTACTTAGTAACACTTATTGCCCTGGTAATATGGTTCGGTATCATCGGGGCAAACATAAAGAGAGGAAAAATTAATGGTACGTAATGCATTAGCACTGGTTGTGGTTTTATTAATGGTTACATGCACAATGTCGAGTTGGGCACAGTTAGGCGATGTCGCTATCTTCAGCGAAAACACAGGTTGGATCTCAAAAGACAATGCGGATATCCAGCGCGCAATTGTCTTTGAGGACCTTAAAGGTGCTGTCCCGACCATTGGCGATGTTGTTTACAAAACCGACGCAGAAATCGGTCCCTGGGCAGAAGAACGCATCGACGATGATGTCGCAGATATCCTTATCATCTTCGGCTGGTTCCCGACAACGCTCTACACGCCCGGAAATTCACAGGTAGATGATTCTATCGCTGAACGCTTCCTCTACGGTGGAAACATCATTCTCAATTGCGCTGATTACATCTTCTACGTTACTGAAGGTGGTGGGGTGAATGGTGAAAACGGTTTGAAGACTATCATCAATATCAACGCAGATATGTGGGGTGGCGGTACGCAAATTACACCGACAGCCGATGGTGAGAAATATACGCCGACACTTCCTGAATTTACCTCTGAAAGACCCTTTAAAAGCGAACAGATCGTCCCGCCATGGAGTGTTGAAGTCGTTTTTGGTGATAACGGTGCTGGATTCTTCGACCCGGGTATTATCAAATTGAACGATAGTAGCGGACGCGTCGGTATCTGCATGCAAGAACCCAATCGGGGTGACCTGCCGCGGGGTCAGGTACTTATCGAAATGATTGATTTCATTTCGCAACAACCTGATATGGTGAATGTAGGAACGCCTGTTGAAGCGAAAGGAAAAGCAGCTGTCACCTGGGGCGACCTCAAAGCCTTGCAGTAGTAGAACACAAAATCAAAATCTTCCGCTCTTATACACCTGCCGTTGAGGTAAGGATATAAGAGCGGTTTTTTATTTTGATAGTACCAATTATACTACGGGTCCCTGCTACGCTGGTGAGATTTACAACCTCAATAACCCTCTGATGTACAAGTAATTGTAGATTTGTTTATAAACTGATATTTATCAAATCTATCAAGGAGTGAGTAATCATCAATAGATCATAGGTATAACAAGATGAAAATGCGATAGTTTTAAAGAAGTTTCTTGATTTTTATGGCATGAGATGGCATCGTAGTGACTCAGAAAAACCAACTTCGAGTCAACACGGAGGACATCTCATGCGGTATAAGCTTATCAAATCTACCCTCTTTTTTCAAGACCTTCTTTCTTCTTACTTTCGGCGGATGAGGCAGCAAGTCGTTGAAACGCTACTTCTGCTGTGTGTTTGCCATCTCTTTGGACTTTACAACCCGAATCAAGTCGCAGATGCCTTGAAACTACCGAAATCACGTCTCTATCGCAATCTTAGCTTTCTGAGTCTTTATCATGCGAAACATTTGAATCTTCGACTCGGATGTGCGATGGCTCTTGATTTCATCAAAGATACGGAAAGTAAGAGTGCTTCAACGCAATCCCGAAGGTGTATCACCCTCAGTGTGGATGATTCAAATCTACCACGGGAGGCAGAGAAGATGCCTTATTGTTCAAACTACTACTCGAAAAAACACAATACTGCGATCTTCTGCCAGAACATCTTAGGCATCACACTGAA
>PYIY01000165.1 GCA_003635195.1 Candidatus Poribacteria bacterium | reverse complement strand
CACAACGGAGCCTGAGGGGTTGGAATCCATTTTTTCCGATTGTGCTTTTTCCGTTTTCCTGCTATACTTCTTTTTGCCATTGAGACCTCCAAAAAGGTTAGGTTATCTATATGATAACCTTTTGAACGTCTCAATGGCACATCTTTTCTACATTCACACACCTTTCAAACAAGAATGACATTACGCTTTCATTGGACAAAAATAAGGAAACTAACAGTTATCTCAAACTCACGTTAATTTTCATGAAAGCGGTATCATGGCATTACAGAACGAACTTGAAATAAACCACTCTTTTGGTGAAATCGTCGGCAAAAGCAAAAAAATACAGCACGTGTTCACCGAGATTCAAATAGCGGCAGCAGGAGATATTAGCGTCCTGATTCAAGGCGAAACCGGGACCGGCAAAGAATTGATCGCAAAAGCAATACACGATAACAGCCCGCGAAACGCATGTCCTTTCGTTGCCTTCAATTGTGCTGCAATACCAACCGAATTGATTGAAGGTGAGTTGTTTGGCAATGAGCGCGGTGCTTTCACCGGGGCAAATGAGCGTCGGATTGGATACTTTGAACAAGCGGACACCGGGACACTTTTTCTCGATGAAATTGGGGATATGCCACTCATTTTGCAAGCGAAGTTGCTGCGCGTCCTACAAGAACGAGAATTTCAGAGTCTCGGTGGCACAAGCACCACCTCCATTGACATCCGTGTTTTGGCTGCTACGAATCAGGATTTAGAAAATGCTATCAGAGACGGATATTTCCGTGAGGATTTGTACCATCGACTCTCAGCATTCCCTATCAAGGTTCCGCCCCTGAGAGATCGGCGCGAAGATATTCCTATCTTGGCAGATCACTTCCTAAAAAAACATGCCGCAGCCGCCGAAAAATCCATTCGCGACATTTCTACCGATGCCTTACAAATGTTAATGCAGCATGACTTTCCCGGTAACGTGCGCGAACTGGAAAACGCCATTGAGAGGGCAGTTTTATATGAGACAACAGATCGACTGCAACCCCAAAGCCTCCTTTTACATCAGGTGCAAGAGCATTCACAACCCCCTACAAGCAGTCCGACGGATGCCACTACTATTCTTCCGCTCGACGAAGTTGAACGGAGAACCATCATCCACGCCCTCAAAGTGACCGACAATAATATTTCCCATACGGCACGCGCATTGGGCATTGATAGAACCACACTTTATCGGAAATTGAAAAAATATAACTTGCTATAGTAAAAGGACTGTTGCGATATGCTACAGTGTAGCATATCGCAACACAACACGCCGGAACCCGCTTTATCAAAGGCTCCGCAACCCACACTGCTCGCAAAGGTGTTGTATTTTGCAACACCTGACGAAAAACAACTTTAAGCGATCGCATGACACCGCGTACAGCCTGCGTCCCACGTACCACCTTGACGGACAAAGTTATGACAGGACTGTATATAACGATTTCACCAATTGGCACGGTTCTTGCCTAAGTATGAAGTG
>PYIY01000164.1 GCA_003635195.1 Candidatus Poribacteria bacterium | reverse complement strand
CGGGAAGTTGACGTGCTTTATGTGACGCGAGGAAACCCCGAATACACCGACTACGTCGAGTACACCGATGACGTAATTCTACGCTTCCATCCAGAAACGAAACAACTCGTAGGATTCACACTCATTGATTTTTCAGAGCACTTCGCCAAAACAGATTCAGGGATAGGACTGCCATTCACTGTGAATTTCCAAATGCATGATGAAGTTCACTTGCCTTCTTATGAAGATTAAGAATCTGGTTTGGTAATGTGGTAGGAATTGTCTGAATCAGGTTCCGCGGTAGAACGAGTTTAGAAGACCTCCTTATCCTGAAAAAATCCTTTCACCCTGCAAATCCTAAGTCAGACAACAAGGAGATGTTTTAATTAATGGCACAAAAACCAAATATTCTATTTTTGATGAGTGATGAACATAGTCCCCACGCTATGGGGTATGAAGGTAATTCCATTGTACAGACCCCAAATCTCGACCAACTCGCAGCATCCGGGACCTATTTTGAGGGCGCGTATTGCCAAGTACCGCTCTGCACCCCCTCCCGGATGTGTATGCTAACAGGGCAATACGCGCATCGGTGTTCAGCATGGAATAATGGGTCTATCTTGTTTCCAGAACATCTCACAATGCCCGCACATTTCGCACAACACGGCTATGCAACAGCACTTGTTGGGAAGATGCACTTCGGTGGGAAAGAACAGAACAACGGCTTTCAGTCTCGACCCTACGGCGACCTACGCGGCTATGCCGGACACCAAACCGACCCCTTGAACCCGCCATATCGCATACGAGTACGGACGCGACTGGCAGGTGTCACGGAAATCCCGACGAGTCTTCTGCAAGAACGCGTTATCAACGAAGAGACCCTTGAATATTTGAGATCACAACCAGCAGAGCAGCCATGGTTTCTACTCGCAAGTTATAGCCGTCCACACTTTCCGCTCACAGCACCCAAACGACTCCTTGATAAATATTGGCCCGATAATGTAGATATGCCGAACGTTCCACCGGGACACTTAGAACAGACACATCCCTTCGCGAAAGGCTTACGAGATAATTTCAACACGGAGGAGATTCCGTACGAAGAAGCCCGAAAAGCACGAGCCGCTTACTACGCCTGTTGCGAATTCTTGGATGAGACTGTCGGGGATTTACTAACACTCTTGGAACGCGACGGATTTTTAGATAACACTATCATCGTTTATACAACCGATCACGGTGAGATGGCAGGCGAGCACGGGCAGTGGTGGAAATCGAGCTACTATGAAGCCGCAGCACGCGTACCGTTAATCGTATACGACAGGCAGCTCCAGCAATCACACGGCGCGCGAGTCACAGCACCTGTCGAATTAAACGATCTCTTCCCAACTTTATGTGCCAGAGCAGGCATCCCTATTCCCAGTGGTTTAGATGGCGATGATTTAACGAGTCTTATGTCCGGGAACGCTGAAGATTGGCGCGATACTGCGATCACCGAATACTGGGCAAATCAGACGACCGGACCGATGCGTATGCTCCGAACGCCTCGCTATAAATATGTCGCTTTCCCTGAACATGAATCTATTCTCTTCGATTTAGAGACGGATCCGGATGAATTTGAGAACCTCGCTGGACAAATGGAATATCAGGAATTAGAAGCATATCTCCACGAGCAGCTGATGGGAGGGTTCTCATGGGAAGCTGTCGCCGAGCAGATGGCAGCAGATAGAGTGCGAAGCCAAGATTTCAAGGAACCGTGGGGCAGAGGCACCCCGAATCAGTATACACTCCCCGATGGTCGTGTTGTAGATGCAGAGACCTGCCTGTATCAACCTTCGCTAAGAGACGAGGATTGAGAAGAACGTTTGAACCGATAACAGGAATGGGAGACACGTACACGCTTGGCTGCCAACACTTTTAAGAACAATTTTGGAGGAACCAGCAGGTCACACCCCAAAATTAGATTCCCTGCTATTGTTGTAGGGCTACTCTTAGTAGGGGCAATGTGTGCAATCACACCCTACAACAACTATTTCCTACAAAACACCAAAATTGCAGGCAATCATCTCCCTGTCGGTTCAATCTTCGGGATTCTCATTCTGGTCTTTCTCGTCAATGTACCGTTGCGTAAGTTCATGCGGAACGGGCGTTTCGCTTTCTCGGCACCTGAATTGACTGTCATCTGGATAATGCTAATCGTGGCAGTCGGCATCCCGTCAATGGGGTTGTTGCAGTTTCTGTTGCCCTCCCTTGTCGCGCTCCGATACTTCGCAACGACGGAAAACGATTGGTCCGAAACGCTCCATCCACATATCCCTGAGTGGCTTGTTATCACAGATACGCGGGCTGTGACGGACTTCTATGAAGGGATTTCTCCCGGTGAAAGCGTCCCGTGGATGATCTGGCTCAAGCCGTTGCTCATCTGGAGTCTTTTCGTCCTCGTCTTCTATTTTACGACGCTCTGCCTTTCCACAATCCTCCGAAAGCAGTGGGTGGAACGTGAAAGATTTTCGTTTCCCTTAATTCAGATTCCGATACAACTCGCTGCGGAGCCGGCACGGGGTACACTTCTCAATACCTTTTTCAAAAGCAGGCTCCTTTGGGCAGGGATGGCATTGCCTGTGGTGCTACACCTGATTAACGGATTGCACGCGCATTTTCCAAAGGTGCCGGAAATCCCACTTATTTACAATATCTATACCGTCTTTACTGAAAAACCGTGGCATACACTCGGATGGTGGCCCGCGATGCGGTTTGTCATCTATTTTTCAGTTATCGGGATAGCCTCTTTACTAACACTTGAGGTTTCATTCAGCCTCTGGTTCTTTTACCTCTTTTTCAAACTCCAATATATCATTATGAATGCGATCGGACTCAGTATCGGTCCGTGGATTAGTTGTAGTCGTCAAGTGATGGGTGGCTATCTCGTCTTTGTTCCCGCCGTTTTCTGGATAGGACGTGAACACATCGTGTCGGTCTTTAGAAAGACGTTTGGACTTGGGTATGCAAGGACAACCGCCGCGACTACAGCGAGGGAGCCGATAGACGACTCCAATGAACCGGTCTCGTATCGTATCGCACTACTCGGTTTTCTTTTCGGATTTGTCACTTTAGTCGTGTTTTTAGTTGTTG
>PYIY01000163.1 GCA_003635195.1 Candidatus Poribacteria bacterium | reverse complement strand
GCATCATTTCTCAAAGATGATGCCAGCGAACTTAACTCAATCCACTCAGAAACGATTGCTCGGAAGCTAATAAACATCAGCACTCCAGCTATCCTATGGTCATTTGATACTATTTCCGTATCAACATCTTCCGCGTCGCCGCGAAATCCCCCGCCTTCAAGGTATAAAAATAGACACCGCTTGCAACCGGTTCACCTTGCGTATTCCTACTATCCCAATACGCCGCACGACTCCGATTGTGATACATACCCGCGCGTTGATGCCCCAAGTCCAGGTGCCGCACGACGCGTCCTTGGATGTCGTAGAGCGTCAGCGTCACATCCGCAGCCTCGGATAACTGATACGGGATCCAGGTTTCCGGATTGAACGGGTTTGGGTAATTCGGCAACAGCACAGTCTCTTTTGGTGTTAACAGTCCTAAAAGTTGCTCAAGCACAGCCATCCCTCTCTGGTAGGCAGGAGAGTTATCTTTCAAGAGCCGAGCTTCTCTCAACCACTGTTGGACCTCTTTCACTGTGAATGCCTTCAGTGCGTGTGCCCGGGCAGCAGGTGCGCCGGCTGCATCCTCTAACGCCCCAGCTGCCAAGACGAGGTCGACGAGACTCACAATGCCATCCCCATTCAGATCCGCAGCATTCTCACCGGTCTCGCCAATGCTGTCGTTAATGAACTCTAAATCCTCAAGAGTGACGACACCATCGCCGTTGACATCTGTATTGCGTGGTTCAACAACTGATTCATGGCTGCCTCCGGTAACATCTAATGCTATATGAACTGGGTTATACAACCCTGTGGTTATGAGGTCTTCGACATCAGAGCCATCCAAGTTCGCCCGCTGGATTTTATCTTTCCAATCGTTTGTCCAATACATTTTGCCCTCAACAACATCTAACACTATACCACTTGGGGTTTCCAACCCTGTGGTTATGAGGTCTTGGACCCCGGAACCATCCAAGTTCGCCCGCTGGATTTTATTTGTCCACCAATCTGTCCAATATATCTTGCCTCCGGCAACATCTAACGCTATACCCCTTGGGCCCCTCAAACCTGTGGTTATGAGGTCTTCGACATCAGAGCCATCCAAGTTCGCCCGCTGGATTTTATCTCTTATCGACTCGTTTGTCCAATACATCTTGCCTCCGGCAACATCTAACGCTATACCACTTGGGCCCTTCAAATCTATGACAAGGTCTTCGACATCAGAGCCATCCAAGTTCGCCCGCTGGATTTTATCTGTTCCCGAGTCTGTCCAATACATTTTGCCCTCAACAACATCTAACGCTATACTTCCTGGTTTATCCAAACCTGTGGTTATAAGGTCTTGGACGTTAGAGCCATCCAGATTTGCTCGGCGGATTTTACCAGCTTGCCTTTCTGTCCAATAGATATGATGGGCAGTGTCTCCAGTGTTGGCATCTCGCTGTGGAGTCTGTGAATCTGTAAGATCGGACGGTGTGATACCCCACAACCTGATGGTCTTGTCCGCACTGCCACTTGCGAGCGTGGCTCCATCCGGACTGAACGCTACGCTAAAAACCCAATGCGTATGCTCGGTGATTTTTTTGATTTCTCTTCCTGTGTTGACATCCCACAGCCTGATGGTCCAGTCATCACTGCCACTTGCGAGCGTGGCTCCATCCGGACTGAACGCTACGCTCTGGATACCGTTCGTATGCTCGGTGATTTTTTTGATTTCTCTTCCTGTGTTGACATCCCACAGCCTGATGGTATCATCCCCACTGCCACTTGCGAGCATGGTGCCATCCGGACTGAACGCTACGCTATAGACCCACCCCGTATGCCCTATGATTTTTTTGATTTCTCTTCCTGTGTTGACATCCCATATCTTGATGGTATTATCTCCACTACCACTTACGAGCATGGTGCCATCCGGACTGAACGCTACGCTAAAAACACCCCACCACAGACTCCCCTGCCCGGTAATTTTTTTGATTTCTCTTCCTGTGTTGACATCCCATATCCTGATGGTCTTGTCATAGCTGCCACTTGCGAGCGTGTTGCCATCCGGACTAAACAATACACTATTGACATAATGCGTATGCCCTATGATTTTTTTGATTTCTTTGCCTGTGTTGACATTCCACAGACGGATAGTATTGTCCCGACTACCACTTACGAGCGTGTCTCCATCTGGACTAAACGATACGCTCTCAACAAAATCCGTATGCCCTATGATTTTTTTGATTTCTTTGCCTGTGTTGACATCCCACAGACGGATGGTATCGTCATTACTGCCACTTGCAAGTGTGTTGCCATCCGGACTGAACGCTACGCTGTTGACATGCCACGTATGCCCCGTGAGGACCATGTCTTGTGCCGCGGAGATACCTTGTATACCACATACCAACAAGACAGCCGTTAAAATGAACACAATTCCCTTACGATTCATTCGTTGAAACTCCTTTCAATGCTTTTCAATAGGCGCCTTATACTGATAGGATTTACGCAGCGATTTCAACAGTCACAGACCCAACATTTAAAAACAAGATATAGCGACTGCCTACGGATGTCCTATTACAACTCTTCAGCATCCGCCGCTTCAATAGGCTCGGATTCAGCACGCACGGCTTCATCTCCAATACCGACGAACATAGACCAAGCATGGCTGCGCTCACTGACTTTGACCAACAAGAGATTATCACCTATTTTTAAATTAACCTTGAATTCGTCCTGAAAGTCATAAGCTCCCCGAATTACAGCTTGGTTATGAACCACCTCGCCGTTGAGCCATACTTTGATAGCATCATCGCTCCCAACCCTCATCGGCACATCGGACCGATCAGCATCAGACACAAGGGAAATCAACGCATAAGACGAAAAGTCCTCTAAGTTCATTTCGCCCAAACCTATCAACGGCAGTACAAACTTATTGACGACCTCATTAACGTTGTCACCACCAATATCGGCAATCTCTCCGAGTGTCCATGGCACCTCACCGATCCAATCACCTTCAGATGCACCGTTTGTCGCGACAGCCATCTCAGTGACGGCACCGTTGCTGGCAACAGCCAATGAATCAATATCTATGGAATCTGGTCCACCTTTGCCGGGTTCCGTTGGCGCAATCATCCAAAGCCACGGACCGGTGATTTTGTCTTGCATAAAAGCAACAGAAACGGGAATACGTGGGATCCCTTCAAACGTTCCCTCTGTCGGTTCTGTGTCATCCATCACGGACATAACAGACGAGCCCATTTTCTGCCCTTCGGGACCACAGCCCATAACAAGCAAGATTGCGAGTAAAACTAACAGTAAATGTCTCATAATAATTCTCCTCTTTCAGATTATGTTTCGTGTTTGGCAATGTTAATCGCCGGGCCTTGTTACTTCACGAAAAACACGGATTTTCTGTTATCTATCGGGGTTAGAAACCGCTCCTACAAAAACATTAGATTAAAGTGAGTTTAATAAAAGTGGATCGCACTGCCTCCATAGGACGGACAACCGGCAACTTGGGTTATAATAAGCCAATTTTTATCTAATTTAAATTAATTTAAATAGAAAGACTCTATCTGACTGGGATTATAGGGTATTTTTAGGGAAAAGGCAATAAATTTAATAAAAATTAGGTGAGTTGGGAAATAAAAATTGAAGTCTCAGGAGAGTTCACTAAGAAATAATACAGAGCGAATGGGGGCAGTAAAGCGGGAAGCGAGCGGAACTGTTGTGTTGGCAGGAATAATACGCATTGAGAGAACGCCAATGCAACAACCCGTGGGGAGATGTTCCGGGCAAGACGGCGCGCGCGGGCGCGAAAAATACTGTGTATAGCCTTTTTTGCATTAATTACTGTAAAATTACACGTCTGCGCGTCTTAGCCTTGTGTTAACCTGCCCAGTACCGGATACGCTGGATCGTTATATCCTTTCCCAGTATGTTCTCCGGGTGGCACCAACTCGTTGATAGCCGTTTCATCGGCTGCCGTTAGCGTGCAATCTAAGCATCCCAAGTTATCCTCAAGTTGCTCCATCGTACGGGGTCCAATAATAACGGAAGTAATCGTTGGATTCGCCAGCACCCACGCCAATGAAAATTGCGTCAACGTTTTACCGTGTGCATCTGCCAGCGGTTTCAGCTGTTGCGCAACCTCATAACTCTCCTCGCGGAGTTCGGTCTGTAGAATCCGTCTATCTTTTCGTGCCGCTCTTGACCCTTTGGGCGGATCTTCGCCGGGCAGATACTTACCGGACAGCACACCTCGTGCCAATGGACTATACGGCACAACGCCGACACCATACTTCTCACAGAACGGCAGTAACTCTACTTCAGGATCCCGATTCACAATGTTATAAAGCGGTTGGACACACACGAACTCCTCCAGTCCGTACTTCTCGCTTGTCCAGAGTGCCTCACAGACGCGCCACGCCTCAAAATTGGAACACGCAATGTAACGCACTTTCCCTTGTCGGACGCAATCGTCCAAAGCCCGTAACGATTCCGAAATTCGCGTGGAGGCATCCCAACGATGCAGGTAATAGACATCAATGTGGTCTGTATTGAGGCGTTTGAGACTCGCTTCGACTGCCGACATGATATTGAATCGGTGTGACCCTGCTGCGTTCACATCTTCTCCCATCGACCCATGTACTTTCGTAGCGATAACCCATTTCTCGCGATTTTCACGAACCGCTTTCGCAATAACGCGTTCAGATTCGCCATCGTTATAGACATTCGCAGTGTCCATAAAATTGATGCCAGCGTCCAACGCCTTGTGGATAATCCGGATTGAGTCTCTTTCATTCGTTGGTCCACCAAACATCATCGTACCGAGACAAAGCGGTGAGACCTTTACGCCCGCGCGTCCAAGTGTCCTATAGTCCATATCACTTCTCCTTTTTATGACTAACGGTTATCAGAAGAATAGTTAACAGTCACTCACGCCATCCGGATGCCGCCATTAACATCCAACGTCGCGCCCGTCACATAACGTCCCTCTTCTGAGGCGAGAAAAAGAATAGCAGTCGCAATCTCTGAAGCATCGGCGACGCGTCCCAACGGAATCTGATCCGTCATGTCCGGGTGGTTTTTCGCCATCTCTGTGGCTGCCACACCCGGCGCAATAGAATTAACAGTAATATTGTATTCACCAAGCACACGTGCCAACGATTTCGTCAGACACATCACACCCGCTTTTGAGGCAGAATACGGCGCGGATGCGACCAATCCACCGACCTGTCCCGCCAACGAACCGAGGTTAATAATGCGTCCAGACCGTTGTTTTTTCATCGTCTCCATCACTGCTTGTGAACAGAGAAACGGACCTTTCAGATTCACAGCCATCATCCGATCCCATTCCGCTTCCGTGCATGCGTCTATACGCGTATAGCTAAAAATGCCGGCGTTGTTGACTAAAATATCAATCCGTCCAAATGTTCCAAGCGTTTGTTGAACCATCTTACGCACAGAGTCGCCATCCGCTACATCTGTTTCAATCACCAAGCATTGTCTACCGAGATTTGTTATTTCTGCTGAAGCTGCTTCTGCGTTCGCGATATTCACTTCCGGGATGACAATATTCGCACCTTCGCTCGCGAACGCGAGGCATGTCGCTTTTCCAATACCACCGCCGCCACCTGTAACGATCGCAACCTGCCCTTCTAAACGCATCTATGTTTCTCCTTTAGATATTTTTTCAAGCACAGCCGAGTCAATGCTATGCCATTTTCTTTCTTGCAAAATTGCAATAAATGTGATAATATAATCCTATTATCACATGAAGTTTGGAAAAAGTCAACACGCTAAGTTGGCAAAAGGCTTCTTTATTATTGCTATACTGTTTGAAGGGAATTGGAGTATGAAAACGAAAATATTTTTGCGCTGGTTTAAGGCGGTTCTTGTCTTTGGCTTCGTTTGTAGTTTCGCGTTGACAACGGCAGCCCAGAATTACTATCCGGCAGAGGTCGGCAATACCTGGGTTTTAGAAAGCACAAATGCTGAGGAAAAACGTACCTATAGCCTTGAAGGCCCCGAAACTGTTAACGGGACCGAGGTTATCACTTTGAAGATTGAAACAGAAGAACTTAGCACTGGGGATGTTGTTGATACCGACAAATATTTCTTGACTGTCGGCAGCGAAGCCATCAAACTCCACAGAACTATCTTGGAAGAAGCTGCTTTCGGAGGCACCGTGACGGCGGATTTTCCGACACCTGCGACTTTTTTTCCGCTTCATCTGGAGCTTGGCGATAAGTGGCAGATAGTGGCGGATGCCGAAGTTGAGACGGGCCTTCTAAAGATAGGTGGAAAAAGCACCACTAATTTAGAAGTCGTCGCATTTGAAGACCTTGAGACACCAGCTGGAACGTTTCATAACTGTGCGAAGGTTGAATTGGCGTTGACGTTCTCTGCTGGCTTCATAAAGTTTAATAATGTTGATTCGCCGCCTTATCAATGGTTGGCACCGGATGTGGGGCCCGTTCAATACCAAAACAGTGATGGGCTGCTCTTCAAATTGGTAAGTACCAATCTGCCAACTGAACCTGACCCGCATGACGTGAACGCTGATGGTGTCGTGAATATCTTGGACCTCACTTTTGTTGCTGCCCGTTTGGGTGGGATAGATCCAGAAGCGGATGTAACGGGTGATGGTGTCGTTAACATTTTGGATCTCGTCCGCATCGCTCAGAATTTAAGCGATTAGTCTTATCCGATTTAAGGGCGTGCATCAGATCCGGTTTGGCGTTTTCATCAACAAATTCCTTGTAACCTTGAGACGAATTAAGGTGTTACAATTTTCTACGGATAAATGGAATAAAATCTATTCACGAACACTCAGAATCTGGGTAAAACTGGTATGGTAAGCTGGCGGGTGGTATTAGTTGTAATTGTCGTTGCTATTCTGGTTATGGCGATCGGAATGTGGTTCGGATATCGATACGCTTCGGAGCAGGAAGATATCCCGCCAGAAGGACACTCTGCACCTACTGACACCGCGTTACCGCACTACAATCTTGCCTCAATTCCGGCGGAAATTTCGCTCGGATAATTTATATTTTTTCAAAAAGGAGTTCTAAATTATGAAGGTTACCAAACTTAGGTCATGGCTGAAACCAATGTTGGTGTTAAGCATTATCTGTGGTTTCGCACTTACAGCGACAGCACAAAATTATTATCCCCTTGAAGTCGGGAACACTTGGATTCTGGAGAGTACTGATGGGGCTGAGAGGCTCACTTATTCTATTACAGGTCCCGAGGTTATCAACGGACAAGAACTTAAGATTCTGAACATCGTTACCAGTCTTACAGGCGATCCCACCGGCGAGCCAACTGATCATGACAAATATTTTGTCACGCTGAATGACGAAGGGATTCTACTGCATCAGACTATCACAAACGAAGGCGCGTTTGGCATCGCAGAAGCGACTTTTGATCCACCGGCAATTTTTTTCCCAACCGCATTGCCAGTCGGGCATCAGTGGGAAGTTGTGACTGAGACAGTCCTGGATCTGGTCGGTCCGGTAACCAGCACCAGTACCATAACAGTTGAGGCAATTGAGGACGTAGAAACACCAGCCGGAATATTTCAAAACTGCGTTAAGTTGGACATTGATCGTAAAGTTGATACGGCTGCCATAGTGGTCCCTTATCGTTTTCGCCAATGGTTGGCACCTGATGTAGGGCCTATCAAATTTCAGAATGTTCTACAAGATGTTACGTATGAATTGCAGAGCTACAACTTAGTTGAACCAACCGTTGAGGCTATGCAACCGACTGAAGAAACTACCGAAGAGGTAACCGAGGAAACCACTGAAGAAACTATCGAAGAGGTAACCGAGGAAACCACTGAAGAAGTAACTGATGAAACCACTCAGGAAACTGCTGAAGAAGTAACCGAGGTCGAAGTGCCCGCGGAACCAATGATGCCAAGAGAATACGGTTTCGATGTGACGCTTGAACCCGGTTTAAACATGATTGCTATCCCATTAATGCCGGAAAAGCCCTATACCGCAAAATCATTGGCAGCAATGTTAGAGGCAACCCTGGTTATCCGATTAGATGTAGCAACGCAACAGTTTAGTGCTTACACCTCTCTTGATGAAGGGGATGGCTTTGGCATCGACGGTGGCATGGGTTATATTGTCAATACGCCGACTGGTGGTATGGTGAAGTTCACTGGTAAGGCGTGGGATAACCAATCTGAAGCCCCTGATGATGCGCCTGCTGCACCCACACTTTCCAGGAATAAAAATACCTGGGCGTTTGTTGTTACCAGCGACATTCGCGACATGGAAACGGGCACATCTTATACACTCGTCGCAAAGAACTTACGCACCGACACCATCGCTACGGAAACTATTACAAGCGAAGTGAAACGTTCTTCTGCTGTCTGGGCAGACCTCAACCGAAAAAGTGTTGTTAAGGCAGGCGATAAACTCGAAATCGCACTTTACGACGAACGCGGAAATATCGTCTCCGGTCCCTTCCAGCGCATTGTTTCGACGGCTGACATCCACAACGCCTTCCTCAGTCTGCAACTGACCGTCGGCGACGTACAACCGAAGGATACCATTTTGGCGCAGAATTACCCGAACCCGTTCAACCCTGAAACATGGATTCCATATCAGTTGAGTCAATCGGCTGAGGTGTCGATCCATATTCACAATGTCGCGGGACACCTAATTCGCACGCTGGATTTAGGGCTGAAACCGACAGGTTCGTACATGACACCATCGACCGCAGCGTATTGGGATGGTAAGAACTCGGTTGGTGAGAGCGTCGCGAGTGGTATCTACTTCTACACGCTCCAGACCGCAGATTTTGCTGCGACCCGACGGATGGTTATCCTGAAGTAGGAGACACGCATATCAACACGATTCAATTAAACGCCTTGATGTCACCATCAAGGCGTTTTTTTAGCACACCGCAGGCGTACTTTGCGACGTGGCCCACTTAGGGAGAGGAGAGTCAAGTGGTTAGAAATACCGTATTGTTCATAGGGATACTCTGTGTGCTCGTTAGCGCAGCGTCTGCACAGAACTACTATCCTACAAATATTGGGAATACCTGGGTTTTGGAAAGCACAGATGGTGCTGAACGTATCACTTACACGCTTGAAACCCCGGAAGAAGATTTCAGTGGTGAACAGTTTCGGACTCTTAAAATTGTAACAGAGGTGTTAGGAACAAGCTCGGCTAATACAAGCACATTCCTTGTTGAGGTCGGTGAGGAAGGGATGAAACTCCATAAAGTTGTCGCAGAACTGGGTGATGTGTTTGGTATATCGCGTATGGAATTCTCACCACCTGCCGTCTTTTTCCCGCCAACACTTCAGGTCGGAGAAATATGGGAGACGCTCGGAGAAACGGAAGTATATCTGGTAGGTACCGTTACAGTCTCCAGTATTAATGAAGTTGTTGCGATAGAAAACGTGGTCACACCCGCTGGCACGTTTGAGAACTGCCTGAAAATTAGGATACTCACAAAAACCACCGTTGGGGGCAGAGCAAGTCGTTCTACTTCTTACCAGTGGCTCGCACCTGATCTCGGACCTGTTAAATTTAAAACAGGTCAGGATATCATCTTTGAATTAACCAGTTTCAATCTTGTCCCACCTGAGAACCCTTACGATGTGAATGCAGACGGGGTCGTCAACATCTTGGACCTCACCTTTGTCGCTGCTCACTTGGGAGAGGCAAATCCAGAGGCTGATGTAAATGATGACGGCATCGTTAATATTCTCGATTTAGTACACGTTGCTCAGAATTTTGGAAATTAAGAATGCAAAGATAGGTTTCTACATCCACTACGATTGTTCAAGAGGATTGCTATGAAATTCCGATTTCGCTTTTTTTTCTGTGTCGTAATATTAATATTGGGTGCTGCACAGGTTTGCCTTGTTTTTGCCAAAGCGCCGAAAACGGCGAAGATCGCATTTGGTTCTAAACGCAACGGCAATACAGAAATCTATATAATGAATCCGGATGGGAGCCAACAGGTGAACTTAACTTGGCACGCTGCAGAAGATTTTGGTCCTGATTGGTCTCCAACGGGTGAACGTATTGCTTTTAACTCAGACCGAGATGGAATTCGAGACATTTATCTGATGGATGCGGATGGCACAAATGTGCGAAGGGTGTTTCAAAACTCGGCACATAGATGGTGCCCCGCGTGGTCTCCAGATGGGAAACAAATCGCTTACTTGAATGTTGGCGATTGGAGCATCTATGTCACCACAATAGATGGTGAGCAGGTGGAACGTATAGTTTCATCAGGCTTTCTCGGGGGTTGTCCCTCTTGGTCACCTGACGGGTCAGAGATAGCCTTTGTATCAGCACCCGAACAAGCAAGACGTCTCTTGAAAGCTATCAACCTCCAAACGCGCAAAGAGAGAGTACTGGTGCCGAATCAAGTACCCAGAACCCTCTGGGGACCCCCAGCATGGTCTCCGGATGGGACGCGTATAGCATTTTACTGGAGTCTAAAAGGCATCTATGTTGTGAATAGCAATGGTAAAAAGTTGAAACGCCTTATTTCTAACGCTCTCCATCCTGCGTGGTCCCCGCGCGGCGACGAGCTCATTTATAGAAGGAATAGCCAACTCTTCATATACAATTTCGATAACCAAACATCCAGGCGGATCACACACGGCATATTGAATAGTGCCCCAGATTGGTTTGACCCACAGTTCTTGTCAGTTCAGCCGGAAGCCTCGTTGTTAACAACAATGTGGGCAACCCTCAAACAGAGATAGAATCCAGAATGCCGCGGAGTTAGATGGAATCCTGTTGTACTTCACCTGAGTCGAGCGTTATTGTATTCCACACAGCCTCTTCATCGGTTTGCAATCGCCATGAAAATGTGAACGGTGAATCGCCGCCGTTGTAAAAGATGACCTCTGCACGCTTCTTTTCACTGACAAGGGGTCTTACTAAAGAGAAAAGCGTTCGCGGGTGGTTTTGTCTGTTGCCCTGTCGGATCTCCAAAAGTTGTGTAACTTTGCTCTGAACTTCACGCGTGCCGAGAAGCAGCGGACCATAACACGCCGTGACTGCACCTTGCCCCCAATTCCGTCCATGGCCTGCTGCAACTGAGCAGACCGCGCCTCCCATATCGGCGTGTTCCCGTCCACCGCGCAATACGCGCCGCGCCATACCCAAACGCGTCGCAGCACTTCGTAGCGCACGCGTCGCGTAGACAGTCTCGCCTGTTACCTGATACGCAAGCGTCAAGGTAGCGGTTGATGCCTCCTGAATCGGTTTCACGGACCCATCGTCTGACCATTCTCCCCAATACGCCATATCCGCACGTTTCCCGACACCGGGTTCCCGACGACGCGTCTCTTGCGGAAAAATCAACGCTAATCGTTCTGGTGGTTCGTCAGGCAGATCTTCTAACGCTGCACGGATCGCAGTATCAAATTCGGTATCCTCGAATGTCCAACGGTAGTAGCTCAACGCCGCCGCCCCCGGATCATTAAATGGATCACTCAGCGATGGTACAAGCGGTTCTACGATCCGCTTTGCCGCTGTTTTAAATATCGCGTCCCCAGATAGCAGATAGAGATCGCCCAACGCATAGATAGCACCAGAAGCCAATAGCACTTCAATGCCTGCAAGTGGATCACCCGGAATGTGATGCGTACTCGCAACAAGCCGATGTAAATTCTTCGCGTTGACAGCGGCTTCATCAAGTCCCTCGCCATCAAGCGTCCAGATCAACGGCATCGGATCCGGTGCCGCAATAAGCCGTTCTGCACGCTTTCTTCCATACCGTAATGCCCACGTCAGATAGCGTTCTTCACCCGTCACACGATACGCCGCAATCGCGATGTGGATAAATCGAAAGTGCTCCGCCATTTCATACGCGTTCTTTTCATCGTTCGTCACGTCGCGGCTACCGATGTTGTAGCCGATAAATGTATCCCTGTCGTAATCATACCACGGCGGGATTTCTGGCACCCAATTGCCGATGTGTTCTGCAGCATCTGTCAACAAGTTGACGGCTTCCGTGTCTTCAGGCATTAGTCCGATATAACGTGGCAAGAAAAGCAGAAACGGCTCCGGTCCGTGATGTGCCTCTGCCTTCGGTTCATAACCATGCAGACAATCGCGCTTTACCCAACCGAGCAGTGCTGCCTTTAACGTATCGAAATGCTGCAGGACAGTCGCATCGCCAGTGATGAGATAATGTGGAAACCACGCAAGCGCATAGTTCGCTTCATCCTCGCCACCATCGTTCGGACCCGGTGGATCGAGCAGCATACTCTGTTTCAGCCACCGTCCCATCTCGTTTCTAAGTGTCGTATATCCGGTGTAGCACTCGCGGATAGTGTTGTCCATCAATTGCTCCTATAATAGCGATTTCACAAATTCAATGCTCTGTTTCGCTATGGTCTGCGGATCCGGTTTGAAGTCGAAAACCTCTGTCGAGACATAACCCTTATAATCAATCTCTTTCAATGCCTCAATAATCGGTGGGTAATCTACATTGCCAGAACCGGGGAGGTAGCCGTTGTCGTCATTAGAGTGAAAATGTGCGACGTGCGGCGCGTGTTTACGGATCTGCGTCGGCATATCTATGCCCTCTTTCGCGGTACTACACACATCCAGAATCATCTGAAAATTCGGATGATTGACAGCATTCACCATCTCAACGGCTGTATCAGGGTGCGTGATGAAGTTCGTCTGATCGCTGGATAGCGGTTCCATGCACAGCATGACATCTCTCTCGCCTGCCAGTGCGGCACTCTCTGAAAAAGTTGCCCGTGCATACTCCCACGCCTCGTCAAAACTGAGTGGGTCCATCACGTTCCGTTGTTGTGGTGAACCGATGACCATTACTTTTCCACCTAAATCCGCACACAGATTTACCAGTGCCAGAAAATAATCCCGCGTCTCTTCACGAATCTCGGCATCCGGATGATTAACGTACAACCCCGGCGGCGAGACGAGCAGCCAGTGCAGCCCCGCAATCTCTATCTTCGCAGCTTCCGCCGCTTTACGGATACGCTCCCGCTCTGTCTGACTGATGTCTAAGACCGAATCCGCCAAAGTAAACGGCGCAATCTCAACTGCCTCGTAACCGAGTTCAGCAGCATAAGTAAAGACATCCTCGATTTTCCAATCTTCAAACATCTCGTTGCATATTGCAATTTTCATTTTATGTCCTACCTCTGTTTTTCATGTATTGTAAAGCGTTCACGCTTTTTTGTCAATTTTTTCTCCACTCAGAACAGTTAGGTGCGATTTTGCAGTGTACCCATAAGTGTCAATTTTGGAAAAAACAACCCTCACAACACCCAGACCGGTAGGTTCGGTTTCATGAAGATTAAGAATTTAATCGGGTAACTCTGGAACGTGTAGTAACAAGTAGATCGGTTCGTAGTAGTGCGATTCATCGCATGTCGCGTCGCCACAATTACCCGATTTATTTGTTAAACCTCATATGAGAATCCTAAATTAACACCTACGAAAATCTATTTTATGCAACCTTCCGTCATGTTATACGCGTTATAGTAATATAGAGACCCTAATTTTTAAATCCATTATATGAATAATGGTCTATTCATTACCTGAATAACGGTCTATTAGGGATTAACCGTATTGTAAAAACGAATCAATCATTATATGTCTACAGCATTCCATAAGTCCTAAATACGAATAAAGTTGTTAGTTACCGCGACGCGTCAAAAGGTATGCATATCCAGCGAGTGAAGGGAGATTATGGCATTACAGACCCAACTTGAGACGAACCATTCTT
The DNA here is from genome assembly GCA_003635195.1 of Candidatus Poribacteria bacterium. Classification (GTDB taxonomy): domain Bacteria; phylum Poribacteria; class WGA-4E; order WGA-4E; family WGA-3G; genus WGA-3G. Next base: position 2,328 of record PYIY01000163.1, on the reverse strand, counting down.
TTGGTGGAATCGTCGGCAAAAGCGAAAAAATGCAGCAGCTGTTCACCCAAATTCAGGCAGCGGCAGCAGGAGATATTACCGTCCTGATTCAAGGCGAAACCGGGACCGGCAAAGAATTGGTCGCAAAATCAATACACGATAACAGCCCTCGGAAAGAAGGACCCTTCGTTGCCTTCAATTGTGCTGCAATACCAACCGAATTAATTGAAGGTGAGTTGTTTGGCAATGAACGCAGGGCTTTCACCGGAGCAAACCAGCGTCGGATCGGATACTTTGAACAAGCGGACACCGGCACACTTTTTCTTGATGAAATTGGGGATATGCCACTCATTTTGCAAGCAAAGTTGCTGCGCGTCCTACAAGAACGAGAATTTCAGAGACTCGGCGGCACAAGCACCATCGCCATTGACATCCGGGTTCTAGCTGCTACGAATCAGGATTTAGAGGATGCTATCAGAGACGGATATTTCCGTGAGGATTTGTACCATCGCCTCGCGGCATTCCCTATCGCGGTTCCGCCTCTGAGAGAACGGCGCGAAGATATTCCTATCTTGGCACATCACTTCTTGGAAAAATATACCACAGCCGCCGAAAAATCCATTCGCGACATTTCTACCGATGCCTTACAAATGCTGAGGCAGCACGACTTCCCCGGCAACGTGCGCGAACTGGAAAACGTCATTGAGAGGGCAGTTTTATATGAGATAACGGACCAACTGCAACCCCAAAGCCTCCTTTTACATCAGACGCAAGAGCGTTCACAACCCGCTACAGGCGACCCGACGAATACCGCCGATATTCTTACGCTTAAGGACGCTGAACGGGTAGCCATCATCCAAGCACTCAAAGCGACGGGCGGTAATGTCACCGCTGCGGCACAGGCGTTGGGCATCGGCAGAAACACACTTTATCGGAAATTGGAGGAACATAATCTGCTACGGTAAAAATGTTGTTCCAATATGGAACACTGTTCCATATTGGAACACAACACGCCGGAACCCGCTCTATCAAAGGCTCCGAAGTCCAAACTGCTTCCAAATGTGTTCCATTTTGGAACACTCGACAAAAAACAACTTTAAGTGATTCCATCACACCGCGTACAGCCCGCGTCCCACGGATCACCTTGACAGACGAAGTATAATAGGGCAATGATAAGGACGTTTTCGCCGATTGGCATGGTTCTTGCTCAATATGTGGAGTGTAAGCCAAATCCCTGGATATTAGTTGTATCTTACACGGGGTACCATGGGATTTTGGCGTTGCATCGCAGACGGCTCCAACAAACGTAGTCTTTCGCGATATGCTTTTTTCATTTCGGAACTAAAACATCGGAGCTAAAACACGTGGGTGTTGTTCAACGAATGATATATCGCGATTCTTATGATTGATAACTCATGTTTGTTTTGATCACGACTCTCGAACTTGTAAGAAACTTCCCTACTGTGGATCCCAGAATCCGTCCACTGTCTCATAAAGTTCTACAACTGGACTTTATAAGGAAGTAGCGGTAAACTTAAGGAAATCACGTTAGGAGTTTCATTAAAAGAACCCCAATGCCTTTAGACTGGGGAGCGGTTAGGGTAGTGGTAGAAACACCAATCAACACGGAGATTTAACATGTTCAGAGAGTTTTTCAGTAAACGCTTCTTTATAGGCGTGTTGGTATTAGTCATCTGTTGTGTCGTCAGTGTTTACTTCCTAAACACTGACACACCTGAAGCACCGATCAAGATTTACAAGGTTGTAGAACCGGTGGCGAAACCGACGGCAGAAGTTTCCATTGGTGATACCTCGCGAGGTGGACATTTTCACGCCGATGACACGTGGCACGCTGAACCGCATGAAAGCGTTGCACACGCATACACGAAAGAATCTACGAATAGCAGAACGGCGGATGACTGGAGAGAAGATAGTGAGATCGATGTACCACAACCTACAGCGACCCCTTGGAAAAAATTGGATGCCCAAGAAGCGGATACAGGAACACCTGTGAGTGGAGATACTGATGATACATATCCACCACGCGACTGGCACAAGACAGAAGATCCTGAGTTGCACGCTGAGTATTTTTACGCCCAACTTCTCAAACAGTTTGGGGACATGCCGGAGGTTCACATCATTGGCGAGCACAGATTAAACAGAGCCAAAGGTATCCCGTCGACATTTACTAAATTCGAGGCCTACCTTGAAGCCATGTACCATCTCTTCCCGGATGAAAAAAATAAGCAAGCCCTTGACCAACTACGGAAATTGAGAGCGTCTGGAGCGAAGATCAGTTTCCATTAGAGGATTCCTCATGAAAAGCATTTTCAAAAGTTCAAAGTTTTT
>PYIY01000162.1 GCA_003635195.1 Candidatus Poribacteria bacterium | reverse complement strand
AAAGGTGCATCAGCTGCTGCCTTGGCAACGAAGCTCCGACAACATTACACCGATTCTGTGGACATTCTGACACTGACTCCGGAACTGAAAGTGATTGAACATCTGCCCGGCGAAAGTTTACTTCGTAGTGATTATCTGCCTCGTACGGAGCGGATACCTCGGTATTTAGAATTGTTAAAGTCATCCGCGAGTGTCGCATGGGAAGATCTACCGGAGGACATGGACGAAACCATCGAAAAAACTATTGCCGCTTTGGAAGTCAGACTTCGGCAACAGCCTGATGATGAGAGTTTTTTCGATATCTACCCTACGCTGGCCTGTCTCTACAACGAAGTCGGGCGCGAGAAAGATACTGAGAACCTCATTAACCGTCTCAAATCTATCATTAAACCTGATGACCTTCAGGCACATTTTGTTCTCGGGGCAACGCTTGAGAGGATGAAGCGGTATGAAGAGGTAGCCGCGGTTTTCGAGAAACTTGAGGAACAGTATCCAGAAAAACTTCGTCTATCCCGGAAACTTGCCGAGATCCATGAAGCCTTAGGCAATACCGAACTCGCAATGAAATACTACAGCAAGGTTAAACCCACCTTGGCATTGCTTGGAAAACCTCTTCCCGATTTCTCTGCAACTGATCTTGATGGAAAACCGATTTCGCTGCAGCAGTATCGCGGGAAAGTCGTTTTGCTTGATTTCTGGGCAGTTTGGAACAGTTTTTGCATCGGTGATATACTGAATGTCAAAAGGATTTATGACACCTATAAAGATCAGGGATTTGAGGTCATTGGGGTTAGCCTCGATACGGATGAAACGAAGCTGCGAAACTACCTCAAGGAAAATGACCTCTCTTGGCGGCAGATTTACAGTGGTCTGGAAAAACAGTGTCCGCTTGTAAAACAGTATGATGTCAAATCTATTCCAGCCCGGTGGCTTATCGACAGAGATGGCACGTTAATCGCCCATGAAGCCAACCATAAGTTAATCTCCAGCAAAGGTAGACAGGCAGATTTAGAGAAGTTGGTGGCAGCGGCGGTGTCGGATAAACCTAAGAATTAGTACTTATCCACCTTCAAATTATGGGGATCTGCTTTTGTTTGTAGTAGGGCAATTCATTGACCGTTCGGGGAGATGAACGTGCGATAATGCAGATCGCATTTGGGGTTTTTGCTTGGGTGTTTCTTCGCGTACGCCGCAAAATCGCACTACTACGAACCTACCCTAAAATTCAAAATGGACATAACACAAGTAGCCACGTTCTACCGGAAAGGCGAGGATACAATTAATTAATAAAGAAAAAGGTATATCAAATGACGGAAAAACCAGCACAAAGACCGACTGAAGATCCCACCGAGGCACAGAACCCGAAAGACATTGAAGTCGTCTGTACCCAAAATTTGCACGCTATCGGCAAGGCACTTCAAGCCTATCACAATGATCACGGTGATTTCCCACTGTGGCTTTCAGAACTCTATCCGAAATACTTGTCTGATGCGAACCTTTTACTCTGTCCAGCAGATGAAGAAGGCGGGAAGTCAGTTTATCTTATCAATGAAGACCCGAAAATGCCCGTTAGCTACGGCTACCAGTTTCACCCGAAATACCGGGAAGAGAAAACTGAGGCACGCCTTATTTATGGGGATGTTATACCGCTTGTCCGTTGCCGACATCATGAGAATCAAGAATTTGAGTGTCTAAACTTGAGTTTCGACTTTAAGGTATATCCTTCATCGGGTATATCCACACCAGAAGAGAAGTATGGAACACCCAAAAAAGCCATTGAAGCTTTGGAAACAGGACTTCAGCGACTGCCGGACTATGCGGATTCCTTTTTCTCCGAACAGGCTTCTAAACTCTATCATTCGCTTGTCCGTCTCTATAATGAAGTCGGGCAGGAGAAAAATGCCAAGGACCTCATTAACCGTTTCAAATCAATCATAAAACCTGACGACTTTGAGGCGCATTTTGTTCTCGGCGAAATGCTTGAGACGCTGAAGCGGAATGAAGCGGCCCTTGCGGTTTTCGAGAGACTTGTGGGACAGTATCCCAATGACTACGAAATCTTCACTAAACTCGCCGAAATCCATTGGAAACTCGGTAATCCTAAGTTTGCACTCGAAAATCACTACAAGACTGAAACGAGCAGATTAGAATTGATTGGAAAACCTCTCCCTGATTTTTCTGAAACTGACCTTGATGGCAAACCGATTTCGCTTCAGGACTATCGCGGAAAAGTTGTTTTACTCGATTTTTGGGCAGTCTGGTGCGGTTTCTGTATCTTAGAGATACCGAATATCAAAAGGGTTTACGCTACCTATAAAGACCAAGGATTTGATGTCATCGGTATCAATCTTGACGCTGATGAAGCGGAACTGCAGGACTACCTGAAAAAGAATGATATTCCTTGGCGACAGATTTTCAGCGGTGAAGGCTGGAATGATCCGATCGTACAACAATATAATATTACTGGTGTCCCAGAACCGTGGCTCATCGCCAAAGATGGCACACTCATCTCGACCGATGCCCGCGAAGCAGCATTAGAATATTTGGTGGTGGACGCACTCAAGGACAAACCCAAAGATCAATAGTCCCACCTATCAAAAAGGCGCGGTTCAAAATCGCGCCTCTCTCGTCTAAAGCCGACTCCCAATCAAAATACTCGTTGGAAAAGATTAAAAGGGTTGACCTTATCAAGCAATATGTTATGCTATTCTCCTGAGTTTTCATGAGACTCCGAATGTATGAGACACACAGGTTTGTGAAATATCCTCAGAGAAAAAGGAGCGCACCAAATGAAAGTAGTTTTGACCTTAGGAATTGTGTTGAGTTTGTTGATCGCTTCTGCAAATGTGGAAGTCCAAGCACAAAAACCGAACGAAGTTCTCACTGCAGAGCGAGAAAAACGTTGAGATTTGCACCCAAAATTTGATTGCTATTGGAAAGCCAATTCAAGCCTATCACAAAAAATAAAAGGAGATTGAAATGAAAATGAAATATCTTTTTCTTATCGCCTTTTTATTCACTTTTCTAACACCCTCAAACAGTCCTGCACAAGGCAATACAAAAGTCGGATTACCTGAAGGCGCAATCGCACGACTCGGAAAAGGTGGTATTAATCTGATGAGGTTTTCACCAGACGGTAGCCACCTCGTCGTGGGGACAGATGTTGGGGTATGGGTATACGATATTCCTGATAGAAAGGAGACTGCGTTGTTTACAGGACACACCGGACAAGTGAATGCACTCGCTTTCTCAAAAGATGGAAAAATTCTCGCAAGTGGTGGGTTTGCAAATCCTGTCATCCAGCTGTGGAAACTTGATACTGGTAGCAAACTTCTGACCTTTACATTAACCGAAGGCACGCATCCGGTATCAGCGTTGGCATTCTCACAAGATAGCACAACGCTCATGAGTTTAGATACATCTGGTAAAATTACCTACTGGGATGTGAATACTGGAAGCAAAGCGTTGGATATATTTGCTGGACATTCCTACGCGGCAGCATTCTCGCCAGATAGTAACACCTTTGCCACTGCGGATAGAGACCGTAAAATCCGTCTATGGGATATAACCAAGGATCGCCTGCAAGCCCCTCTCAGAAGACATGCAAACATGTTAGATCATCGGGAATTCCTTGACGATTGGGCTGATGGACCTCACGATCCAGAACTTTCGGCGTTGGCGTTCTCAACGGATGGTAAAATGCTTGTGAGTATAGGTGGTAACGAGACGGTGCTGTTATGGAATACCGACAACCTATCCAAATATGCTACGTTTAAAGGACATGAAGGCTGGGTTACGGCTGTTGCCTTCTCCGAGGATGTCAAGATGCTTGCCAGTGGTGGGGCAAATAGGGCAATCAAACTATGGGATATAAGCACACAACACGAACATGCGACGCTTATAGGACATACAAGTAGCATCAATGCTTTAGCCTTCGCACCCGAAGGAACATTTCCTTATAGCGGTTGCCTCGCAAGCGGGAGTGCAGATGGCACGATCCGGTTCTGGAACACCGACACTGGGAAAGAAATTATGACCGCTATCACTGGACACACAGAGTGGACCAAAGCGGTAGCCTTTGCCGAAAATGGAACAGCACTCGCGAGTGCGGCGTTTAACGGTGTTGTTGAAGTATGGAATCTGAAAACTGGGCGTGAACTAACTACATTCACTGCAGCACAGAGTAATATGACCCACGCAATCGCGTTGTCCCCGAATGCCACGCGCTTCGCGAGTCAAGGGAAAGATGGTATCATCGCGTTCAACCCATACGGCTTTGGAGTACACATGAAGTCCGAAAGTGTTAACAGAATACAATTATGGCAGATAGCCACCGGTGAGAAGATCCAAGGTACATGGCAAAGCACTTCAAGTGTACTTGTGTTCTCACCTGATAATAAAATACTCGCGGCGGACGGTCCACAAGAGATTCGCGGCTGGGATGTAAACACCGGTATTGAGACGTTCCATTTTAAAACTGAACTGTCATTCAGAGGGGAATTGGTATTCTCATCCAGTGGGAAACTGCTTGCTGCGACTGGACGTTCCGGCCCACCAGTGGTTTGGGATATAAAGGGACGGCAGGAACACCGTATACCCATCACTGAAAAAGTTTACACATTGGCTTTCTCGCCGAACGACACTATTCTTGCTACGGCAAGTCGAAACGGTATCTACCTGTGGAAATTGGATATGACGGAAGCCGATAAACGCAATGTGCTTCCCGATAGTAATTTATTAGCATTTGAAAATGCATTGACATTCTCTCCTGACGGAGCTACCCTCGTTGGTGCTGGAATGAAACGTCGGAATATTCTAATCAAGTTATGGAATATGGATACAGGTAAGAGTTTAGGGACCCTCTCCGGACATACAGAACCAATAGAAACTTTGGTATTTTCACATGACGGAAAAACCCTCGCCAGTGGGAGTCAAGACGGTACAATACTCCTCTGGGATTGCGGTAAAATCATCGCAAAGTGAACCTCTGATAATGAAAAAAATTAAAAAATACAACAATTCGGTTCTTTTCACCACAGGGCTGTTGCGGTGAAATACTCTCATATTCACGGAATTCCTGCACCGTGGCTCATTGCCAGAGACGGCATTTTAATTTCACGTAATGCCAGAGGACCTGAATTAGAACGGCTCGTCGTAAAGGCACTTATGGACAAACCCACAAACCAATAACCAAGCCTACCGAAACGGCGTGGTACTGACCGCGCCTATATATATAAACTGGTGTCAGCAGATTCTTATTTGTTCCTTCGCTATTCTATTGTGAGTCTTGAATAGGAGGCACGACAAATGAAATAGGAGGCACGACAAATGAAAAGAATACGTCTCTTCTCCATTACAACGTCCCTGATTTTTATCCTGTTCCTACCAACGCCACGCATGCTTGCCCAAGATGTCAATCCCCCGATGCTACCGGTAGGTGCTAAAGCACGTCTCGGTAAGGGCAGAATAAAGCACATGCAGTTTTCGGCAGATGGTACGTGGATTGCCGCCAGTAGCGACACTGGCGTGTGGATATATGACGCCCAAACAGGCAAAGCATTGTCCAAATTTACAGAGGCAATGGATTGGGTAATCATTACCGCATTTTCACCTGAAACAAAGGCATTCGCGTTTTCGCCAAATGGCACACGGATTGCAATCGGTGGTAGCAACGGCGTGTTGATATCCGACGTACACACCGGCGAAGCACTCTTCAAACTCACAGAAAAGATGGGACCGGATATACCCGATTTTTCACCCGGAACGGAGGTGTTAGCGTTTTCACCTGACGGAAAAATCCTCGCAACTGGGGATGATAGAAGTGGGGCAATTTTTTTATGGGATGCCCATGCCGACAACCGGCGGGGTAGCCTCGGTGAGCACAGAAGCAGGGTCAGCGCATTAGCATTTTCACCTGATGGAAACAGGCTTGCCAGTGGAACACACGGCGAAATCTGTCTATGGGATATCGCCGGACAGCGTAAACTTCTTACTTTCAATAGGTACACAAATAAGGTGCTTGCTTTGGCTTTCTTAGCAGATGGTAAGACGCTTGCCAGTGCAGATAAGGACGGCACACTCCGTTTATGGGACGCTGACACCGGCGAATTACGGACTACTTTCACGAGAATCATGGAAAACCCAAGAGTCTTGGCGTTTTCACCTGATGGTACCACCTTTGCTGCCGCGAATTGGGAAGGGAATCTCCAAGCATGGGAAACTACCACGGGAGATAAAATTTTCTCGTACCTCACCGGACATGTAGGTATAGCCTCAACATTGGCTTTTACACCAGATGGTGAAACAATTGCCGCTGGTGGATGGGACGGCACATTCCGAGTGTGGGATGTCGGAACCCGTACTTTGCAACAGAGTGATTGGGTTGGCAACACAAACATAAACTGGGAGTTTGTATACGCTACAGTGGGTTATACATTTATTAGGGGAGGCACGCCTTGGGAGTTGGTAGTCTCTGCAGATGGATCCACGTATGCCGGTGGAGTTCCCAAAGATGTGAACACAACGATTCAGGTATGGGACGCTGCTACAGGCAAACAAACTGTATCAATCGTTCCGAAACACACAGGTCGGGAATGGGGACTCGCAATTTCTCCAGACGGTACCCGGCTCGCAAGTGGTAGTAGAGGTGGCGAGATTTTCATCATGGATGCAGTCACCGGTAAAGCACTTGCCAGCTTCACTGAACATACTGATCGGGTCAATACATTGCAGTTTTCACCAGACGGCACAAGACTCGCGAGCAGTGGCGAAGATGGTAAACTCCTTTTGTGGGATATGGAGACGGGCAACATATTATTCACATTCCCCGAGGCGTGTGGTCACTTAGCATTTTCACCTGACGGAAAAATCCTCGCGACTGCAGGCGCGGACGTTAAACTTTGGCATATAGAAACAGGACTCCGTACGACAGTGCTCAGCAAACACGAGGTAATGCTCATCGAAACATTGGCATTCTCTCCAGATGGCAAAACGCTTCTCGGTGCAGGATCCGGCTTTAAAGTGTGGGATATCGCGACCGGCAACCTTATCACAGACTTCACCGAATACTTTCACCTTCAGCACCTTGGAAGATTCTTGGCAGTCGCGTTTTCACCGGATGGACAAACGCTTGCGAGTGGTAGTTGGGATGGTATTTTCCTATGGGAATGGAATAAAATCGCTGCTTGGGGAATCCCCGTTGATGAAGAGGATGATCTGTTCTCACCTTAAAACCAGAACCATCCGGTTTTCCCCATGGTTCCGATTTCCTGCCCAAAACCTCTTCGTTGTAAGAAGTATCTCCGAATCCCGACGCTTCAAAATCCGCAAAATCTGCGCAACCCGCGACTTAGATTAACTGATAACTGATAACCGATAACTGACAACCAATCAAAAGAGTGGATTTGAATTCCGAGTTATGCTATCATAAAGCGCATAAATACTCTAAATGAGGTAATAAATGAAACTCGGTGTATCCACTTACTCTTATTGGCATTTCAAGCCTGAACGTGTCCCGATTGAACACGTTATTGAAGAAGCCGCACAACTTGAACTCGACGGCATTGAAATCTTACATCAACAGATGGCATCGGAAGCGAACCCATATCTTCAGAAACTGAAACGGCTCGCCTTCATCCATGGACTCGATCTCTACGCCCTCTCCATCCATCAAGGCTTCGTCTCACCAGAAGAAACGACGCGGCAAAAAAACATCAATCACACTATCCATTGCATCCGGTTAGCACACGAACTTGGTATCCCTTCAATCCGTCTCAACTCAGGACGATGGGGGACTGTCCCATCCTTCAACGAATTGATGAAATCCGAAGGACAAGAACCGACACTCCCCGGACACACAGAAGATGAAGCGTTTGAATGGGTCATTGCATCCATCGAGAAATGCCTCCCAGACGCTGAAAAATATGGGGTCGTCCTCGGACTCGAAAACCATTGGGGGTTAACCTGCACACCTGAAGGGGTGAATCGTATCGTCTCTGCTGTTGACTCGGAATGGTTGAAAGTGACAATGGATTGCGGCAATTTCCTCTCAGATCCATATCAAAAACTGGAACAGATTGCCGATGAGACAGTGCTTGTCCACGCCAAAACCTATTACGGTGAGGGTGAATGGTATACGTTAGAGCTGGATTACACTAAAATCGGCAAAATTTTAAAAAATGTCGGATTTCGAGGATATGTATCCATCGAATTTGAAGGGAAGGCGGATGCACACGTCGGCGTTCCACAGAGTGTGCAAATGCTACGCGAGGCGCTAGCCCCTCTGATAAGGCGGATTTAGGGGTAAAAAATCGAAGGTATAATCTTCCTGTGCGACAGATAACAGCAGACGCACTTTCCGTAGGAGGATCTTCTAATGCTCAAAAAAATCGTAATCCCAATTTTGACTTTTGCACTGATCGGAACAATAGGAGGAACCACTACAATGGCAGACACCGGGGAAATGGCAGGCGCAACGAACGCTTCGGAAGTTTGGCGCGCCCTACAACGCCTACAGACCACTGCTACTGTTCTCCACACCGTCGCACACCCAGACGACGAAAACGGTGCACTCTTGACATGGCTCAGCCGTGGACAAGGGGTCAGAACGGCATTATACTCGACCACGCGTGGCGAAGGTGGCGCAAACCTCATCGGTCCCGAATTATTCGATGCACTCGGCATTGTTCGGACAGAGGAACACCTCGCTGCTGTCCGTTACTACGGCATTGACCTCTTTTTCAGCAGTGCCGTCGATTTCGGTTATTCCAAACGACTCGACGAAACCTTGGAGAAATGGGACTATGAGATGCTTTTGGAAGATATGGTCCGTCTGATTCGTTTCTACCGCCCCGATGTTATCATCTCTCGATATCAAGGCAATCGTCAAGATGGACATGGACACCATCAGGCATCCGGGGTTGTGACTTTGGAGGCATTTCGTGTCGCAGGCGATGCAAATCGGTTCCCAGAACACCTTTCCGAGGGTCTCCAGCCGTGGCAAGCGAAGAAACTCTATATCTCACGTTCCAGATGGCGACGCAGCAACGATACCGGTGATGCGCCCGTTCTAAAAATTGATACAGGCGAATACAACGCCTTGTTGGGGCTCTCTTACTCTCAGATTGCACGCCAAGGACTCAGTTACCAACGTTCTCAAGGGGTCGGACAGACGCGCGCATCCAAAGGATCCTCGGTCACCGAACTGCAATTAATTGATACAACACTCCCTGATCAACAGGAACCTGAAGACAGCCTATTTGATGGGCTTGATACAACAATAATGGGTATGGTAAAACTCGCCAATACCCCCGCATTGAATGCCGAATTTACGCAGCTTCAGGAAAGCGTTAACGTCGCAGGACATGACTATGATGCCCGACACCCGTGGACAGTCATTCCTCACCTTGCTATAGGACTGAAAACGACTCGCAGCTTAATGGAAAAGATACAGGGTATAAACATTGACGACAGTGCGCGAGCACATCTCCTTTTTCTACTCAAGAACAAGGAACAAGAATTTATGACCGCCGCGAACGCCGCACTTGGACTGTCTCTGGAGGTCCTGGTCCAACCGACGGGTACCCGCTCCTCCGAAACCTTCACTGTTGCGATTCCCGGGCAAAAGTTCTCAATCGGAATGCGATTCGTGAACCCTGCGCCAGTTACAGCTGAGCTTGTCAATACTGCACTCCAGACCCCTGAAGGTTGGAATGTACAACAAACACAAACGGATTCGGATACAAAGGAGATAGGGACTATCCAGACGAACGAACCGATCTTCATTACTTATGAAGTGGAAGTGCCGCAGGATGCAGCGTACACCCAACCTTACTGGACACGCGTATCTGAGTATCATGATGATGTCTATACACTCAAGCATCCAGAATTTCGCTTTCTACCCGCCACACCACCCGATGTTCACGGTGTTGTAACCTATCGCGTAGACGGTGTCGATTTCACGCTAAAACAGCCAGCCCAAACTCGCTCGATTAACCGACCTTGGGGAGAAAAACGGCGTTTGCTAACAGTGGCTCCTGCCATCAGTTTATCTGTCTCGCCGCGTATCGGCGTTGTACCAATCCCTGAATCGGTGGCGGACGAGCAGATTACCTTCACCGCAACAGTGGAGATGCTGAATAACGTAAAGGGTGAAGCAGAAGGGACGTTGGCACTTAAATTACTGGATGGATGGCATACGTCTTCTGAAAATGCACCTTTCGCATTTACACACGAAGGCGCAAGCAAGACTTTCACTTTTCAAGTATCCGCCGAGGATGTGGAAATCGGTAAGAAATACACAATTCAGGCAGTCGCTACGTCCAACGGCAAAGAGTACACGACCGGCTATCAGACAATCGAGCATCCAGACCTTGAGCCGCGCCATCTCTACTGGCCTGCTACGATGACGCTTCACGGTATCTCACTCGAACTCCCACCGGATTTAAGCATTGGCTATGTCATGGGTGTAGGCGATAGAATCCCTGAAGCGCTTGCACAGATTGGAATTGAGGTAGAGATGTTAGACAGAGAAGAGCTCCGCACCGGCGATTTGAACCGGTTTGATACGATTCTTATTGGCATCCGAGCGTATGCTGTTCGACAAGACCTCATCGCCTATAACAGCAGGCTCCTTGATTATGTGCATAAGGGCGGCAATCTCATTGTCCAATACCAAACCCCCGAATTTGATGCAGCCCCCTTCGGTCCCTACCCTTATACAATGGGCAGACGACCAGAAGAGGTCTCCGAAGAGGATGCACAGGTGACTATTTTGATGCCAGACAACCCAATCTTCGAGTATCCGAACCGAATTACAGAGGCTGATTTCGATGGATGGGTTGAGGAGCGCGGTTCTAAATTCCTGACGGAATGGAACGAAAATTATCAGGCACTCCTCACATGCAATGACCGCGAGCAAGAACCGCAACACGGCGGACTTCTCTACACCCAATACGGGCAAGGCACCTATACCTACGCTGCCTATGCCTTTTATAGACAACTTCCCGCAGGCATCGCAGGCGCGTATCGCCTTTTCATTAACATGCTAACGCTTGGTAAACAACCGTAGCATTATACGTCTTCCCACGGTGCCACATCACCGACAGGCGATGGTGCCGGGAAACGGCTCACGACATCAACAGGTCTGCCAGCATCGGACGATTCGATGATCCGTTCGCATATCTCCAACGCGTGGCGCGCTTGCGCGCCATTACACCGCGGATTCCGGTCGGATCTGATCGCGTCTGCGAAATCGGCAACCCCTTTACCCCAGTCTAACCCAGTGAAGGCTTTCGGAGGTGAGGGTTCATCTTGCCATCCACCTGACGGGGTAAATTTTTTGATGCCGCGCCCATCATCGTGCGCCTGAAGAGAGAACCCACCTGCTGTGCCGTGTATTTCGTATGGCGGAATCCCGGAAACAACAGTAAAACTGTGATAGATGAATCCGTGTGCACCATTCTCGAATTCAAGCACGGCAAACCCGTGGTCTTTCTCATTTATCTCAAATTCAGTGCCTTGGCGCGGTCCTTGGGTTAACACCCGTTTGGGAACAGCGACGCGAGCAAACCCATGCACGGTTTTCACGGGAGCAATCATAGTCGTCATCGTCGTTAGCGGATACGGGGCAACGTCTCGAAACGGACCAGCGTGCATCAGAAACGCATCGGCACTCGGATGCCAGTGTTCTAAAGGACCCCCGAAATTCCCGATTGCAGAGATGACATCACCAATCTCACCCTCGCGAATCCGCTGCCAGACGTTCTGCTGCACATAGCCGAGAATCGCTGAGGGCGCACACGCCAGTTTTAGACCGTTCGCTTCCGCCGTTTCTACGAGTTCGTTCGCCTCGTCGGTGCGAATAGAAATCGGTTTTTCAGAATAGACATGTTTCCCTGCCTTCAATGCCGCCAGCGAAACCGGGTAGTGTGAGATGTGAAGCGTCAAGTTCACAATCGCCTCTACGTTCGGATCGTTCAGCACTTCCTCAAGCGATTTGTAAACGTGTCCACCATTTCGTTCTGCTAATGCCGATGCGCGCGCCTCGTCTTGGTCATAGAAACCGACGAGTTCAATGCGATGCGGATACGCTTGGCAGCGCGGCTGATAGCCACCCGCGGAAATCATGCCACATCCAACAATCACCGTGCGGACTGGAGTTGTATTAGACATTCAATTTGCTCCTTGTTACGTTTTGTAGTGAATTCCATAATTACCGATATACTGTCATAGGATATGCAGTGGCGAGGTTAGGAGGCCGGGGTCCCCATCCGTTACTGCTGGGAATGGATCAGAGATACAATGACGGTTTAGTTGACTTTGGTAAGTTTTATGTTCAGTAATTAGTTCTGCTATTTGTTGATCGGTGTATTTTATACCCATTAATGCTATCCACTGATAAATTTTGACTCTGGCAGATTCACCGGTATAGATAACTAAACGTTCTTCTTATTGTAGTCTAAAAATATAATAAGTAACATAGTAGAGTATATCACACCATCCGAAAAATTGACAATATTTTATCAGATTTCGGTCAGGGTCATTCAATTGTCCGTTTTTGGTGTTGTCTTTTTTGCAGGTGTTAATGCTTCATGTATGTTATGTTTTATAACAATTCGCAAAAATTTTCGCAGCCTATCGCAGCCTGTCGCAGCCTATCGCACCGAATTCTGGAAAAAGGACATCCAATCCAATAATTTCTTAAAATTTGAATGGCTCTGCTGCAATCCCAATTTTCCCTTGACGCAAAAGGTTGATTCGGTGTAAAATATATGATGCAATAGATGAAATAAACTCACTAAATATTGTGGTGATAAATGTGCTAAAATACAATCGACTTGCGTTCATCGCTATTTTAGGCTGCTTAATTCTACCCGGATGTGCAATGTTCCGGGACACATCGCAAATCGAAGCTTACAATCGGTTCGCGATACGTGCCGCGCAAGCGCAACTCTGGAATGAAGCGATCTTCCGGTGGAAGCAGGTCATCAATGTTGACCCAGATGATGCAAAGGCACATAACAACCTCGGTGTCGCTTATGAAGCCGTCGGAAATATGGACGAGGCGATTGCCGCTTATGAGCGCGCAGCGGAATTAGAACCCGGCAACAAATACTATCGACTTAACTATCGACGGTGCCGTATACACCTGCGACGCAGCGGGCGTGACGGCGAAGACGCATCGCAACCAGACGAGGAACTCCCACCCACAGAACAGTGAGGATGCCGATATGCAAATAACGAAATTTCTAACAGCAAGTTTTCGATTGGCAAGCGGTGCCGGCAAATTCGGCATCCTATTGGCAGTTCTAACGCTTTGTGGATGTGGCAATGCCGTGACGCGCGTCTCTATTCCAGTCAAAGTCCAATCTGAAATTGACATCAGCCGGTATTCCAATTTCGCCATTTTGCCGTTTGTGGTTGAAAAACAGACAGCACACAACGAAAAGCTGCCCGAGGAAATCGGCGAGGAAATCGCTGCGATACTCCGTAGAGGTTTAGCACGCCAAAAACACTTCGAGGTCGTCAGCACACAGGAGACAGCGAGACTGCTCACAGGTGAAACCGTCGGAGAGGAGTGGCTCTCTGATACCGAACACTTGAGTCAACTCGGAGAGTATTTTGAGGTGAAAGGGATTATCATCGGCAGCTTTCGTTTCTATTCAGATAACCGACCGAGACGGTATTATGGCGAACGCTACTCCGTCCAACGGCAACGCTACGTGATGGATTATCAGGACTACATGCAGAAAACCTATCTGCTGTCATTGAGAGTGATAATTATTGATGTCGAAACCGAACAAATTATCTGGGATAAAGCTTACCGACGGAGCACTGCAGAAGCGCATACGATTGGCTCTTTCATTTTCTCTCAGGCGGGTCCACAGGCAAACATTATCAGGGAACTCGGCAAGCGTGCTGTATCAGAATTTACCCGTCAAATCTCTCCGCACTATGAGCGCGAGGATAGATATTTAGTCAATTGAGAGGAATTGATACACATTGTGAAATATTCGCCACAGAAGTTGCCAGTTAAAGACTGGAAAACTAAAAATTGGTAACTGAAAACTAAAAATGAGGTCGGAAGTGTGAAGAAAAATAAATATATGAAGAAGTTTCCAGTTTCCAGTTTCCAGTTACCAGTTCCCAGCCAAGAAAGACAGTTTGCTTTTACGCTTGCGTCTTTAACTGGTTACTGGTTACTGGTTACTGGTTACTTCTTTCTCAGTTTGCTGGTACCTTGTGTCGGATGGGCGCAGGCTTTTGGGAAAAATAAGATCACTGCACAACGCTTCGATTGGCACATCCATCGGACAGAGCATTTCGATATACATTACTATCCGAGCGAAGCAAAACTCGTGCCTATTATGGCTGCTATTGCTGAAGAGGCTTACGAACAGCACAGCGAGGATTTTGAACACGAACTGCGAGATAGAACACCACTTATCCTTTACAAATCCCATAAGGACTTTCAGGAGACCAACATAATCCTCCAAGAACTCCATGAAGGTATTGGAGGCTTCGCAGAACTCTTTAAGCATCGGATCGTTATACCGTTCACCGGCTCCCTTGAAGCGTTTCGAGAGGTGATCTATCACGAACTCATCCATATCTTCCAGTACGATATTATCTATCAGAAACCGCATGCACGTATCTACAGCGGTGAGTTTCTCTATTCACCGCCGATCTGGTTTATAGAAGGAATGGCAGATTATTTCGCTGAGGACAATGATGCAATCGGCGAGATGGTAGTCCGAGATGCCAGCATGAACAACAACATTGTGCCGTTACCGCAACTCCAGAATTTTAATCGACTCAGTTCACCTTTCGTTGGGTATAAGTTGGGACAATTGGCGGTGGCATATCTCACGGAAACCTATGGACGCGAGAAAATCGCTGAGATTTTGCAGGGCTTACGCCAGAGCCGGACGAAAGACATCGATCGGGTTTTCAGAGAGGTTCTCGGTGTAGAACTCGAGGAATTTGATAAGGCATGGCGACAGACAATGCGGAAGCGGTATTGGCCCCTCGTCGCGGACCGAGAATTGCCCGACCTCGTCGCAAAAAATCTTACTGAGGAAGCGAGATACTCTCATAACATTAAGCCGGTCTGGTCGCCGAGCGGCGACATTATCGCTTACGTCACTGGAAACGATGGATTTCTTGAAATTGTCCTTATGTCCGCAAAAACGGGTGAACGCCTTGAGCGCGTTACCAAACGGTTTTTCCGCGAGAAATATGAGGAGATCCGAACCGATTTCGGTGGATTTGGCAGAGGTCTCGCATGGGCACCCGATGGCGATAGAATTGCCTTCGTCGCTAAGCATCACGACGCTAACTACCTCCTTGAAGTCAATATTTTGACAGAGGAACTCACGCAATACTATGAACTTGATTTTGATAGTGCCACTTCCCCGGACTACGATGGCAGTGGTGAACGGATCATCTTTTCCGCTCTAAAAGAGGGACAAACAGATCTCTATATTATCGAACTTCTGACCGGTGAAGTCGATAGACTCACTTTCGATCCATTTAACGATACCCACCCTTCGTGGCACCCAACGACCAGCAAAATCGTCTATACCTCCGAACGGGGTGGTAAAAATAGACTTGTCTTGATAGATCTTGACCGCGGGACGGAACGTTTGTTAACCGACGGGACCTATAATACTATCAGCCCAGTGTGGACACCAGACGGAAAATCAATTCTCTTCTGCTCGGATGGACAAGGCATTTACGACATCTACAAACTTGAAATTATAGAAAAGGCGCGCCCGCAAACGCACGCGGTTGCGGAAGAAGAAACACAACCTGAACAGCGAACCGACAACGTAACCAATAATGGGTCGTTGTTCACCGAGAATCATAGCACAGCGCTTGAAAACCAAATCTTACAGGTTGAATTGACGCGTCTAACCAACATGATGACAGGCTGTTTCAATCCGAGTTTGTCTCCGAATGGAAAACATCTGCTATTTAGTGCCTATCAGAACGGAAAATACGATGTCTGTGTTATGGAGGTTTCCAAAACGATTGAAGAAAAAGCTGAGGCTACGGATTTGTCAGAACCTTCCGTTATTTTAACGGCGGAAGAACCACAGAACTATAGAATAGCCAAGCGGAAGTATAATACAAAATCCTCGTTCGCTTTAGATGCGATCTTCCCAGATTTCAGTCTCGGTGCCGACGGGATTCTGAGAAGCACGGTACAAATCGTCGGCAGCGATATGTTGGGCAACCATCGTATCGGGGTCAGTGTGATGAACCAATCCAGCTATCTCGCACCGGATTTCATTGCACAATACGGGTTTTTGACCCATCGCACGGATATGGGCGCGATGATTTACAATTATCATGAATACCATATTTTGGGTAGCATCCAGCGAAGACGCGGTATCCTACAACGGATTACCGGGCTCGGTGTGTATCTCAATTATCCATTTGATAGATACCATCGACTTGATCTGGACTTCTCAATGTATTCACAACCGTTTTCCTACAACTTCCAGACAAGCCGAACATTTGACCCCTATGACGATAGAGGTTTACTCACAATGGGGTCCATCGCTTTCGTCGGTGATACAACAATGTGGAGAGAGTGGGCACCCTATACAGGTTCACGCTATCGCATTGAGCTTGAACAATCTTTCCCAACACTCGGCAGTGAGTTGTCACTCACAAACGCTGTTTTTGACGCACGACGCTATTTTGGGCTTGGCAGGCGTTCTACCATCGCAGTCCGCTTGCTACTCGGCGGCAGTTTTGGTGATGACAAATCCTATTTCTATCTCGGCGGAATTGATACTTTACGCGGCTACAATTATGAAGAGTTAGTCGGCACTCGCATTGGACTCCTCAACTTGGAAGTCCGTATCCCTTTGATAGATGTGCTTCACTTCGGATGGCCCGTCAGATGGACACTCGGTGGGATCCGCGGTATTGTTTTTGCGGATCTCGGTGGCGCATGGTCAGATTGGCAGTACGGACCAGAGAATCCATTTGATATCATCGTCCGAGAAAAAAATCGCATTCGACTTGACGATGTTAAAGCCGCTGTTGGCATCGGGATGCGACTACGACTCGGACTGTTTTCAGTGGACTTCGCCGCAGCACGGAATACAGACCTTACCCGATTGGAACCGGGTATAAAATATCACTTCGGGCTTGGGCAAGCATTTTAAATTAGTTATCAGGAGGGAATGGTTTTTAGTTATAAGTTATAAGTTATAAGTTAAGAGTCGAAGACCTGTCGCAGCCACGTTGACTGTATCCACCACAGAAATCCTCTTTAACTAACAACTAACAACTAATAACTAATAACTAATAAAAATATGGAATCACGAACCAAACGTTTTGTTATCACTGTCGTCATCCTCGCTGTTGTTGGTGGACTTGGTGCCCTCTGGGTTAACCTCTATCCCGATTTTCTATGGTTTGAGATGGTGGACTATAAACCTGTTTTCACTAAAATTCTGGGAACGAAAATCTTTGTTGGGGCAGTGGTTGGGGTCTGCTATTTAACTATTCTTTTGATAAACCTCCTCTTAATCTATCGATTCACGCCAGCACATCTAAGTCCGGCTTTTATGGGCGGTACTGAATTCGCAGGCGGCACCTCAAGCGATCCCGGTGCCACGCGAAAAATGATTTACGGTGGACTTACACTCCTCGCGATACTTTTCAGTATCTTGATGGGTTATACCGCAAGTGATCGATGGGAGATTTATCTACGTTTCTTCAATTCTGATGAACTCGTTTTCCCAGCTGCCACCTCTATTAGCGTGGAAGGAACTATTGACGCAAACGAAATACCTGTCTCACAATTGGAACTCCAAGCAAAAAATATAAAAGTTGGAGACCCAGTCAACGTTCAGATAGATGGCACAAATCAGGAGGCACGCGTTGAAGCCATACTGGAAAATGCAATCCGATTGAACACGAATGTCCAAATAGAACCCGGACAAAAGGCGTTTTTCGCGTCCCCCGCACGCGATCCGATCTTTAAAAAAGATGTCGCTTTCTACGTCTTTGAAATGCCTTTGTGGCGCTATATCTGTGGAACGCTTTTCGGCATCTTTATGTTGGTGACGATATTTGCAACCGTCATCTATTTTTTCCATGGATTAATCACAGGGGATACCAGCCAGTTCCGGTTCCGTCCGCCTTTCAACGTCAAGGCACATCTATTTACACTCGTTGGTGTAACACTCCTCTGTCGGGCATGGAACTATCAATTCGTTATGTATGACCTGCTGTACGCCTCAAATAACATTGTGCGAGGCGGCGGCGGGTATGCCGCTATACAAGCACGCCTACCTGTCCTGAATATTATGCTCTGGCTCACAATCCTCTGT
>PYIY01000161.1 GCA_003635195.1 Candidatus Poribacteria bacterium | reverse complement strand
ATTCAGGTCATTTATACAACCGATTATCATTATGTTTGCTGTTCCGTTTGGTATGATCGGTGCGATGGTCGGATTGCTCCTTTCCAATGCAACGCTTAGCATCGTCGCTATGTTTGGGATCGTCGCGCTCTCAGGGATTGTGGTCAACGATTCCATTGTGCTTATCGACTTCATTAACAAGTAC
The DNA here is from genome assembly GCA_003635195.1 of Candidatus Poribacteria bacterium. Taxonomy (GTDB): domain Bacteria; phylum Poribacteria; class WGA-4E; order WGA-4E; family WGA-3G; genus WGA-3G. Next base: position 19,601 of record PYIY01000161.1, on the reverse strand, counting down.
CGAGAAAAGGGGTATAACAAGTGGCACGCTATTCTGAAAGGCAGCAGTCTCCGATTGCGTCCAATTGTTCTCACCACGGTGACGACGATTTTCGGACTGATTCCGATGGCAATCGGGTTAGGTGGCAAGTCGCCTATCTGGATGCCGATGGCGTACACAATCATCTTCGGGCTCGCGCTCGCAACCACGATGACGCTGTTTGTAATGCCCGCACTCTATGCGATTACGACAGACCTACGCGGCTTGGTACTGAGAAATCCTGAAGCGCGGTTCCAAACCGTTTCAGACGAAGAACTATTGGGTAACGTAGCCCCAGCAGATGATTAACCGAGGACGTAGGGTCAGATACTCTACCTACTTCCATATTTTAACGAAAAATAGGAGATTGATATGAAAATCACTTTTATTGGTGTTGGCGGTATTGCTGGAAGCTACCGCCGAAGCCTTAAACAACTTGAACGTCCGATTGCAGCGGTCTGTGATATAAACGCCGAACGCGCTGCTGCTATCGCTGCTGAAGAAAATGCTACTGCATATACCGCCCACACTGAGATGCTACAGAAAGAGAAACCCGATGTCGTGTTTACCTGTATCCCTCCGGGTGCACACACGACACAAGTTGCCGATGCAGCAACGTCAGGTGCGGCAATTTTCGTTGCCAAACCGGTTGCACAAGACTTGGAAACAGCTCAACATGCCCGCGATGCAATTGCTTCCGCAGGCGTTATCAATCAAGTCGGTTATATGGCGCGGTATAGCGATATTACGGCGAAAGCGAAGGAATTAGTCGGCGATCAGAAACTTACAATGGGGATTGGACGGTTTCTCACAAGGATGGGGGCGAATCACCCGTGGTGGGGAAAGTATGACGTATCCCGCGGACAGATGGTGGAGCAGACGACGCACGTCTTTGACCTCATCCGCTACTTCCTCGGTGATGTGGTAAGTGTTCACGCCTACGGTATCAAAGGTGTGTCCGATGGGATCGCCGATTTTGAGGAATGTACCGTTTGCAACATGCAGTTTGAAAGCGGCGCGGTAGGCAGTATTACCAGCACCTGTGTCGCTCGCGCACACGACAACTTCGCAACCGAATTAGTCGGCGACGATCTCTATCTCAAACTTACACACGACCTTGGGTTGCGGGGTCAGATTGGTGGTGAAGGGATTGACTTCACGGGTGCAGAAGCCGGTTATTTCCGACAGGTCGAGCAGTTCATCAGTGCTGTTGACGCAAACGATCAAGGGTTAGTGCTATCCTCCTACGCTGATGCTGTAAAGAGCCTTGCTGTCACCCTCGCTGCGAACCGTTCATTGGAAACAGGACAGGTTGAGGAGGTTATCGCTTAAAGTTAATCTTATCCAAACAGCACGTCTGCCAAATTTCGCGGTCTGCCACAACGACCCGTCAGAATTTGCAACCACTTGCCGTGGATGAATACTTTCAGTTGCCTTGCTCCTTTAGGATTCGTCCACTTAACACCTCGACCTTCAAATAGAACAGGTGTATAGATAATTTGTGCACGGATTGAAACTGGGGCAATTTGAGCAATAAATTTCAGACTGTTTTCTGTCTTTTCAATTACGTCTGATTCAACAGCTCTCCCACGCTTGAGTTCGATCGCAGCTGCAACAAGATTGTTTTCAGTAGGATGGATCAAGAAGAGAAGTCGGTCACACCGTTTTTCTGTCCTTCCTCGCATGTCAAATTCATGCTCCAGATTTACAACTACCCGTTCAGATGGCACCTCAGCCATGTCAATGTTGCATCCTTCTCCACTGCACGAATTGATCAGACTGCTTTCATTGAAACATACCCGAAGTTCACTAAAAACTCTACTTTCATTCACGCGCACTGTCATCCTTCACTTCTTCGAGTCGATTCTGGAGACGTGCCGAACGGTTGTAGAGATCCTCAGCCACGTCTAAGTATTCCATAGGTTCCACACCGTTGATACGGTCATATGGAATTTCCTCCACCTTTCCACTCTTTTGAAAATGCCAGACACCAACATCCTCTTCTTGAAGAGAAATCGGCAAGTTGCTAACCTCTTTCCCAACTTTTTCAAGTTCTCCTGCGCGTATCAGATTCCCGATTTCCTGCAGCATCCAATCACTGTGTGTTGTTATGATCACTTTAACCCCTGCCCGGACTAAGCGAGCGAGAATGACGGCCATGTCCGCTTGGGCACCTGGATGTAGGTGGGCCTCCGGTTCTTCAATGATGAGTGTATCTCCAGGGTTAACGAGACTTCGGAGAAATAGGACAAGAGGAGCAAGTTCAGATACCATTGATGAAGTTTGGTTTAAACGTATATCCTCTTCTATACCGTGTGGCCGGTAGCGAAAGTCTGGATACCCACTTGGTGTGGGTTTCAGAAGTATTTGTCCAGCAAGCACATCTGACTCCAATGTTTCTGCAAGGTGCTTCATTTCGTCATTGGAGACCTTGCCCTCTTCATAAAGGATAATTCTTTCTATGAAGTCTGCCATTATACCTGACATAGTGGGAAGTTCAGATGAGCGTTCCATACCTACTCGGGTAGCTTGTTTAACAAGGGAACTTGCAATAATTCGGTGACTCTGCATGATGCCGCTCCGAGCGGCAGGCAAATAATACCTACTTTGTGCTAGTGGATAATCAAAGTTTCTTATGAGAACTCTATTATCATCAACGAGTAATTCCCCAGAAGCCGACCATCCCTTAGGAAGAAGAATCATGTCGTCATAAGTTGGGCTATCTAAAGAAAATAAAAAATTATCTAAATCAACTTCTGCTTCAGAATACCTCAGACTGATCCTCCAGTATGCTTGAATTCTTTCATCTACCTTCAGTAAAACTATTAATTTATTATGTTGTTCTCCAGTCAATCGCATTAATTTTGAAATGGAATTCAAATCAAAACAATTTTTGATCTCATTCCGCAATTCTTCTCTAAAAAAATCTTTATCTTTGGTAATAGTGCCTAATTTTTGGCGAATTTCTTTGGATAGATCCGACAACTTAAAAGGCCTCTCCACTATATTTAACTTGTTGAGTATCTCCTGAATTTCTCCTTTCGGCGTGGTAAGACCAGTCAAAAGCTCGCTTAGTATATCCACAACTGTTTCAGACTCAACAAGCGGGGAAAGAATACTTGAATGAGATAAGTCGTTAAAGGCACCGTGCAAAGCATACACCAATGTAGCAAAATAGGTCTTCCCAGTGTTACTGGGACCAATAAATACCGTCAGCGGACGCAAATCAATACTCGCTTCGGCAATGGGACCGAAATTCTCAACAGCGATTTCAACCTTTGGATGCTGTTGTATATCTTTGATTTCGCTCATGGTTGTTTCCCCTAATCTGGTTTACATTGTAGGTACTCTGGCAATACGCACCATAGGTGTCAATTTAGGGATTTTTCCGTTAATTTTTGGTCATAGATATCAACAGATGCCGCCCCTACGGGGCTTAGTTCTGTGAGGTCCCGTTTTTCTACACAGATACTTAAAGAAACACCCAAGCAAATAAACCCTACGGGATTCAAGAGGTTTTTGAAGTCTTCAAGGTTTCCGCGTAGTATCCGGTTCGGTTGGGAAACCGAACCTACCGGTCTGGAGGTTGCGACGGTTGTTTTCTCTTAAATTGACACTTATGGGTACTCTGGCAATACGCACCTACAATATACACGTTAGAAAAACGTCAGATATGGTTTTTCCTTTATCTCCCGCCATAAGAGGACTGCGAGTTCGCGGGCGTGGTAATCACCCCACATGGATGCCTCTCCACACGGAATCTTCCTGCCTTCCGGTACATAATCCCAGCCGTTCGGACGGTGATATACGGAATGCAACAGCAACCCTTGATGTGCATCGGATGTTGAGAGATACGGCTCAGCGAAAAGCGTTTTCGCTGCTGTTAAACCCGCTTGGTAATAGGAATCTCCTGCCGCTGCTTCGCCGTGCTTTCTGAAGTAGTTGCCAAGTCGGATTAACCCTTGTGCTGCGATTGCTGCGGCGGAACTGTCCACCGGTTCAAGATCGTTAAATGGGTCTGCAGGAACTGCCTGATAATCACCGAGTTCTGCTAAACCGGGTGCACCGGTATCCCAATACGGGATGCCATCTTGCGCTGTGTTCTCAATATAGAAATCGGCGGTGGCTTCTGCTGCTTTGCGTATATGTGCCGTTGCCAAATCATACCCACCGTAAGGTTCGAGATCATCTTCAGACAGTGTGTCAAAGAATTCAAGCTGCTCAGCGTAGCCCGTGATGATCCATGCCAATCCACGCGTCCATGTTGTAAAGGGTGAATACCCCTGCTGTGTACTTGGGCAGCGATAGTTCCCATCGTTCGTATTGAAGATTGATTCATGCACCACTCGTCCGCGTATATCATAAGCGTCGCGTCCTTCGCCGTAATAGACGTTATAGGTTGCTGTCGTCTGCGAATGTTGGAGTAGGCGTTTCAATAGACTGATAGCGACATCGCCTTCACCCATCAGGACTGCGCCGAGGGTATGCCCAAGACCTAAAACCCGTAGAGAGCGAATAGTGTCTGAAAAGAGCGAATGCGGTCCGTTGAAAGAGGCGATGTATCCTGTGCCGTCCTTAATCCGGGTCCAGCGACTCGCTTGCACAGCCGCGGAGGCTTTCAGCGCGAGTTCATAGAAATGCATCTCATTATCGTCTTGCGGAATCACACCCTCCCGCATCAGACGACGGAGATTGCCGTAAGTCGAGACGTTGTTAAACCCGTGGTCATGTACACCGATGTGCGTGAGATGCGGTGCCATCTTTTCAATCGTGTTCCGTCTGCCAATCTCAAGGAACTGTTCATCGCCAGTAGCATCAAATTGGAGAATAGCGGAGCCGAATTGGAACCCTTGCGTCCACTCTGTCCAGCCGCGCGTCGTGTAGGTGCCAGCGACGGTAAAGACGGGTGTACCTTTTTCGGGGGGCCATGTGTCTTCAATAGCCAAAATCTTTTGACCTGAGTATTCAAAAAGCCGCTCAAGTTGTGGCTTTAAGTCAGCGGGACGTAATAAATCATTTATTTCCATTGGACTATAGTTGCCTCCTCAGTGCATTCATTCTAAAATTGCATTATGGGGTATCTTTATACCGTTCACATATGACTTCAATGAGATTGGTCGTGGACTTACCGGGAACGTTCAAACCGACGACAACCTTACCGCCGTTTGCCTCAACAACATCTCTTTCAACGAGTTGCTCCAGTTTATAGTCGCCACCTTTAACGTGGATACTCGGTTTGAGTTCGGAGAGCAGGTCAATCGGTGTCAATTCTGGAAAGATGACGACATAATCGACGCATGCCAACCCGGCGAGCATCTCTGCGCGCTCTGCTTCAGGCACAAGGGGACGATTTTCACCCTTGAGCTGTCGGACAGAGCTATCACTATTGACTGCAACCACAAGTAAATCCCCGAGCTGGCGTGCCGCCTGAAGATACCGGAGATGTCCCAAGTGCAGCACATCAAAACAACCGTTGGTCGTCACAACAACGGTACCGTCAGTCTTTGCTTGTTTAAGGATGGATGCAAGTTCGCTACGATGATAAATCTTTTGGTTTAACATTTTCTATTTCCAAAATTTTGGACAACATTATTCCAAACCGCGAAGTGCTTTTTCAATATCGACTTTGAGATCTGGACGTACATTCAGGTGGACCCTCGTTGTCTCATCAGCCGACTTTGAGATACTATTCGCCTGTTCTAAAAGTTTCAGAGCAGTTTTGAGGTCGGTCACTACCTCCGAAATATGTCCCAAGGCAGCATTTGCAACACTGCGGTTGTAATAAGTTTCCGGGTGATCTGGCTCTAACTGGATAGCCTTATTATAGTCCACGATGCTATCTATATTGTCACCTTGATTCGCCTTTGCTTTGCCGCGAACGTTATAAGCGCCAGCGAGAATGGTGTCTGTCGGTTTTAAACCAATCACTGTGTTGCAGTCTTCAATCGCCCCGGTATGATCGCCTAAATCAGACTTCGCCTCTCCACGATTGACATAGGCTATAGCTAAAATAGCCTCTTGTGGTTTTAAACGGATCGCAGCGTTGCAGTCTTCAATCGCACCTTTGTAATCACCTGAATCAACCTTTGCACTTGAACGATTTACATAGATTGCAGCCAAAAGATTATCTTCCGGTTTTAAACGAATCGCCGTATTATAATCTTCAATCGCACCCTTATTATCACTTAAATCAGACCTCACCTTGGCACGACTGGCATAGACGAAGGCATAATCTGCCCCCAGGCGAATCGCAGTACTATAGTCTTTGATCGCACCCTCAAGGTCTCCTAACTCTTCCCTAGTATCCGCACGATTAATATAAGCATCAGCAAAATCCGGGGCGAGGCGAATCGCTGTATTATAGTCTTTGATAGCACTTGCGAATTTCCCGAGCGCCGCTCTATACGCTGCCTGGTAGTAACGGATGAGAGGTTCCTCACGCCATTCTTCCAACGATTTCGTTTGTGCTGGTATATCCTTAAGCAATGCCTGGAGATGATTTGAAGGAACAGCGTAGCCTGCCCCTACTCCGTGACCGCGGGAGATAATCCCTATTACGTCCCCGCGAACGTTTAAGACAGGGCCGCCACTATATCCCGAACGAACATTCCGCGCTTGCACACGAAAGAAATGAGGCGTACGCCGGCTTATTGTCCCCTTTGAGACATCACCTTGGATACGCTTCCTCCCTTGGTTGGGATTGCCAATGACTATAATGCTATCGCCCGCTTTCACTGTATCACTATCTCCAAGCGAGAGAATTTGCGGATCTTCACCTGTCACCTTCGCAACCTTTAAGATAACAAGGTCCCATTTCGGATCACTCGCCACGACCCCTTCGACGGTGTACCATGTCGGTTTATTAACCAATTTAACCACACTGACAGCTCCATCAAAGGATCTTTGGCTAACAACGTGGATGTTCGTAACAATCAAATCATGCCCGATGAAGAATCCACTACCTAATGCAGGTGGGCTCTCAACGCTTAAACTCCCGATATGGACAGTAGAGGCTTTCCCGATTTCGGCAATTTGTTCAAGGTTCGGCTGTATAGAGACATTTTCACTTTGCCCGGTTTGTTGTTTAATGCTCGAAGTACAAGAAAGGAAAATCCCCAATGCAAAACAGCCGATAAGTGCTATTACTATTTTTGTAGATTTCATTTTCCTATCTCCTGTCTATTTGGATAAATCGAATGTAACTGTCAATTTAAAATTCCTTATCAACATTAATAGTTTATCACGCTTTGGGATGTTTGACAAGTTCCTTTCGTATCCCAATCCTACGCTCTTGCGTAGCATAGACTGTGAGTCTGCGCGTCTGTAGCAAAGCCCGTTATATTTTTCTCGGAGTTTGCTCTGAATATGGAACTCAATGCCCTGATCCTACAGTCACATTATTGTCTAATTCTTGACTCTGTGCTATAATAAAACGGAAATTGCAATAAAAAGTTGACACCCATCAGGAGACAAGAAATGACAGACAAAAAAGAAAATACGCACCGCCGACTGCCGATCTGTACCCTCGGGGCAGATGGGCACGGTAAAACGACATTGACCGCGGCGATAGCGAAAGTCGTCTCAAGAATCGGCGCGATCCACACAAACGGAGACAGCGACTTTGAAGCACAGCCGCCTATTAACCACCCAATCCGAGAAGGTGTTGGCATCACCTACCGTTCAATAGCCTACGAAACCAGTGGCAAACTCTATACACAGATCGACTGTGAAACACATCTCGATGTCGTCAAAATGTTAATCAGCGGTTCCCCCGCAATTCAGGGCGGGATCTGGGTCGTGAATGCGGTTGAAGGGGTCACAGATGAGTCTCAAGCACATCTGAATCTCGCGCACCAGATGCACATCTCGACAGTCATCCCCTTTCTCAATACAGGCGGTATTTCAAAAGACGATGAGCTGCTGGACATCTGTCTACAGGAGATGAATGAACTCCTAAGCGAGTGTGGATGGGGGGAAGAAACCACACCGATAATCGTCGGTGATGCGCAGAAAGCATTAGACTACAGAGGCAATAGCATCACCTCCGCACAATGGCAGCCAATCGTTGATCTGGTCTTCGCGATGAACCGCACGATGCCAGCACCGATGGATACTGAGCGTTTGCCGCTTATCATGCCAATCTATGAAATCATCGAAGAAACAAAGGATCGGGTATCTGTACGTGGTGAGATTGTGCAAGGCCAACTCGCCGTTGGTCAAGCCGTAGATATTGTTGGTAAAGGTGATAGAATCAAGACGCGGGTTCTCAGCACAAGGGAGGATGAAGTATGCGTCGAATCTGAACCTGACTGGTTGTCTGTTGGGCAGGTGCTTTGTCCACCGAAAACAATCAAATCACATTCTGAATTCACTGCGCTCATCTATCTGCTGACACACGAAGAGAGCAGTACACATATCCCGCTTATCGAAAATGATAGACCCGATATCCATTTGTGGAATGTTGACATGCCAGCGCATTTAAAACTTCCGTCAGGACTCTCTCTTATCACACCGGGGGACTACGCACCTGTCACGCTCACACTCAACTTACCGTTAGTCATGGAAGTCGGCACCCGATTTGAAGTGAAAAAGATGGGGTCGCGAATTGGACTCGGTGTTGTAACAAGTCTGGAATTACCAACGGAGCCAATTCCATAGAAGTGGTTTAGACCAGCGCGGTTGAATGGATTAAAAATTCGATAATTTATTGGCGAAATCTGGTGGGGAACTGACCGCGCCTTCGTGTGTGGCGTTGTGTTTGTCGTATTGGCGTAGCGTGGCGTAGTAGTCTCGGACTGCTTTGTGGGTGGGTTTAAGGTTGAGTTTTGGCATAGGGAGATGATAGCAAATTTTAGGAGTAGGTTCAAAGGCGGACGTTTAGTTCAACAAGGCAATAAGAGCTATAATTGCGGCTCCAACGGCAGTACATACAGTCAGGACAGTTAACACTTTACTGCTGCCTTCTTGCTTACCTTCCAATTTTCCCTTTATCCATCCTACATCGCGTTCCAGAGCCCCTACACGCGTGTCCAGAGAATCAAGCCGTTTTTCTAAACGGGCATTGTTTTCTCTCGCTTGTGCCTCGATCCGTGACAAGGTTTCGAGAACCCGTTCCCGAAAATCTTGATCAGCCATTTTGATATCTCCTTTGTGCAGCACGATTTCTTTTACCAAAGTATACTACAGATATAGCCGTTAAGCAACCCAAAATCAACAAAAAATTGTCACACCCGTTTCTGCAAAATATGCTATAATGCGTTTAAAGGCGATATGCCAAATCTTACCACTGAAAAATAGAGAGGAATTCAATATGAGCGAAGAAGAAAAAAAAGAATCTGAAGAAACCAAGGACGAAGAGAAAAACGACGATATACCTGAGGATAAACTCTCAGTGACGCACCACAGCGTTACTATTAACGGTGAGGAGATCCGTTACACCGCAACAACAGGCACGCTTATCCTCAAAGAAGAGGTTGACAAAGAAGGCGAAAAACCGAAAGCAGCCGTTTTCTTTATCGCCTATACGCGCGATGATGTAGAAGACCCTTCTACGCGTCCGATAACTTTCTCATTCAACGGCGGTCCCGGCTCCTCGTCCGTGTGGCTGCATCTCGGAGTCCTCGGACCGAGATGCGTCAAACCCGACGATGATGGCGAATTGCCGCAACCGCCCTATCAACTGACCAATAATGAGTGTTCTATCTTAGACAAAACCGATCTCGTTTTCATCGATCCCGTCAGCACGGGGTTTAGCAGAGCCGTACCGGGTGAAGAAGCGAAACAGTTCCACGGGTTCAAGAGAGATATTGAGTCGGTCGGCGATTTTATCCTCCTCTATTTGGGACGCTATAAACGCTGGGGATCCCCGAAATTCCTCATCGGCGAGAGTTATGGAACAACGCGTGCTGGTGGACTTGCGGGTTACCTTCAAGGACGGCACGGCACCTACCTTAACGGCATTATGCTCGTTTCGGTCGTCCTCAATTTCCAGACAATTCGGTTCGCACCCGGCAACGATCTCCCCTATATCCTCTTCCTGCCGACCTATGCAGCGACAGCATTTTACCATAACAAATTAGGCGAAACCGATACGCAATTAGAAACTTTCATTGACGAAGTCAGAGAATTTGCGATAGGTGATTACACCGTAGCACTCATGAAAGGGAGTGCTATACCGTCCGCACAACGTGCTGACATTGTTAAAAAACTCGCAAGTTATACTGGGTTAACGCCGGAATATATTGAACGTACCGACTTGCGAATTAATATCGCTCGGTTTTGTAAGGAACTACTCCGCGATGAAGCACGGACAGTCGGCAGATTTGATAGTCGATACAAGGGGATTGACCGCGATTCAGCAGGCGAAAATTATGAGTATGACCCAAGTTCCGCAGTCGTTCAAGGTGCGTATACTGCGACGCTCAACGCTTACGTCCGCGACGAACTCGAATTCGATTCGGATCTCCCCTATGAAATCCTGAGCAGACGTGTCCATCCGTGGAACTATGGCGATCATCAGAACGAATACGTCAACGTCGCCGATACTTTGCGCTCAGCGATGACTATTAATCCCGCCTTGAAGGTGTTTGTTGCGAACGGTTATTACGACTTGGCAACGCCGTTTTTGGCATCGGAATATACCTTCAGCCACCTCGGACTCGATGCATCCTTGCAGGATAACATCACGATGGCTTACTATCAGGCAGGGCACATGATGTACATTGACCAAGGGGAATTGCAGAAAATGAAAAGCGATCTGGATGCCTATCTTGATGACGTACTTCCGTAATTCCTGTGCCTTAACCGCAGAGAAAATTAAAGAATCGGACAAAATTAGCCTCAAGTACGTAGCTTGGAACGAAGTGGAAAGCGGATCTATGGAAAGGAACGTCAAATCCGCAACCCCTGTGTCTTAACCGCAAGGTAAAGTAAAAATATGAGTTATCAGAGAGAATTTGAGGCGCGGTTGAATGTCGCAGTCGTCGGTGTCGGTTCACACGGCTATCGGAACGTCTTACCGACGCTAACATTTCTCCCAATCCGGCTAAAAGCATTTTGCGACCTTGACCTCGACCGCGCCCGCATCACGGCAGAACAGTACGGCGTTAAAGCGTGTTATCCGAGTATGGCGGAGATGTTTCGGAACGAGGCATTGGATGCCATCTTTCTCTGCGCGCCGCCACGCTTGCATCCCGAATTGACCTGCGAAGCGTTAGACGCGGGGATGCATGTCTGGCTGGAAAAACCACCCGGAATGTTCGCTGACGAGGTGCGGGAGATGATTCGTCATCGCAAAGATCGCGTTGTTGTTGTCGGATTCAAAAAAGCGTTCATGCCAGCGACACAGAAGATTATCGAAATCTTCGGAACGGAGGCATACGGTCCCTTGCGAAGCCTCTTAGCGGTTTATCCGATGCAGATACCGAGCGAAGGGAAACGGGTGCTGCGCGAGAAAGCACATACAAATTGGCTTCAAAACGGTTGCCATCCGTTATCGCTGATGGTGGCAGTTGGTGGGAACGTCTCTGCTGTAACCGTTCGCCGGGGCGCGCGCGGTGGCGGTGCATGTATCTTGGAATACGAGAGCGGCGCACTCGGAAACTTTCATCTCGCTGATGGCGCGAGGCACGGACAACCTTCCGAACTCTATCAATTCTTTGGTGATGGCTGCCACGCCGAAATTCGGAACAATAACCGCGTACTGCTACAGCGCGGCATGCCTTTCAATTATAGCGGTAGTACCAGTTATGTCCCTGAAGGTTTTGAGAGTGGTGCTGTCGTCTGGGAGCCGCAATTCAGTCTTGGCACACTCGAAAACAAAGGGCTTTTCGTCCAAGGTTTCTACCAAGAGATGCGCTATTTCTGTGATTGTATTCTGGAAGGCACATCAGCAGAACAAGGATCGCTTGAGTTTGCACTGGAAGTGATGAAGGTCTATGAAGCAGGACTCCGTTCAGAAGGTGAAACCGTTGCTGTTATGTAAAATCTACAGTCGTTAAAAAGGAAGCTGAATGGCAAAAGTATCCCTCAGACCCATCACGCCGGAGAATCTTGATGAGTGTATTTCGCTAAGGGTAGCTAATCATCAAAAGGGATTCGTTGCCCCCAATATATACTCCCTTGCCCAAGCGTCTGTCAGTCCAACATATCATCCTTTCGGCATCTATGACGCAGATGCCCATTACCAAGCGAATCCATCCATGGTAGGATTTGTAATGTATGGCCTTAGCAATGCCCGCGGCTTCATCTTACGCTTGATGATAGACGAAAAGTTTCAAAGGAGAGGATATGGCAGAGCTGCTATGGTTGAAGTGATACGCAGATTGAAATTACATCCAGAAGTTGAGCGGATTGCAACGAGCCATGATAGGAAAAATGAAGCCGCCGCGCGACTTTATGAAAGTTTGGGATTCGTTGATTGGAAGCATGAATCAAGGACGGACGATTCCGGTGAAAGGTATCTGATTCTTCAAGAAGATAATGCCAAATGGACGGAGGAATAAGCGTGGAATATAGACGATTGGGAAAAAGTGGACTCAAAGTCTCCGAAATCTGCTTAGGGACGATGACCTTTGGGCACGGTGCTGATGAGGCAGAGACGAACCGTATGGTGGATCTCGCCTTGGATGCCGGGGTCAATTTTTTTGATACGGCGAACTCTTATGCCGATGGCGAATCCGAAGTACTCCTCGGCAAGGCACTCAAAGGTAGACGGCGCGATGCAGTTGTCGCAACGAAGTTTTTTAATCCAATGGGCACCGGTCCCAACGATTCTGGAATGTCCCGCGCACATATTATACAAGCGATTGACGATAGCCTCAAACGCCTCCAGATGGATTATGTGGACATCTACTATATTCACCACGTCGATACGCAGACACCTTTAGAGGAAATGCTTCGCGCCCTGGACGATCTCGTTCGGCAAGGCAAGGTTCGTTATACAGCATGTAGCAACTACCAAGCGTGGCGGTTATCCGAAGCGTTATGGGTCAGCGATGTCCACGGTTGGGCACGGTTCGCCTGCTATCAACCGCAATATAGTCTCGTTGTCCGAGATATAGAGCAAGAACTCGTCCCGCTCTGTGAACTTAAAGGGTTAGGCGTAGTCGTATGGAGTCCGTTAGCCGGTGGATTTCTTTCTGGGAAATACAAGCCGGGCGAACGCACACAGGGCGGTACTCGGTCAGAGGAAGGATGGGCATATCCACAACGCTATTTCGCGGACAATGCCGATGAGACGCTGCAAACGCTTTTTGATATTTCTCAAGAAATCGGACAGAGTCCGGCACAAGTCGCCCTGCGATGGGTGCTTGAGCAACGAGCGATGACTTCGGTGATTGTCGGCGCACGGCATGCAGGACATCTGCGCGATAATCTCGGTGCAGCCGGGTGGCGACTTGAAGGCGACGCACTTCAGAAACTCAACGATGTCTCACATCTGCCTGATCGCTACCCTGAGGCAATGGAAAAGAATATGCACGAGCGCAGAGATAGTGCCGTTGATATGCCGCGCTTGTAAAACAAAACAACGAACTTTTCTCTCTCAGATTTGACTAAATAAAAAAGTCTTCAGTGGAAGCGAACTGACAACTGATAACTCTATCAGAAGGGGGTAATTCGTGATGGGAAAGTGGAAAATTATTACAATTGCTGGGGCAATCGTGCTCGTTGTCGCGATTGCGGTCGTTGTAGGGCGCATCGTATTTGCAACCAAAGATGATGCAGCCACTGCTGACGCGTCAGCAGTAAAGACAGCGACCGTTGCGCGCGGGAACATCGCAGTGACAATTGAGGCAACAGGCACTATAAAACCCTTGAATATTGTTGAAGTCAGTTCCAAAGCGAGCGGAAAGATTCTGGAACTCAAGGTTGACGCGGGTGATTACGTTGAGAAGGACGATATCATCGCTGTGGTTGAGACGACCTACGTCCAGATTAGTTTGGAACAAGCACAAGCCGACTTACAATCTGCCGAAGCGCGCTTGGAACAGGCGGAAATCGACATTCAACTCCAGCGGGAACAATCCGACATTCAGATCCGGCAGTCACAGGAATCTCTCGCTGAGGCACAGCAACGGCTCATCCAGCTCAAGGAAGATATCCGTCTTGAGAAAATAGCTAACAAACGTGGCGTAATGGATGCTGAAAACGGCCTTAACATCGCCAATATTCGGTATAAATTGCTCACCTCTGATGAGGTCCGAGACGAAAATAGACGGCGTGCGCAAGCCTCTTTGGATCAGGACAAGGCAAACTTAGAGTTGGTAAGTGCAGAGCATGAACGAAATAAAAAACTTTACGATAAAGAACTCATTTCGCAAGCTGCATTAGAGTCTTCACACGCACAACTTAAATCGGCGCAGGCGCGGCATCAGTCATCTGTCGAAAACCTGAACTTGGTGGAGAAACCCGCGACTGAAGCCGAGCTTGAATTGGGGAAAGCAGACATCAAGAAGGCCGAATTTAATCTTGAACTCGCCAATGAACGCGTTGAGGCTGAAGCCGCGCGAGATATGGATATTAAACTTCAGGAACAACGGATCGTACAGGCTGAAGAGTCATTAAAACTCGCACAAGCCAATCGGAAACAAATTACCCGAAAGGAACGCGATATCGAAACCGCACGTTTATCTGTCAAACGCAGCCAAACACAGCTGGAACTCCGTCAAATTGAGTATGACGATACGGTTATCAAGGCACCCATCTCTGGAACGATTCTTGACAAACTGGTTGAAGAAGGGCAGGTAATCACTTCGCGCCTCTCCTCACTCTCCTCAACTGAAGGACAGGCGATCGTCACCATGGCAGACCTTGATACCGTCTACGTCGTGACCGAGGTCGATGAAACCGACATCGGCAAAGTCCAAATCGGACAACCTGTGACAATTACCGTCGAAGCCTATCCCGATACTCCGTTTCAGGGTGAAGTCTTGAAGATTGCGCCCCAAGGACGAGCACTTCAGAATGTGACAACATTTGAAGTAACCTCCGAGTTGAAAAATGTGGCAGCTGCCGGGCCGCGTCAGGGAATGATGCGAGGGGCAGAAGGTCGACGGGGCGGTGGTGATCGACAGGGCGGCGGTCGACCAGATTTCGCAAATATGACAGACGAACAACGCGAACGTTTCCGCGCAATGCGTCAACAACGCCAAGCGGAAGGGGGTCAGACGGATGGAACACCTTCAAGACCCACACCCGCAGAACCTACCGCACAACAACCCGCACAGCAATCAGAAGCATCTGACGCAGCCGAAGCGAAACCGGAAACGGATGACGATGATTCGGGTGGACTGTTCGGCGGCTTCTTTGAGGAAGCACCCGCAGAAGAAACACCGACCCAAACGCAACCCGCAGAGACCGAAGATGCGAAGATGCCGTTTCTCAAACCCGGTATGAATGCCACTGTCCAAATCTCGGCTGTTAACAGAGTAGACATCCTTACCGTGCCAGTCGAAGCCGTCCTTGATATGCGTGGCAGGAAAATGGTCAGGATCGTCGGCGCAGACGGAATGCCTGGGAGACCTCAACCTATCGTAACCGGTGTTAGCAGTTATGACAAGATTGAGGTCATTTCTGGACTCACTGAGGGTGATGTCATCGCAATCGGCGGTTTTACACCGGGTGAAGGTGGGGGTCGCAGTGCAGAGTGGCGGCAACGCATGATGAATCCAGCTTCCACAATGCGGCGAATGACTGGCGGGCGTGGACGATAGAGACTATGACTTTTTCGTAGGTTTTAAAAAGGCGAAAACACATAGGAGAGAACGCTATGGGTATCCTTGAAAGTTTTGCAAACGCATTCAGTGCTTTGTTGGCAAACAAACTCCGCTCTCTATTAACAATGTTAGGCGTAATTATTGGGGTCGGCGCGATTATAACCACCACCTCAATCGGTGAGGGCGCGAAGGCAGATGTCACCGAACGGATTCAAACATTAGGCGCGAATATTCTCGCCGTCCGTCCCGGACAAAGCAGGTTTCGCGGACGGGGGTCCGCTGACGCACGGAGAAGCCTCACTGTCAAAGACATGGAGGCGTTACAGGAACGCGGACAAACTTTTGGGTATGTTACCCCTGAAGTAAGCAGCCGCGCACAGGTAAAGTTCCGCAATAAAAATACGAACACAACTATCGTCGGCACCTCGCCAGCGTACCTCGTCACGGCGAATTTTACGGTTGAAAAGGGTCGATTTTTTCTCGACAGTGAGATCAGAGCTCGCGATCGTGTGTGTGTGCTCGGTAAAACCGTTGTTGACGATCTCTTTGAAACCGTAGAACCCGTCGGCCAAACCGTCAAAATTAAAGGTGTCGGTTTTCACGTCGTCGGTGTTATGAAAGAGAAAGGGGCCAGCGGATGGCGCAACCCCGATGACCAAGTTTTCATTCCCTATTCAACCGCTATGAAGCGCGTTTTTGGTGAAGACTATCTCTCAAGCATCAGTATACAGGCAAATGATGGCAAACTCCTTGAGGCAGCAGAAACCGAGGTAACAGAATTGCTCCGAAAGGAACACAAAATTGCCCCAAATAAGGAATCTGACTTTCACGTCCGGAACCAAGCAGAATTTATGGAGACACTCGAAGAATCAAACCAAACTTTTACCAACCTGATTTTAGGGATTGCTGTTGTATCCTTAGTTGTCGGGGGCATCGGGATTATGAATATTATGCTCGTTTCTGTGACGGAGCGGACGAAAGAAATTGGGTTACGCAAAGCCGTTGGCGCACAACGCTCCGATATCCTCGCGCAGTTCCTCGTTGAGTCCACAAGTCTCGCACTCATCGGAGGCATCGTTGGTATTGGGGTCGGTATAGGCGGCGCAGAACTCGTTACATCTTTCTGGGAGTGGCGAACCCTTGTCTCACCGATGTACGGAATACTCTCCTTTGTTGTCAGTGCTTTAGTGGGCATCTTTTTTGGCGCGTATCCGGCATGGAAAGCCGCAAAACTTCATCCGATTGACGCACTCAGACACGAATAATGCGCTGTACGACGGTTTAAGGAACGTTCTTGATAGTTCACGTTCTTTACCCGCAAGGAAAAATTAAAAGATGGAAAAAATAGCAGTTATTGCAGGTGTCGGTCCCGGTTTAGGGGCTGCACTCGCCCGTAAATTTGTAGAAGAGGGATGTAACGTAGCACTCCTATCGCGCTCATCCGCCTACATTAAAAACCTATCCACGCGATTGGCGAAATCTGGACGCACAGCTATCCCGATCCCGACGGATATTACCGAGCCTGAACAGGTGGATCGAAGTTTCGATCGTATTCGAGAAGAACTCGGCGATCCCGACATCTTGGTGAATCATGCTGGAAACGCAGCGTGGGGCAGTTTCGCCGACCTCACACCGGAAGCATTTGAAGGGGCGTGGCGTGTCTGTACCCTCGGCGGGTTCCTCTGTTCAAAGCAGGTCGTGCCGGGGATGCTTAAAAAAGGGGGCGGGAACATTCTGTTTACAGGGGCGACCTCTGCTGTACGCGGCAGAGCGGGCGCGTTGGCGTTCAGCAGTGCTAAGTTCGCAACGCGAGGCTTAGCATCCGCACTCGCACGCGAGGTCGGGCCGCACGGCATCCATGTCGCCCATGTTATTGTTGATGGCGTTATTGATACACCGGGTGTGCGACAACGCTATAAGCTCAGTGAAAATGAACCGCTCCTTGAACCCGATGCAATCGCCGATACCTATTGGGCTTTAATACAACAAGAGAGAAGCGCATGGACTTTTGAGGTGGATGTCCGTCCGCATAACGAAGAATTCTTTACGTAGCAGATCGAAAAAGTCGGAGATACAAAAATAGAAGGACGGAAGAATGGAAGGACGGAAGAATGCCCTTCCAATCTTCCAATCTTTCTCTAAAACGTGCTTTCCCGTGAGGTTATCGGACACCAACGCGTCGTTTGTAGATGACGCAGCAACACCGACTTTGCCGCTGGGGTCCCGATCCGATACAGCGCATACACAGCATCACCACGGATATAGCGGTTCGCGTCAAACAGCACATTCTGCAACCCTTCAACAGCATCCGCAGCGTGCTCACCAATCCTCGCCAACGCGAACACCGCATTTCGGCGTACGCCTTCATTTTCATCTTCCAACGCCTTTATAAGATCCGGAACAGCGATCGAACTCGATTGACTCGTTGTGCCTAACGCCTCTACTGTGTGTGAACGTACAGAACCCGATTCGTCTGTGAGCGTCTCAACCAGTGCTGGCACAGCCGGTTTCGCCTTGTTTCCTAAATCACCGAGTGCCTCCGCAGCGTTATCCCGCGTATATTCACAGGCATCTTTCAACGCATCGCGTAGGGGCTCAACAGCGGCAGCTCCGACTGCATTAAGCGCATAACAGGCGTTTCGACGCGTTGTATCCGATTCTTCTTGCAGACACCGGACTAAAGCAGGCACCGCCTTCTCTCCAAATTGAGGCAATGCATAAGCCGCTTGTAACCCAGTCGATTCAGACGTGCTGTTAAGCGAACTGATCAAATCTGACAGCGATTCGCCATTTGATGCTCCGTTTGTGTCGCTATCCTCCACTGCTCGATGCCAGTTCCAGAGGTGGCGGAACATCTCTTGATGTTCAGTGGGGCCCACAGGCGTTCCATTTGCCCATTCTGTCTCCTTGTTTGCCCAGGTGGGTGCTTCCGGTTCTGACATCCGGGCGTAGAGGAATTTCATCATATAACGTTTCTTCTCGCTGCTGTTAGGCATTGCCCGATGCCATAGGTCATAGTTTGCGAATGCAACCGTTCCCGCTTCACCTGTAATAGGTCGTTCCGGTGAGACCCCCGACCCCTCACCTGTGCTAAAGTAGTGGCTCATCGGTACGACACCTGTCGGCCCGAGTTTAATGGGTGTATCTTGTGGATAATAGAAAACCAGTAGCCTGCGCGTATGGTGTGACCACCGTTTCCCACCATCTTGATGCATCCCTTGCCCACCACTACCGGGTGGGTTGTAATGCGGATGGCGGTGTGGTTGCATATAGTAGTCCTCACCAAGCAGACTTGTCAACGCACCGCTAACATTCGGGTCATCAAAAACATTTTGGATCTCTGGTATCCTTGGTAAAAGGTTATTACCCGGATTCCCTTCCTTATCAAAGACACTTATCGTCTTTTCATAGACTGCATCGTGAAATTGCGCTGGCAATTCGGTTGTGACGGTCACAAACCCGTTCACGATGAAATGCCGCATCTGCGCATCACTTAAGAGATGTACTGCCATTTTTTATGCCTTCCTCTTTTCCGAGACTTGCTATAAATCCTGTCCGCAACACATTAAGTTATCTTATTATTGCATAAAATCAGGCAATTTTTCAAGAAATTCTCCAATCAAATCTCAAATTGTGTTAAAATAATTGAAATTAACGCGGATCCCTAACGCATAGGTTATTAAATTGGAGGTTTCACGATGGGACGAAGTTTTGAAAAATCGCTCGCGTGGCAGAAACGCGCCAGAGCCGCATTGGTCGGCGGTGGGCAACCCCATAAACAGAGCCAACCACCGAGACCGGTTATGATCGCAGGCGCGAAAGGCGCGCATTTTTGGGATGCCGATGGAAACGACTATATCGATTATC
>PYIY01000160.1 GCA_003635195.1 Candidatus Poribacteria bacterium | reverse complement strand
TCACCCCTGAGTTTAAAGCGGAACTTGTTTTTGAAGTCCTCAGTGGTGCGACTTCCCAAGCAGAAGTCTGTAGGCGACATAATCTCAACGAAAATCAACTCTCAGAGTGGAAGCGACACCTCCTTGAAAATGCGTCCTCGTTATTTGAGTCTACGGATAAGCAGTCGAGTGATGCTGAGAAGCGTATCGCCCACCTTGAGCAGCTCGTTGGGAGGATGGCGGTGGCTTTAGACATCCAAAAAAAACTATTGACGGAGTTGGACTAACGCTATCTGAGAAGCGATGCTACATTTCGGCATTGCGCAAGGAGCATTCCGTGCGAGATATTTGTGAAATCCTCGGCATCAACCGGAGCAGTTTCTATTATCAACCGAAAGCGGATCCATCCGAAGCGGTTCTGCGCGCTGAAATAGAGAAACTTGCTGGCGCGTATCCGAGATACGGGTATAGACGTATCACACAGCTCCTCGTGCGTCAGGGATACAGCGTTGGCACCCGACGCGTCGCTCGGTTGATGAAAGACAATGATCTCTTGGTCTCCGTGAAGCGTGCGTGTCGAACAACAAGATCGCTTCAAGGGGAGAAACCGTGGCGCAACCTGCTTGAAACCCTTGAGGTCTCTCATCAGGATCAGGTCTGGGTGGCAGATATTACCTATGTGCGTCTCAAGGGACGTTTCATCTACCTCTGCCTGCTCATGGATGTTTTCACTCGGATGATCAAAGCGTGGCAG
This sequence comes from Candidatus Poribacteria bacterium, assembly GCA_003635195.1. Lineage (GTDB taxonomy): Bacteria > Poribacteria > WGA-4E > WGA-4E > WGA-3G > WGA-3G. The sequence goes on along the minus strand of PYIY01000160.1, from coordinate 19,446 downwards.
ATCAGTCAGCACTTGACCCAATCTCTGACGCTCAAACCGCTGAAAGAGGCATTATGCCACAGCGTCCCGGAGATTCATCATTCCGATCAAGGCGTGCAGTATCTTTCAAAAACTTATATCGCAACACTCCAAGCACATGGTGTTGAGATTTCCGTCGCCCGTCGCGGACGGCCTTGGGAGAACGGATATGCTGAAAGACTCATCCGCACGCTCAAAGAGGAAGAAGTTGACATCAATGAGTATCAAAACATCACCGAGGCGAGAGATCGCATCGGACAGTTTATCACACAAGTCTATAATCAGAAACGCCCACATTCAGCGTTAGGGTATTTGACACCTATGGAATTTCAACGAAGAACCTTATCTTAACTTTGCGAAATTGTGGTCTAAATAAGCGTATGCACTTCAATGTTTGTAGTAAGGCGATTTATCGTCTGTTTGCGCAAGTCATGATTTAGACTGTGAAGGTATAGGAACTGCTCCTCTTTTTATCCAGTAACAGCAAATTACAAAAAATCCGAATTTTGTCTTATTTTCGTAACAATTGGGTGTTATAATTTATGACAGAATCCAGAAGGAAAGGCAGATTGATGGAAAAAAATAGTCGGGTAAGTTACACACTGATATGTATTTTGGTGGTTTTGACGTGCGGTTTTACTATCATCGGTTGTTCTCCTAAAGATAGCGAAGGTGTCACGAGTAAAGCAGCAGCACATGTTACCATCAAAAATAAAGGTTCAGATACGATGGTGAACTTGGCACAAGCATGGGCAGAAATGTACACGGGGATCACCAGTACTGCCTCTGTAGAGGTGTCAGGTGGCGGGTCTGGTACAGGGGTTGCTGCGCTTATTAATGGCACCGTGGATATCGCGAACTGTAGTCGTCAAATCAAACCGAAAGAGTTAGAACTCGCGACGCAAAATACCGGTAAAGTCCCGCAGGAATTTATTGTCGGGTACGATGCCCTCGCTGTTTATGTTCATCACGATACACCTATTGATAAAATTACGATTCCCCAACTTGCCGAAATATATGGTGAAGACGGTACAATAACGAAATGGAGCGACCTCGGCATTACTCATACCAACTGTCCGAGCGACAAAATTATCCGTATCAGTCGGCAATCTAATTCCGGGACGTACTTCTATTTCCGAGAAGCACTGCTCGGTAAGACGCGCGACTTTGAACTTGGCTCTCTGGATTTACACGGCTCTAAAGACGTGGTGGAAGTCATTGGGCGAACCCCATGTGCTATCGGCTATAGTGGTATGGGATACGCGACTTCACATGTAAAAATGTTAGAAGTTGCCACAGCCGATGATGCCCCTTATTATGCCCCAAATCTTGAAAATGTCCTCGCCAAAACCTATCCTATTGCGCGTCCATTGTATATGTATTCCCTCGGTGAACCTACGGGTGAAGTAAAGGCATATCTTGATTGGATCTTGTCAGCAGAAGGTCAAAAGATTGTGGAGAAACTCGGTTTCGTACCGTTAGAAAGCGACTAAAGGAACGCACCGGCTCAAATGAATTTTATACAAATCTGTTTCTCCTTTAAAGGACGGATCAATAGAACAACATGGTGGATGATGCAGTTGCTAACACTCCCCATTTTTATTCTTGCTTCCGTTATTACCTATAATGCTTACACAGCATTATCAATGCCTATCCTCATAACATCGGTATATCTTATTCCTATAGTATTGATATTAGTGCTAATTTGGGTGAGTTTGGCAGTAACCACAAAACGTTTGCACGACAGAGATAAATCAGTATGGTGGTTATTGATTAATTTTATCCCGATTATTGCGATGTTTGAATTAGGCTTTATTAAAGGGACAAGGGGAGACAATCGCTTCGGAGCTGACTCAGAAACATCCTCTGAAACCGTAATTGAAACGTTGATCCGCCTCTGCGGTTTTAGTTGCATCATCTTTGTCTTCGGTATCTTCTTCTTCGTGTTTCGAGAGGGGACAGGGTTTCTTTTTGACGGATTAAACTTAGGACAGTTCCTGACGAGTCCTGAATGGTACCCGACCTCGTTGAGTAACAAAAGGTATGGCACCCTTGCCTTGATTTTGGGGACGTTCAGTGTAACGGCTTTAGCGATGTGTATCGCTATTCCCTTTGGACTTGGTGCAGCGATCTTTGTATCGGAGTTTTGCAGCCCAAAACTGCGCGAGACATTTAAGGTTATCATCGAATTGCTTGCCGCTATCCCTTCTGTTGTGTGGGGGTTTATCGGGTTGACGCTGATGAATCAACTGATTATCGCGGTGTTCAAAGCCCCGATCGGTTTAACAATGTTGAACGGCAGTATCATGTTAGCATTGATGAGTGTGCCTATCATCGTCTCTATAGCAGAGGATTCGCTTAAGGCTGTTCCCGATTCCTATCGCGAGGCTGCGGAAGCCCTTGGTGCGACTCGGTGGCAAGTAACCTACCGCGTGCTGCTACCTGCGGCAAAAAATGGACTCTTGGCAGCTGTGTTACTTGGTGCTGCGCGTTCCATTGGTGAAACTATGGCAGTTCTCATGGCGACAGGACACTCCGTTAACATTCCATCGGGACCCCTCTCATGGATTCGCACACTCACGGCAACGATCGCCGCGGAACTCGGCGAAGTCGCAAGAGGCGACGAACACTATCAGGTACTTTTTATCATCGGCGTTCTGCTCTTTACCATTACGTTTGTAGTAAACCTCATCGCTGATTTAGTCATCAAAGGCATCCGTCAAGAATAACAACACCAGATAGCCATTCTTTGAAGACATCCAAAGCATGCAGCACGAAACGTAGTGGAGTGCGGATGAACGGAAAGGTGCGTGAAATCACCAACCCGTCTGAACGAACCGCAAGGAAAATTAAAAGATGTTTACAGAAACAGAAATCGGCAGGCAAAAACGGCGGATAGAAAATGTGATGCGGATTTTCTTCCTCGTGATGACGAGTCTGATGATTATTCCATTGCTTCTCATTATTGGTTACCTCCTCTACAAGGCACTGCCTGTGCTCTCGCTTGAGTTCCTGTTTGCGAATCCGAAGGATAACATGCGTGCAGGCGGAATTTGGGCACCTTTTCTTGGCACAATTTATTTAGTTGTAGTTTCTCTGTTAGTATCCGCCCCTATTGGCGTATTCGCGGCGGTCTATCTCAACGAGTATGCCCGTGAAAGTTGGTTTACGCGTATCACGAACTTGGCTGTTGTCAACCTCGCGGGTGTGCCGAGCATCGTCCATGCCTTGTTCGGTGTTGGTGCTTTTGTACTCTTTGCAGGGCTCGGTGAATCGATCTTAGCAGCATCGCTCACGTTGGCGATCATGACGCTCCCTGTTATCATTGCGAGCACAACGGAGGCTTTGAAAGCAGTACCGATGTCCTTCCGGGAGGCGTGTTGGAACCTCGGTGCCACGCGCTGGCAAACGATCCGTCGTATCGTCATCCCGAACTCAATCAGCGGTATTTTGACGGGAGTGATTCTACAAGTGTCGCGGGCAGCCGGCGAAACGGCACCGATTATGTTTACTGGTGCTGTCTTTTATAAAGCTATTGCAGAAGGAAACCTTTTCGCCTATAATATAACAGAACAGTGTATGGCACTATCACTCCATCTCTTCACGATTTCAACACAGGTTCCGGACGTTACGGAAGGCATCCCTTATGGAACTGCTGTGGTACTTGTAGGCAGTGTGTTACTTGTCAATGCAGTAGCGATTGTGCTAAGGATTTATGTCCGAACCCGGAAGAAGTGGTAGGTACGAAGATTCCATGATCGCGACTCCCTACAGCGTTGGACTTACCTACCGCTAAGTGGTAGGGCAGTTCACTGATTACGACGCTTATAGGAAGGAACGTTCATGGATAGGAAAGAAAAATTACGCGCAATTGTTGAAGGCAGTGTATTTACCGGGATCATCCAATTCCTGATTCTTACTTCTGCTGTTGTTTTTGTGATTGAATCCGATAGACAGCAATTGGAGGTGGATCCTTATGCAACCCATTTCATTGTCCTCGACGTGGCGTTTCTGGTACTGTTTTCGATAGAATATGTCCTGCGCGTCTATATTGAACCAAAGAAACGGGATTTCGTTTTTAGTTTCTATGGTCTAATTGACCTGATCGCCATTTTACCATCTCTGTTCCTCGTGCCGGGGTTTCGCGTATTACGGATACTTCGGTTCTTGCGAATTTTCAGAATATTTAAGGCGACGCGGTTTATTTTAGCCGTAGATCGGCTCGGAGCGGCACTGCGTGAAATTCAACAGGAGCTTTTAGCACTGGTAATCTTATCGTTGATGTTTGTATACCTCGCTGCCTGCGGCATCCACTTTTTTGAAAGAGAGGTGCAACCTGAGGCGTTCGGCACTATTCTTGATTCAATGTGGTGGTCAGTCGTGACATTAACCACAATCGGTTATGGGGATGTCTATCCGACAACCTCTGGTGGGCGGTTTTTCACCGCTCTTGTCGCGCTTGTTGGGGTAGGCTTAATAGCAATTCCGTCCGGCTTGTTAGCTTCGGCCTTAACAGAAGCGCGAGTGGAACGCGAGCAGATAGAAAAAGATGAGGCGGAAAATGAAGAACAAGAAGATTAGGCAAACGAGGCAAACGTGGAAAATAAAATAGAGATTTCTGACCTACAGGTGCATTACGGAGATAAGTCTGCCCTGAACGGAGTTTCCTTTGATGTTCATCCAAATGAGATTCTCGGTATCATCGGTCCGGCACAGTCCGGTAAAACGACGCTCCTAAAAGTCATCAACAGAACCTTGGAATTCACACCGGAGGCAACGGTGCAAGGTTCCGTCAAATTGGATGGCGTGGATATCGATACAATTGGCGATGTGTATGAATTGCGCCGACGCATCGGGATGGTTTTACCTTTGCCGGTCGGTTTACCGCTCTCCATATATGATAACGTCGCTTTCGCGCCGCGGACAGCTGGACTTCGCACGAAGTCTGAATTGGATGAAATCGTTGAACGCTGTCTACAGCAAGCGGCACTCTGGGACGAAGTGAAAGACCGGTTAAATACCCTTGGCACCAAATTGTCAGGTGGACAACAACAACGTCTGACAATCGCGCGTGCGCTTTCGCATCAACCGGAAATTCTCTGTCTTGACGAATTTTCTATTGCTATTGATCCTGTCACAACGATGCGCATTGAAGATGTCCTCAAAGCTTTACAGACAGAAATGACGATTTTGCTCGTCACGAATTTGGTGCAACAGGCAAAACGGTTAGCGGATCGCACTGCCTTTTTTCTCAATGGTGATCTCATTGAGATTGACACAACAGATGTAATTTTTTCCGATAATCCTGCCAATCAAGCCACTTATGATTATGTCAATGGGACCTTTGGCTAAATTGGCTATCAGCAGTCAGCCGTCGGCAATCAGAATAGTAGGGGCGAGGTCCCATTGTCCGCACGGGTTGGGGGATTCAGTCTGGGAATAGACTGAATTTAGTCTGGGGTTAGACTAAATCCGTTCCTTGTATTACATTTCCATTCTTTGTATTACATTCCCACCCCCTACGAAACTCAGAAGCCATAAAAATGAACTTGCAAACGACTCCCATGAATCATAGCATTGAAACCGAAAATCTCAGCCTTTGGTATGGTGATTTTCAGGCACTCATTGATGTCAACGTGAAAATACCGGACGGTCAGATAACGTCCCTTATTGGTCCTTCTGGATGTGGAAAAACAACGCTATTGCGTTGTTTTAACCGCGTTAATGAACGCTACGGCAACGTTACCACCAAGGGAAAAATTGAGGTTTTAGGGAAAAACATCTATGATCCGGATGTCTCTCTGCCTGAACTCCGAAAAGCCGTTGGGATGGTGTTTCAAAGACCAAACCCCTTGCCGATTTCAGTTTATGAAAATGTTTTGTTTGGGTTACAGATTCACTCGCCGATGCGGAGTATCACACGAACAGAATCAGATCAAATTGTTGAGGAGGCACTCACATCGGTTTTCCTTTGGGACGATCTAAAAGACAGGTTGAAGGTGCGAGCGACGTCCCTCCAACTTGAACAGCAACAAAAACTCTGTATTGCCCGTCTGTTGCCCCTTAAACCCAAAATTATTTTGATGGATGAACCCTGCTCCGCATTGGATGCAAAGGGCACGCGGGCGGTTGAAGAATTGATGGAAGTTCTCGCGGGAACATATACATTTTTAATTGTGACACATAACATGGCACAAGCAAGGCGCGTCAGCAAGGAATGCATTTTTATGTTCCTCGGCGAACTTATTGAACACAAAGAAACGCAAGCATTGTTTGAAGACCCAGAACACGAAAAAACCGCTGATTACGTGCAGATGCGGTACGGTTAGGTAAAGGTATAAATCACTTTGATGGTTGCATCACACAAACAACAGTTCCAGCACAATTAGAAAACCTTGGTCGCCTTGCGCAATCGGCAGAATGAATCGTTACAAGAAATCCGCACGTTATGAATTCCATGACTCCTCGCGCAGAGCGAAAACAGAAAATCGTTTTGCAGAGCATCGCCTTTATTATACTGGGAATTGTGTTTGTTGGTCTATGGCATGCGTTGAAAAGTGCGCGTGCGCCCAGTGGGCAAGTAGTATCAGAAGCAATTCTACTAAGCGCGTTGTCTTCTCTGTTTAACAATCTCTACATCGTTCTTTCGATTAGTCTTGTGGCAATTCTGTTTGGAATAGCGTGTGCCTTCTACTTAGAAGAATGGCTACCAGCAACCAATTGGATTCGGCGTTTGATTGAAAGTTTAGTCGCTATTTTGACAGGTATACCTTCACTTGCTTACGGAATCTTGGCAATCCTGATTTTTTTTAGTTACGCTGATACTCTCAAAAAAGCGATTGAGGCTTTTCCTCTTCCTGAGAATATAGGGGCAATACCCTCCCAGATTGAGACTACAGTGTTTTATGCTGAAGCATTAACCTTCGTATTGATGGTAATGCCGTTAACAATCAAAACGACCCAAGAAGCACTTCGCTCGGTAGCAACCCCGATCCGTGAAGCAGCTTACGTGCTGGGTGCAAGCCAGTGGCAAGTCCTAACAAGGCAGGTTGTCCCGATTGCCTTCACTCGGATACTTGCTGGAGGGTGCCGCTCAATGTCCCGCGCATTTGCTATGGCAGCGTTACTTGTTGGTATCTATACATGGCACTATACAACCGAACCCGGAGGAATGTCCGGTAGATTTATACTATTTTTAAGTGTGGCACTGTTCTTGAGCATTTTCTCAAGTACCCTTATATGGAGGCACACTTCCGACTCGGCATAACACAGTTAATTTTAGTGTGGTGAATTATAAACGGAGGTGGGAGTTCAAAGTCCACTCGCGAAACTAAAAATGTTGAGTGAAAAAGAGCAATCTATTTTGAGTATCCGTAATTTAAATATCTGGTACGGCGACAATCAGATTCTGAGTTCTCTCTCTTTCGATGTTCAGCAGAAACGGGTAACTGCGTTCATCGGACCCGCGAATTCTGGTAAAAGCACGCTCATTCGATGTCTGAATCGATTAAATGACTTTACGCCGAATTTCAGGTTCACCGGCGAAATACTTTTTAAAGGCACGCTCTTGGGTGCTTCAACAGATACCACTGCCCTTCGGAAACAGATCGGGATGGTATTCCGTAAACCGACACTCTTCCGGCATTCTATTTATGAAAATGTAGCTTATGGGGCTCGGATTGCAGGCGTAAACCAATCAGAACACCTTGATACGATTGTTGAGAAAAACCTACGAAAAACAGGGCTTTGGGATGAAGTTGAAGACATCTTGGATGAAACCCCGGAACAACTTTCTATAGGACAGCAGCAACTTCTTTGTATCGCACGTGCGTTGGTAATTGAACCCGAAGTTTTGATATTTGATGAGCCGTGTGGCGAACTGGATCCCATAGAGACTGTCAAGGTTGAAACACTCGTGCGCGATCTTAAAAACGACTGTACGCTTATTTTCGCTACGAACAAAAGGAGACAGGCTGCACGTGTCTCTGACATGGCTGGGTTTCTCTACGGGGGTGAGTTGATCGAATTTGGAGCAACGGAAAAAATTTTTACGAATCCACAGGACAATAGAACTGAACAGTATGTAACAGGAAGACTGGGTTAACGAGACTCGGAAAAAGATATGTTACAAGCAGAAATCAGAACCCTTCAGCACAAACTCTTGGAAATGGGCGGGCTGGCTGAGCAGATGTTGCGCCAAGCGATTGAATCTGTCTTAACACGAGATGAGGCGTTGGCTCAGAGCGTCGTTGATGCCGATGATATGGTCGACCAATTTGAAAATGAAATCGAATCGTCGTGTATCCAGTTGATAGCACTCCATCAACCGGTTGCGTTTGAACTCCGCTTTCTGACGATGGTGATGAAGATTAGCCACAACATCGAAAGGCTTGCTGATAAAAGTGTCGCTATCGCTAAACGTGGCATCGAATTGCTGGAATACCCGCCTATCAAACCGTTCGTTGACTTACCGCACGCAGCACAAGTGATCCAGACGATGGTGAAGGATGTGCTTGATGCGTTTGTCAATCGCAATGCGGAACTCGCTTTAGAAATTCGAGAACGTGATAATGAGGTCGATGAAATCTATGAAAGGATGCTTCACGAACTTCTCACTATTTTAAGCGAGCATCCGAAACTCATCCAACCGGGTATTAGTTTTTTACTTCTTTTCCGACATTTAGAGCGCGTTGGGGACCTCGCTGCAAATATCAGTGAAGAGGTCTATTATCTCGTCAAAGGCGATGTCATTCGACATTCCGATACCCATTAAGTGTTGATATATCCAAATCAACAATCATCTATACCAATCCGCAACCCAGATGCTGCGTTATGCGTCGCTCTCCTTCGGGTAAAAATGGACATCCTGTTGTGGGAAAGGTATCTTAATCCCGTATTCTTTAAATTTTCCCCAAATCATAAAATGAAGATCACTGGCAACATCAAAACGGTGAGTGGAATCCGGAATCCACGCCAATAACTCAAAATTTAAGGATGATTCTCCGAAATCAGTAAAACGGATGAAAGGCACCGTAACATTGGGCATCTCAGGATTCGGTTCTTTAATCACTTCAGGGTGATCATGTGCTATTTCGAGGAGTGCTTTTTTGACGACTTCTACGTCCGAACTGTAGGAGACACTTACCTGAACGCGGAGTCGGAACAAATCGTTTGCATGTGTGAGGTTATGGACGGATTCTGTAATCAGTTGAGAATTCGGAACAATGATCTCCTTTTCGTCAAGCGCGGTGATGACCGTTGAACGGAGATTAATGCTACTCACTCTACCAAATGTGTCAAGTTCTGTAATCTCTACTAAGTCTCCGATTTTGATGGGTCTCTCAAAAATCAGAATAAACCCTGCAATTAGGTTTGAAGCGATATTTTGTAAACCGAAACCGATACCGATACTTAACCCACCGAAAATTATCGCTAAACTTGTGAAACTGACACCGACAGCACTGAGACCAATAAGTACCCCGATAATAAGAAAAATAAAGTGAATAAAGCGGAGTAAAATAAATTGGGTATGCCTTGCAATTTGAAAGGCTTGTAGTACTTGCCGTCGTAACAACCATTGCACATATTTAGACAGGATAAACGCCCCGAAGACAATTACGAATGCAAAAAAAAGTCTCTTCAAGGTTAAGGAGCTTTCATCACCAACGGCAACCGATGATTTTTCTTCACCTGTTTCGGTTTCAACAAGTTTTTGCGGCGGTTGAAACAGTTTTGTGATTGGGTAATTAAAAACTTTGCCAAGGAAGCCGGTACTGATTTTTGCGAACCTAAATGCTAAACCAATCCCAACAACCATAACGATAAGAAATAACAGTGCCAGCAATCGGTTCGCAAGATCTTGCGGCAGCCGGAGCCGATTGAAAAGGCGGCGGAACCATCGGTGCAGATATCCTGCGCCTATTAATACAGCTATCAAAATTAGGAGAAACGTAACAATTTGCTGAACTGTTATCTCTTCGCCTAAAATGTTTATAGAACTTTGAAAGAAATCTGTAATCTGTTGAATTAATTGATCCATGTTATACTATCTAATTCATTGTGAGGTATTAGCGAAAAGTGAGAGAATTCCCTTAAACGGTGAATTAATAATAGCATTGATTGTGGATTCTAACCACTCTACGAATTCAAGGAACATTTTTGTACAGGGCTTTCTTGCTATCTATTTAGCAAAGCGGATATGCATATTTTGCTAATCAATTGAGATCTGTTCAATTGAATGGACAAACAAAACATCATTCGCACCTTTGTAAGTTCGCAATGTTTGTGCCAAGTTATCGGAAACGAGGTTTTCAGCTGTTAAGCCGACTATAGTCAAGTCAGCCTGTTCAGAGCGGTGCGAGACCTCTTCCTCTAAAGCCTCCTTGCTGTCGTATGACACAGAAGTGACATTTTGCATTGAGATCGGTAGTCTACCTTCCTGCATGAGGGTTGAAAGTTTATCCGCCTCGCGTTCGACATCCCTTGAATCGGAGCATACAAAGAGCCGAATCTCGGCACGTCTCCAATCTGGATGTCCAACGATGATATATGCCAACAGAAGCATCATCGGAGTGTTCGTCAAGTTTTCTTCTGTTACCCAAACATGGATGGAAGATTTATAGCCGAAACGGTATCCTGTCGATCGCAGGATTAGGACGTTGAACAGTGAATTCGCAGCGAGCTGAGACCCTTGCACAACTTCGTCAATCTCGCCCGTATTCTCTCGGTCAAACTCAAGCAAGATACAGTTATTTGGTAAACCAGAGATTCCGGGCATCTGTAGTATTTGTGCCAGTGCGAGCTGGAATGTCGGGGAGATTAGGGAATCAACGAAAACACCTGCTCTACTGACCTCAGTCCGTTTAATTAATCCATCGACTTTGAGGCGTGCTTGGATTTCACTGGAAAACGAGTAATCTCCGTGAAAGAGTCGGATGAAGTGGCCGAACCCATGTCTGTGTGAGATCCAGCGGAGGAGATCAAAATGTCCGAGTCGCCGTTCCCCGAACCGAGTCACTGCGACAATGGAAGGTCGCCAGCCGCCTTCAGATGAAATGACCCGACTTTTTTGTAAGGTTGTCTGTAGCCATCGGGTTAACTGAAACATCGCGCCTTGGAAGATGGCTGCTAAGTCGCGTTGTCCACGGTGTCCGCGTCGGAGACCCAGATAGACGATCGCCATAAGCACAATTGAGATAAGCGCGTATAGCGCGCTTATCTGGATCATCAACACACCACACATCACTGTCCCAACGAGCGACACGTACCAACGAGAATGAAATGTGGGTCGGTAGGACGGGTTGCTTGCGAAATGCTCTAAGAACGAGACTGCACAGAGGGCACCGTATGTTACCATAAAGAACATCGTCAAAATCTGTGCGATAAAATCCAACTCGCCGATGGCTACAAACACGATTGCTATTATACCGGACACGAGTGTAGCGTATATCGGCTCTTGTGTCTCTCTCACGCCCATTCCCATGAGGCGGTTCAGCTTAGGGATAGGGAGTACATTGTCTCGCCCGAGCATCTGGAGTGTCCTTGGAGCCACCATGATTGAACCGAGCGCGGAGGACAGGGCGGCTGCCCCTAAGCCGATGTAGATTGAAGGCCCCCATAGGGCGACCTTTGACATGATGAACTGGTCCTCAGCGAGTGCTTCAGGGGAGGCACTTTGCGCGAGTTTGATAGCGACAAGTACATATACTACCATGCCAGCGAGTGTCGCGCTGATTGTACCGAGTGGTATACTCTTTCGCGGGTTCTGTAAGTCCCCGGATAGCCCCAAACCCGCAATCATACCGGTGAAAGCGGGAAAGCATATTGCGAAAACCGTGCCGAAACTATCTGGATTCTGAACGATTGCCGGATTAATCCCAATGGAGCGAACTTCTTCTGGCTGTTGTCCTTCTGCTAACAGGTAGGGGGTATCGCCCAACAAGAATGCAGCAATTGATGCAGCCAGAAGGATGCATACTGCCCATAAAACTCGGACACCTACGCCAGCCCCTTTCGTCAACATGAGTATAATCATCAGTATAGTGGCGGGGAGGCTTATGACCCGCAGGTCCAGCTGCCACTCATACATAGTCGCAAGGAATTCGTAAACAGGTTTAAAGGCTTCTGCGAACGCGACGATATAGAAAGCGACTGAGATGGCTTGGGAAATATACAGTGCGACTCCTATCGTCCCTCCGATACTCTCACCGAAGGAGCGGCTAACAATGTAATACGCGCCACCACCCGCCACACGACGGTTCGTCGCAATTTCGGATACCGCAAGGACCGTCGGAATCGTCACTAAATGCCCAAGCATAATAACCATTAGGCTGCCCCAGAGTCCAACGTTTGCGACAGCGTAACCGAACCGCAAGAAAAGAATCGCTCCAAGAATCGTGCTAATTGAGGCGAGGAACACAGGAGCGGTGCCGAAGCCGTGCCCTTGTTGCGGGTTTGAGGTGTTGAGACCGCGTTCAGATCCGGTTTGTTGTCCAGGGTTTGAAGCCATCGTCAGTTTTCCTTTCGTTTTAGTGGAATTGACACAGGTAGCACACAAGGGTACTGACCCCTCAAAAGGGAATGATACGCATTATGAAATGTCATCTCGCATCAGAGTGCACACTTATGTGGCTACAATGTAACTCGCAATATAGATAAATACTTGTAATGCCAATTCTCTGTTAGTGGTTCACTATTATAAGTCACGGATCCACTTAAACGCAAACTTAATCGAGTAGATAGACTAAATGTGATAGCTGGTTCTGCGGAAAATTTATAGTTTTTGAAGCCGATTTGTGGTGTGAATTTTAACTGTGTATTGAGTTTTCGCCACCCTATAGATGAAAATGCCAACCATCGAAACGTCGTCGGGTCAAATTGTCTTAAATCAATATCTTGGAGCGGTTGGATATTTTCAATGAACGCCCCAATACCTCCGGATATGCGGAGTTCGCCGTTCTCATAAATTGCTGGACGAATGTAACTGCCAATTTGGGATGTCAATGCGGTGCCTTTAGTGATGTCCCGCTCTAAATCTGTGAAGCCCTCAATACCGAAAGTCCGAATCCGGAAACCGCCCTGAGCGCGTGCTTTGACGATTTCAGAAAACGCACCTTCTTCACTGGAAGCGCGTGAACCAAAGACACCTGCCCACCCATTCATCCTACGGAGTGGCACGACAGCAGTTATGCTGAGCGTCTGTGAAGCACCGTCGCCATTCACGCCGATGTCTACTGTTTTGGCATCCTGCGGTAAATCTGCAAACTGTGAATACGCGGGTATGGTAGACAGAATTAAACCTATGACCGTGACAAGAAATAACAGTGATCGTCTCAGTTGAGTGCTGTCGGCATAGGTTAACCGCGCCTTTACCAGGCTTTCCATTTTCCTCCTCAATTTGTTGTAACCCGTATGGTGAAACCTAATAGTTTACCCGTTCTTTTAGCATCTTGTGCTCTCTATTATACTGCTTAGTCGCGGGTGGCTCTGTACAAAAGCGTGAATAAATATGCCTCTATAGGAGCACCAATGAGACAACCGCTCAATGCCCAATTAAACTGAAGTTTTTTCGTTTTGACCTTATAGGCATCATAGTAAAAAGCGATATATTGCGGGGACTTACCGAGGACTCGTGCAGTAGGCATAAAAGGTTGGTAGCGCTGGGAAAAAATAGGACCGATTAAAGGGAAAAAACAGCCCGTACTGAACCACAAAGTTCTATTGAGATGTGCCACTGCATCTTTTTCGGCATCGGCTACGGCTTGCTCCGCAATAGACTTCAGCGCATCCGGTGTAATGGGCGAGTCCTCGACCTCAACAATCTCGTAGCGTTTTGTTTCAATAACGTCGTATTTTTTCGGACGACCATCAACTTCCGCAGTGATCCGCTCATTTTCTTCGGAAAAACTTGACGTATAGGATCCAAAGATGAAAGTCATGATCAAAAACCCACATAGATTGAAACGTAAATTTATTTTCACTATTAACTCCCTTTAGATATGCGCGCTATCAATAGATGTTATTAAGCGCATCGCGCAAAAAACACATGAGTGTTAATTCAGTTTCTGGTAGACATGTCCAGTAGAAGTCGCTGTCCAAAAGAGCACTAATAATTCACCGTCCCAAGTATAGGTACTCACAATTGGTTCAGTGCTCCCGTCAGAGAACCAGTAAATTGTTCCTTTTTGTGCGTCAAACGGTTCAATCAATTTATAGGAACCGAAGAAGAATGCACCGTTACTCTGGTATTCTCTGGTAAATGTTGCTGTTGTCAGCCGCATGGATCCGAATGCTTCAGTCGTTTCACCGGCTACTTGGGTTCGGACAAGTTCATATACGCCACTGAGTGCCTCAGCGACTCTGTATGATTTTGAAAAGACGATAATTGAAGCGGACTTCGAGACGCTTTCTTCACCCTGGTCCCTGATGGACACATGAACTGTAACCGTTCGGTCAGCCTCAATTTCAGAAGCCGGAAGTTCAGGAGCCGTCCACTGAACCTCTGCGCCTTGTTCAGTGGTTAATGTGCCGGCGGATACCTCCCATGTGTAGGTTAACTCGTCATTTTCCGGATCGAAAACGCCAACTTTAAGTTCAACGCTTTCGCCATAGCGCACCTCTTTCGGGACAGTGAAAGTATTAATTTCAGGTGGATCGTTTGTCCAACTTTCGTACTCGTCGCAACTACTGAATATCAGCAGCTGACAGGTTAGTAAGAGAAACACGCCGAGCCGCGTTGCGCAAAGCATAGGATTTAAAATTTTCACAACGTATCTCCTTTTTAAGACGCATACAACTTACACAATACAGATAAAATAGAAGGGTTTTGAGTTGCTGTCGTATATAATCGTGGATTGCCAAGTAAAATTTTCAAGGGCTTATATTTTTTTAATTTCATTTCAGTAGTAACCTCGGGTATTGGAACTACAACGTAGGTAAATTCCCTATGAAGTGTTCCTATTTTGCTGTGGTTTATTTAGTCAAATCCATACGAAAAAAAGTTCACTTTTTCGTAACCTCTATCTTAGGCAGTTGGGTTGGACTCATCATATCCTCAAGTAAAAGCGGATCAACACGGAAGCACTCCCCGATCTCCTTAATGATAGGTATCTCATGAATCCCTTCAATCTGAATCCATGTTACGGTTTCAGTATCTATGAAAGGCACACATGCCGCAACCGTTTGCGTTTCTTCTTCCTGAAGGTGTGTTTCATCGTAATCAATAATGGTAATCCGAACAGGTTCCGTTGGCTCTTCACCCAGATACACAAGAGTTCCGGGGGGCTGCCCGACTTTTTGCGTATATCCTTTAAAGAGGTTTAATAATGGAATTCTCAACTCAGCACCGCCGAATAAGGTATGTTGACATCGTAATCGAAAAATGAAATAGCTGAAGTAAGCAACGGGTATATATTAGGCGGCAGAAACCGTTTTGTCAAGTTAAATCAAAAAAGTGCCAGGGTCATTTAGTTTTAAATAAATCGTCGGATTGCCTACATTTTTGAATCTTTTTTCAAGCCGGGCGAAAGAACACCTTCAATTTGCTAAAAAAGCGCATCTGTGATATTGTAACACAACAGACCGACACGCTTACTAAAAAGGGGAAATCATGGCAGTTCAAGTTGCAATTATCGGATGCGGTGGGATGGCGAATGGGCATCTTAACGCTTATCTTACAATACATCAAACAGAACCAGGAAAAGTGGAACTCGTAGCGATGTGCGATGAAGTCAAAGAGCGAGCCGATCAATTCGCTGAGCGAGTCAAAGAAGTAACTGGTAAAAAACCAGCGGTATTTGATGATACCGATGCGATGCTCACAACTGTAGATTTGGATGGCGCAGATATCTGTACTTCGCATGCCCACCACCACATCAACGCAATAAAATGCCTTAACAACGGTGTCAATGTCATGGTAGAGAAACCGATGGGCGTTACTGTCAAAGCGACCCATGCGATTATTAACGCCGCCAAAGCGAATAACAAAATCGCTGCAACTGCTGAGAATATCCGCCGAATGCCGAGTCGTCGTACAGCGGAATGGCTGATGAACGAAAAACAGATGCTTGGTGATTTATGGACGTTTTCTGCCCAGCATGCAAGCTATCGGGCACCAAATCCTGAAAGCGATTGGCACTGGCGGCTTGACCTGACGCTCGGCGGCGGTGGTATGGTCATGGACTCCGGGGCACACTATTGTGATACGCTGCGCTACCTTTTTGGTGATCCGAGTACTGTGTATGGGCGCGTTTGCCAATTCGAGGACTTGCGGGTTACCAAAGCTGGAGAAATCGTCAAGAATGAGCAAGAGGACACATGGGTCGCAACTATCAACTTCAAAAGCGGGGTCATTGGACTCTGGACATGTACATGGGCAGCGATTGGGCACGGTTTCAATCACGTCGTCTACTATGGGAGCGAAGGTTGTCTGCTTGACGATGGAGACATTTTCCACGGTCCATTTGATGGCGCGGAAGTTATCCTCAAAGATGGAACGCGTCATAGTATGGAAAGTCTTATCACCGATTACATGGCAAGTTTATCAGATGAAGAAAAATCGAAGCTTTTCCCTCACAATTTTACCGATGGCGTAGTGCTGGAATGCTACGATTTTGTGGATGCGATAGCGAACAACCGTCCACCTGAACTTGATGCTGAGGTCGGACTTCGCGCGAAGTCTATCTGCGAAGCAATTTATGAATCCAATGCATGTGGACAGGCAGTAGACTATGAGGCGGTGGTGGCAGGAAATATTGAGGTCTACCAGAAACCGATCAATGAAAGATGGGGTCTGTAATTGGCTAAGCAGGAACACACCCCAATAAAGTCTACGATAGACCGCCAGCGGGAAATGAGAGAAAAAGAGCATCAACAGGAAATCGGAAAATCGGTCGGCTACTTTCAACTTCTTCGACAAAATCCGAACTTCCGCTGGCTCTGGGGTGGACAGGTCGTTAGTCTCCTGGGAGATTGGTTTAACCTTATCGCTTCTGCGATATTGATTGCTGAGTTGACAGGATCAGGTCTCGCGTTAGGTATCCTGTTTACCATCCGGATGTTAGCACCATTTTTTATTGCGCCGATCGCGGGGATATGTGCTGACCGCTATAATCGGAAACACCTGTTAATCATCACCGATTTGGCGCGTGCAGTCATCGTTATCGGGTTCCTTTTTGTTCGAGATGCAGGCGATATCTGGTTACTTTATGCGCTCACGGTCCTTCTGTTCGGCGTAAGTGGTTTCTTCAGTCCTGCGCGAAGTGCGATCTTACCAGACCTTACCTCCCCACAAGAACTCGGTACCGCCAATACGCTCGGTGCTGCGACCTGGTCGGTGATGCTTGCTGTCGGTGCTGCCATCGGCGGCTTAACAACAGGACTTTTCGGCAGTCAGACAGCCTTCATTATTGACGGATTTACCTTTGCGATTTCAGCAGGACTCTTAATCAAGATTAGATTACCCAGATCGTCATCCGAAACGTCGGCCACTTCCACGCGTGCGAAGTCATCGGTGTTGCGGTACATGCTTCAGCATCCCGACATTCTTTTCATAGCACTGCACAAAGCAGCAATATCTCTTTTACTGTCTTCTGGCGTTCAGGTCATACTGGTTGAGATTGCCAAAAATTATTTCGTTATCGGGGTCGGTGGCGCGCTCAGTTTAGGCATGATGTACTGTATGAACGGCATTGGCAGCGGCATTGGACCGATTCTGGCGCGGCGTTGGACAGGTGATCGGGATAAACCGCTCCGGGTCAGTATTAGTTTCGGTTATGTGATTTCAGCGATTGGAATAGCGATCATGGCACCTGTTTCTAATTTGGGAACTGTGCTGTTCGGCGGGTTTGTCCGAAGCATTGGTGGCGGAATTACATGGGTATTTTCAACGCAATTGCTGCTCCAACGCGCCCCGAATGAAATTCGTGGACGTATCTTCGGCACTGAGTTCGCGCTTTTTACACTCATGGGTGGTGCCAGCTCACTCATCACTGGCGCGCTCATGGATCGGTTTCAACTACAAATTATTTTGTGGGGAATGGGAATGCTCACGCTTATTCCTGCACTACTCTGGTCGTTGTGGCAGAGACATCACAGTCGGGCATCAGAAAAATAGATGTCTGAAGGCATCACGTTAAATTTAACGAATATCTACTCTTTCCAACGCTGGATCAGTTTTGTATCTATTCCAAACTGATCAAGGATTTTAGTCACAACGAAGTTAAGCAGATCATCCACATCTTTTGGAAAGTGATAGAACCCCGGCATTGCAGGTAGGACACAGACCCCCAGGCGCGATAATTTGAGCATATTTTCGAGATGGATGGGGCTGAGCGGTGTCTCACGCGGCACAAGAACGAGTTTACGGTTTTCCTTGATACATACGTCCGCCGCGCGCTGGATAAGGTTGCGCGACATACCACCAGCAATAGAAGCAATGCTCCCCATACTACACGGCACGACAATCATCCCTTCAGTCCGAAAAGAGCCGCTGGCAATCGGTGCCGCGATGTCGGATTCATGGTGGTAGATAACTCTCCGTGAAGAAACACCAATAAGCGATTCCAACTCGAAATTGTCAAGGTCAACTTCAATCTGAAGCTCTTCAGACAGGGCGCGCGCACCCGATGCAGAAATTGTTAGATGTACCTCTATATCCTCATGCTTCGTGAGCACCTCAAGCAAGCGGACCCCATAGATACCGGCACTCGCGCCTGTTATGCCTATAATTAATCGTCTCAATTATTTAAATACTCCTCGGAGAAGGTTATATCCATATCTCAAATTGTGCCGCGGTTGTAAAGTGTAATTATAACCTAAGTTGCCACCTATGTAGCATAAACTTTTAGTTTGTGGCATAAGGGCGCAAACTACCTATGTTTTGTCCAATAGTACCAACATTTCATATTGTTGGAAAAGTGCTTTGCAGGCAGTGGAAACGTGTGTTATCATAGGATATAAAGGGTTGATGCGTATGCCAACGACCTTCTGGTTTCCCTCAAAGCAGACTTTTCCTGGGAGTGCCAAGAAGTCTCTCCTCAACCGTTTCAGGCCTCGGCTTTTCAGCATCTCCGTCGCCTTTCGGTGTGCGTTTTCGGTTTTCTCGGAAGCATCTTTAGGGGTCTCCACCGCCTCTATGAACCAGTCTTTCATCCAAATCATCAAGTTATGGGCGAGTTCAGCGAGTAAAAGCAAAACTTGCTGTGCGATCAATCCTGCCTTCCGGTATTTTCGTAAAGACAGTGCCTGATAATCTTGGCAGAAGGAGCTCTCCGGGGCTCCACTGCGTTGGTCATATTCACGCACGAGGTCTTCAAGAGAAGCAGTCGTGTGGGTTGAAACCAACACCGCATAACTCCAAGTGCCATCTTTTTTCGGTGTTCTTACAGCGACTTGAACCGTCCGTCTCGCATACCGATGCGGGTGTTTCAC
>PYIY01000159.1 GCA_003635195.1 Candidatus Poribacteria bacterium | reverse complement strand
ATAAAATAACTCTCATTTTAAGGTGAAGTATAGCAGAAGTCGCTTGAGAAGTCACGCGACTTCTGCTTTTCTTAAAATATTAACAACTGTGAAAAATATTACAGAAAATATCAAAAACTAAATAACCCTGGAGAGCCGAGAAACAGAGATTGACAAACGGGTTTCCTGATGGTATAATTTTTAGCAATGAGTTAATGCTACCTGAACTGGAGTCCTGAAAAGGAATACAATGCGTACATTTTACATCACTACTCCTATCTACTATGTCAACGGTGAACCCCATGCCGGACATGCCTATACCACTATTGCCGCTGATGTTTTGGCGCGCTATCACCGCATTAAGGGCGATGAGGTTTTCTTTCTTACTGGCGTTGATGAACACGGTGCAAACGTCCATAAAGCCGCTGAGAACGCAGGTCTTGCCCCCCAAGATTACTGCGATAAGATGGCACCTATATTTGTCAAACTTTGGAAACGGTTGAATATCTCGCACGACATTTTCATGCGGACGACAAGCGATATGCACAAGCGCGGTGCGGAGAAATTCCTCACTGCTCTCTATGACAGCGGCGATGTCTACAAAGGTGCTTATGAGGGACACTACTGCCGCCCCTGTGAACGATTTGTGCCTGAAAAAGAGTTGACTGACGAAAAAATCTGCCCGATCCATAAATTGCCCTTGGAATGGCTGGAAGAGGAAAACTACTTCTTTAAACTCTCCAAGTATCAAGATCGCTTACTCGCGCATTTCCATGATAATCCCGACTTTGCCTACCCCGCAGCCCGGCGCAATGAACTCTTGAGCGTACTCGATTCCGGATTGGAGGATATAAGCATATCGCGTTCCTCCGTCTCATGGGGCATTTCTTTACCGTTTGATCCGGAGCATATCGTTTATGTCTGGATTGAAGCGTTGATGAATTATATGACAGCACTCGGTTATGAAACCGATAGTGAACAGTACCGCACTTTTTGGCCCGCTGATGTTCACATAATGGCAAAGGACATCTCCCGTTTTCATGCCCTAATCTGGCCCGCGATGCTGATGGCTGTTAACTTGCCACTTCCTAAACAGGTTGTCGCACACGGTTGGCTGACGAAGGATGGCGAGGCGTTGAGTAAAACGCGCGGTATTGTCATTGATATGGACACAGATATTGATACCTACGGGTTGGATGCGTTCCGTTATTACCTCCTGCGTGAATTCAGTTTCGGCAACGATGGCGATTACCGCCCGGCTCGTTTGCACGCGCGTTACAATGCCGATCTCGCAAACGATCTTGGCAACCTGCTCAATCGGGTTCTCGGTTTAGTCAACAAGAATTTTGAGGGAATTCCTGCTCCGACAACACCGGGTGAATTTGACGACGAAATCAAGGAGATGGCACAGACGACGGTAGATAAATTAGATGATCATATAAACGCGTTCGCGTTTGATGCTGCATTGGAAACTATCTGGGAATTCGTCAGACGCATCAATCGTTATATCCAACAGACGCAGGTGTGGACGCTCGCAAAACCGGAGACGAAACCGAGAATGGGCACGATTCTTTACAATAGTTTAGAGGCACTTCGGTTTATCTCTGTATTGATTTCTCCCTTTATTCCCGAAACTGCTGAGAAGATCCAAAAACAGATCGGTTTGTCAGCATTCGATACCACCGCAGAATGGGGACGTTTACCTGTAGATATCACCGTCAGCAGAGGTGACCCTATTTTCCCACGCGTCGATACGAAACAACAGAAACAGACACAGCCTGAAAAGGCAGCGAAGCCGAAGCCGAAGAAGGCAGAGAAAACAACCGACTTAGTCTCTTTTGCCGATTTTCAAAAGTTGGATCTGCGTGTTGCGCGTATTCTCGCTGCTGAACCTATTGAAGGTGCTGACAGGCTTCTCAAATTGCAGGTAGACCTTGGGACTGAAAAACGACAAGTCGTTGCTGGCATTGCTGAACACTATACGCCTGACACCCTCGTAGGGAAACAGGTGATAATTGTTGCAAATTTGGAACCAGCTACTATCCGTAATGTTGAATCGCACGGGATGGTCCTTGCAGGCAGTGGGGACTCCGTGGTCTTAGCAACCGTTGAAACTGAAATGCCGCTCGGCACACAAATAAAGTAGTAGGCACACGCCGTGTGCCGTGACAGATGCCTGATATAGAAAACACCCTTAAAACTCGCATTCAGACTGATCGAGCAGATACCTTTGTCGTCATTGTGCCGACCGATTCTGCGCGTTTACAGCGCCAGCGCGAATTGGTAGGTTATCACCCTAATCAAGCAGTTTCCAATCTACGTGTCTATACGCTCGGAAGTTTCATTCAAAGGCTATATGAAAAAGTCAGTCCAGCAAAGCCACAAATTTCCCAAGGTGTCCAAAATCTCTGGCTGCATGAAATCGCGAATCTTCAATCCGACAATCCTGATGCCTATCGTTATGATACATTCCGACCTAGCCAAAACATTCCTGTGCCAGATAGCACACTCTCCGTTATTGCAGACACAATTAACCGCCTTAAGGAATATGGAGAAGACACGCTAAATATTGGTGGTGAATCACAGAATCCAACCGAGGAAGACCTCGTTCGCATTTATAACGATTATGAGACCAAACTCGAATATGGTTGGATAGATGAACCAAGTAAGCGTCTGTGCCTTGCTAACGATTTCGATTCGCAGTTTATGAGCCAGGCATTTCCGCGAGTTGATCTGGTTGCTGTTGAAGGGTTTACTGTTCTTTCCAAAGCCGACATCAAAATCTTGACCCACGTTGCCGAAATACCCAATATAGAGATGTGGTTCCGTACCGACTGTGTTGAAGAAAACGAGGCCCTATACAAAAACATTATTAACCTCGTTTCACGATTTAGTGCCGTAAATGCCAACATCGATCCCGACTATGAACGCGTCCCCGATCGACACGAACATTTTGCCAAACATCTATTCCGAACAGATAATCCGCGCGTAACTCCAATTGCGGCACCTCACATTAAAGTGTTAGAACCAGCTGATCGTTCCGAAGAAGTGGAGCAGATTGCACACCTGATCCAAAAACATGTCTCAGAGGGGCATTGCAAGTTAAGTGAGATCTGCGTTGCCTGTTACAATATACGACAGTATGCACAACGCATCTCTGAGATTTTTCCAGCTTACGGTATCCCCTACTCACTTGTAGAAATGCTACCCTTGACAAGATCAGAGGTGGTCAAATCAATATTTTCTCGTCTTTCATCACGCCGAGTTCCGCTAAACGATGCCTATTTCTCTGATGTTGAACCGGCATCACCTACAAGTAGATTCCACCCCAATGAGTTTCAGAGATACGTTGATGACTTACTCAAAAAGGGTGAGGTTGTCCAACACATTCTAAATCCAATGCTCGAAAAGAATAACGAAATCGTTGAAGGCGAGGTTGAGGCGTATCGCCACTTCAAGAGGATTGTTAAAGAACTCTGTAGCGTGCTAAGATCGGAGAGCGAAAGATCACGTTTCCTTGATGAATATGTTGAAAAACTTCACCACATTGCCAAGCATACACACTATCAAAACAGAGTAACGACAAAGGAAGAAACCGTCAAGATTGCTTCACAACTCAGTGAACTGAGGAGTTTGGAGTTTAACACTGTCTTTCTATGTGATTTTGCAGAGGGCAGTTTTCCAGAAAATTATGGTTCGGATCCACTACTTCCAGACCATCCTTATCGTACTGAAGAGGAGCATCTGCACAATAACCGGTTCATGTTCTATGGGGTACTCAAGTCTTTTCGTGAACGACTCTACCTCCTTGCACCACAACGTGAGCGCGAAGCGGAACTGATCGCTTCTCCATTTCTTGGACAATTAAAAGCAATCGCTGACGTTGATGAAACCGAGAAAATTCCCAACCCTTCACAGGGTAGTGTAACCGGTTTCCTCAGTGCGTATGGCAATCATGTTTGGACAACACCCCCCACACCTAATGGAGGCTTCGCTCCTGAAATTGCGAATATGCGTCCTCTAATTAATCATGTAATTGCAGTTGAAAAGAGTCGAGAGGAGACACATAAACATCTGGCTTACGAAGGGGTGTTAACAGCAGCTCCGCTTTCAGTTGACAGTCGGAAGCAGTTAGAAAGGCGGCATCGGTGGACCTATTCTGTCACAGAATTGGAAACTTACGCCAAGTGTCCGTTTCAGTACTTTGTGGGTAACGTTTTGAAACTGGGTATTAAGGATGAGGAGGTGGAGGATGAGCTATCAAGCTTGGAGAAAGGATCACTCCTCCACAAAGTTCTCTTCACATTTTTCTATAATCGCCGAGAGCAAGGATACCCATCTATCCCAGAATGTACGGACGATGACTTTGAAGCAGCAAAACGCCAGTTGAATGAAATATTACAGGATGCCTCTGAGGAACGCCGCGGAGAGCGAAATGAGCCGCCTATCGGAGCGAACAATCTCTTTTGGCAAACCGATATAGCGAAACTTCGCGTTGCGTTACACAAATGGCTTGAAGCAGAACGCACCTCTGATCTATCTGTTATGCCACACTACTTTGAAGTGAGTTTCGGACAAAATCATGAACCGAGAGATCCAGAACTCAGTTGTCTGACACCGATTTCCATCGGCAACGTCCGTATGAGGGGAAAAATAGATCGTATCGATATCGGCAATGGGGCTTTTAATGTTATTGACTATAAAACCGGTAACTCGACGATTCGGATGCCGGAAATTCTTAGTGGACGCAGCCTCCAACTTTCCATCTACCTACAAATTGCCAAGAAATTGCTGGATAATAATGGAATAACCGACTTAGAGGCAGCATCAGGTCTCTATCATAAAATCAGACTTGACCAATGTAAAGTTGAACTGGGTATCGGAACGGAATTCCAAAATGGGATTGCTTACAAAAGTTTCAGCGGTAAAGACTGGAAAAAGTTTAATTCAAGTGGTCAGTTGTTAGAGGGTAAAGTCTTTGATGAACGGCTTCTGCGCGTCAGTGGTTACGTTCAACAGTACGTTGAGAGTATATCTAAAGGTGATTTTCCGCTCATTACGCGCGTCGAAACGTTTGTGGCTTCCGAAGGGGAAGGCAATGCCCCGATCGCACCTAACAACAAAACAGAACCGTGTAACTATTGTGCGTATAAGCGTGGCTGCCGCGTCGGTGCAATCTCTGAATCAAGCCAATCAGACGAATAGTCCTCCCTGTTTTCGCGCTTCACTGGCAAGTTTTAATGCCATATCCTTCAGAAAAAACTTGCACACTTCTGGCAAATCTGCTATACTCTTTTAGATTTTTTAAGTATATTGCTTGCATGCCCATAGCGCGCAATTTGCAAGCCCATGTTAAAAAACAAAACAGGAGGCTATTTTAAATGGCACACACATTACCAGCGCTCCCGTATGCGCACGATGCTTTGGAACCTCACATTGATACACAAACGATGGAAATCCATCACGGCAAACACCATCAAGGCTACGTCAATAACCTCAATACTGCCTTAGAAGGACTCGGTGATCTCGCCGATATGGATATTCACGAGTTGCTCAGCAATATTGATCAGGTACCGGAAGATAAACGTCAGGCAGTCATCAACAACGGTGGCGGACACGCCAATCATTCGCTTTTCTGGTCCATTATGAGCCCCAACGGCGGCGAACCCGGCGGAGAAATCGCAGCGGCGATAACTGGTGCCTTCGGTTCACTTGAAGCTGCGAAAGAGGAATTTACAACTGCCGCGACTACACGCTTCGGTTCTGGTTGGGCATGGCTTGTGCTCGGTGATAGCGGGTTGGAAATCTACTCCACCGCAAATCAAGACAGCCCGATTATGCAGGGACATACGCCGATTCTCGGAATTGATGTCTGGGAACACGCATATTACCTGAAATACCAGAATCTGCGTCCAGCCTATGTTGAAGCGTGGACAAACGTCATTAACTGGACACGGGTTAACGAACTTTACGTGGCGAATGCCTAATTCTCCATAACAACTTTCGGGTGTGGTAGGGGTAGGCGCGAACAGCGTTTCAAACCTACCCTCTACTTCCCAGAACAGTATTCGTCCGCTCAAAGCTATCTGCCGAATTAAAATTTCTTGACATCTCTCTTTAACACTCCCCTGTCAAATCTCCATGCTTTCGCTTGCGGGATGTAGATGGCGAATCACTTGATCTAAAAATAAACTTGACATTTACCTAAAATTGTGGTATCATATATGTAACTTGCTGGATAGGGTTTCCACCACTACCGTTTGGTAGTGTCCTATCCTAACCCGTGGAAAGGTTTTTGGCAAGTTGCAAGTGAGACCTTGTAAAACATCAGGAACACACCGACGCACACACGAAGTGAAATTCTGGTCAACTGCGTGTGTTCCACTTATTTTTTTCAAAACGGGCAGGTTTGGCTGCCTAAAGTGGAGCGACAGTAAGACGATGGACTCTCAGAGAAAACCGCAGTCGCGAGGAAGCACAAGCCCCAACCTTTAGGTTGTGGGTACCTTGACATGTGTTATACTTAAAGCGTAAATATAATTTAGTACGCCAGTGAAACTTCATAAAACGGTGTGCGTAATTAACATCTAAATAGATTACCCAGAAAAGCGTTGAAGGGGAGGAGTAAGTCGTCCGGACTTGCGAGAGATGGGGACTCACCGGCTGAAAGGTCTCCTCAAGTTTCCTCGACTGAAGGTCGCCCTGGAGCTGCTAATCTGAACGGACTTCAGTAGGATTAGTCGGTGTGATGCCCGTTATCGCATCCCAAAGAGTGCTCTTTCTCAGCACAGGAACTTTATGAACTTGATGCCTTAAAAATGAGAAAGGGAATTGGAGTGGTACCACGGTAAGGTCCGTATTAATGTCCTTCTCGTCTCCATGTTTGGAACGAGAAGGTTTTTTAATTTTAACGACTCCCGTAGGGACAATCCCTACTACTTATGATTTATAAGGAAATTGGCATGGAACTTAAAGGAGCAGAAATTCTTGTTGATGGTCTCAAGCGGGAAGGTGTCGAATATATCTTCGGTGTGAACGGTGGCGCAGCGATGCCGATTTTCGATGCCCTGTACGGTGAGACCGAAATCAAATTGATTCCGATGCGGCATGAGCAAGGCGCTTCCCACGCCGCTGATGGCTATGCCCGCGCCACAGGGAAAGTCGGTGTTGCGCTCGCAACCTCCGGTCCCGGTGCAACCAACCTCGTCACCGGTATCGCAACCGCTTATATGGACTCCATTCCGATGGTCGCGATTACTGGACAGGTTTTCACCCACTATATCGGCAGTGATGCCTTCCAAGAATGTGATGTTATTGGCGTAACGCGCCCGATCTGTAAGCACAGTTATCTCATTAAAAGCAGTGACGAGATCGCAGATGTCGTCGCTGAAGCGTTTCACATCGCGAAAACCGGGAAACCGGGCCCTGTAATTATTGACATCGCCAAAGATGCACAGAACAATGAAGCAGTGTTTGAGTATCCAGAAACGGTTGACATCCGCAGCTACAAACCACAAGTGCATGGCGATCGAGACCAAATTGCGAAGGCGGCGGCACTGATTAAAGAAGCCAAACGCCCCATGCTTTATGCCGGTGGTGGTGTGGTCCTCGCCAACGCCAGTGAGGAACTACGACAGCTGACCTTAAACACACAGATCCCGATTACCGTTACCTTGATGGGACTCGGTGCGTTTCCTGAAACACACCCGTTGGCGATGGAGATGCCCGGCATGCACGGCTCTTGTTGCGCGAATTACGCCTTCACCGATTCAGACCTGATTATCGCTGTCGGTGCGAGATTTGATGACCGCGTTACAGGCGATCTGAGTAAATTCGCGCCTAACGCCAAAAAGATCCATATTGATATCGACGCGTCTTGTATCGGGAAAAATGTCCCCGTAGATGTTCCGATCGTTGGCGACGCGAAAAGCGTCCTAACAGAACTCAACAAACAGGTTAGCACGGCGGATATCGACCCGTGGCGCGACCAAATTCAGGAATGGAAACAGAAATATCCGTTTGAATACGAGCAGAAATCGGATATAGTCATGCCGCAATACGTTATTGAGAAAATATATGAGCATTACAGCGATGCGATTGTTGTTGCGGATGTCGGGCAGCACCAGATGTGGGCAGCGCAATATTTCAAATTCACTGAACCCCGACAGTGGCTCAATTCTGGTGGACTCGGTACAATGGGCTTTAGCCTGCCAGCCGCAATCGGCGCACAACTTGGCTGTCCAGACAAAACCGTTGTTAACATCAACGGTGACGGTTCCTATATTATGACGATCCAAGAATTGGTGCCAGCGATTACGATGAAATTGCCGCTTAAAGTCTTTATCATCAACAATATGTACTTGGGGATGGTGCGTCAGTGGCAGGAATTGTTTCACGGTAAACGCTATTCTGCTGTCGATTACCACGACAACCCTGATTTCGCCTTACTTGCACAAGCGTTCGGTGCTACAGGTTTGCGGGTTGAACATCCCGAAGATGTCGAGCCTGCATTGCAGAAGGCAAAAGGGATTACCGACGGTCCTGTTGTCATCGACTTCATTGTTGATGAAGAAGAGAACGTATTCCCGATGGTGCCAGCCGGTAAAGGCCTCGGAGATGTTATCCGCGGGTTATCTTAACGATTTTAATGGTTGTCAGTTTTAAGAGTTATCAGTCGTCAGTCGTCGGTTGTCAGTTAAAGAGGTGTCTTGTGGCAGTGCTAGAAAATGTTCCCGACACAAGACCTTAACTGATAACTGATAACTATTCTCCCTGATAACCGACAACCGAAAGCCTGCGCAGCAGGCGAACCAAAAACTATAAAAAATGAATCCAGAAGAACGACATATTTTTTCCGTTTTGGTCGAAAACCGATTCGGAGTCCTTGCCCGCGTTGCAGGACTTTTCAGCGGACGCGGCTTTAATATTGATAGTCTCAACGTCGCTGAGACGCATGACAAAAGCATCTCACATATAACCCTTGTCACGCACGGGGATGCGCAGATCATTGACCAGATTTACCAGCACCTAAACAGACTCATTGACGTCATTGAGGTGACCGACCTCTCCACTGCTGGGACGCATGTTGAGCGAGAACTTGTTCTTATCAAGGTTGCTACCGATGATCCTCAAAAACGCACCGAGATTTTACAGGTCTCGGAAGTCTTCCGTGGGCGGGTTATAGATATGAAACCTGCATCTCTCGTCCTTGAAATTACAGGGGATGAAGGTAAATTGAAAGCAGCGATTGATATTTTCAATACATACGGTATTCTTGAGTTAGCACGCACCGGTAAAATAGCGATGCTGCGTGGATCGGATTTTTAAATTTTCCTTGCGGTTCGGTCAGGTGAATTTGGCATTTGACAACCCCCGACGTAGAACTGAAGAAGCACCCAAGGAAAAACCCCTCCATTACATTACGGGCTACGCGTTTGGTATTAAGAACACAAAGACTTGTCACAGAAATTATGATGACGTGCGTCCGCTGAGGTTTCCTAATGTCACCACCAGCATCCGGGCTGTCCGTTTTCATTTGCGTAAGTCCTACTATAATTTTTTAGAAAAGGAACAGACATTATGGCAACGATTTATTATGAGAGTGATGCTAATTTTGATTTACTGAAAGAGCGTACCGTCGCCGTCGTCGGTTACGGTGCGCAAGGACGCGCCCAGTCGCTAAACCTCAAAGACAGCGGTGCAAACGTAATCGTCGCATTATACGAGGGCAGCCGTTCAAAAGCCCGCGCAGAAGCGGAAGGCTTGACCGTCAAGAACGTTGAAGAAGCCGCAGCGATGGCTGATATTGTTCAGGTCCTCATACCTGACGAACGCCACGCAGGTGTCTATCGCGACCAAATTGCGCCAAATATGGAAGCAGGCAATATGCTTCTTGTCTCACACGGGTTTAGCGTCCACTTTGGGCAGATTGTGCCTTCGAGTGACATTGATGTTGCAATGATTGCGCCGAAGGGTCCTGGTTCCCTCGTCCGCGAGGTGTTTGAAGGTGGGGGTGGCGTGCCGTGCCTCATCGCTATCCATCAGGACACCACTGGTCTTGCGCGCGATGTTGCGCTCGCTTATGCGAAAGGCATAGGTGGCACGCGTGCTGGTGTTATTGAGACGACGTTCCGTGAAGAAACCGAAACCGATCTCTTTGGTGAGCAAGCCGTGTTATGTGGCGGAACTGCTGCCCTCATCAAAGCCGCCTTTGATACACTCGTTGAAGCCGGTTATCAACCGGAAATGGCTTATTTTGAATGCCTCCACGAGTTGAAATTGATCGTTGACCTGATCTATACCGGTGGGTTGAGCAAGATGCGGAACGATGTTAGCAATACTGCCGAATACGGTGATCTTACACGCGGTCCTCAGCTCATTGATGACAGTGTTCGCGATAAGATGCGTCAAATCTTGAAAGATGTCCAAGGTGGTGTCTTCGCACGAGAGTGGGTCCTTGAAAATGCGGCGAACCAACCCGTTCTCGGGGCACTCCGCCGACAGGAAGCAGAACTCGAGATCGAAGAAGTCGGGAAAAATCTCCGCAGCATGATGAGCTGGCTTGACGAATAGGTTGTCCTTTTCCGAACCATAGTAGGTGCGGTTTTGCGGCGTACGCGAAGAAATACCCAAGCAAAAACCCCGAGATGCGATCTGCATTCCCAACCGCACCGGTCACAACAATGGATGTATCCGACAACACAAATACCCATCCAGATCCATTCGTCATTCGGGAATGCCATCCAGAAGAGGCTGAAGCACTCCTGGCATTATGGCAGGCTGCTGGGACCTCTCCAAGCGTTACAGATACGATTACAGACATCCGAGGTTCGATAGAAAGTTCGGCAACGGTGTTAATAGCAGAGGTGGATCAACGCATCGTTGGCTCCTTAATCGCTACTTTCGATGGATGGCGCGGTAATATGTATCGCATCGCCGTTCATCCGGACTATCGGCGGCGTGGTATTGGGCGGGCATTGGTTGCGGAAGGTGAGAGGTGTTTAGCGAAACTGGGTGTTAAACGCATCACAGCACTCGTAGAAGAGAAATATCCGTGGGCGGTTGCATTCTGGTCAAGCGTCGGGTATGAGATAGAACCTGGCATCGTGAGGTTTTTTCGCAATCCTTAAAGAGTAGTAGGCACGCGCCGTGTGCCGTTACATGAGGAGGTTAGCCATGAAATTCAGAGGACATCTACTCGACGATACCATCAAAGGTGCTTACGGATTGGCGGTTGCGGATATAAACGGCGACGGGCAGCTCGACATCATCGCAGGCTCCATAGGCGAACCCATCGTCGCGTGGTACGAGGCACCCCACTGGAAAAAATACCTCGTAACCGATGAGGGCAGCGGACACATCACTATTGCACCCTATGATCTCACAGGCGATGGCACCCCTGATCTCATTGTTGGCAGCGGCTTTAACCGCGGCGTAAACGCTGCAGGGGGTTACCTCCAATGGCTTGAGGCACCGACCCAAAGCGGACAAGCTTGGAAAAGTTACCACATCGCTGATGTCCCTTTTATCCACCGCATCGCACTCGCAAATTTGTCAGGAGGCGCGGTGAACGTGACTCCTTTCCTCATCGTCGCATCAATCCGCGGTGAAGATGGCAAACCCGGCGAATGGCACAGTCCCGGCTCCCTCTGGTGTTATGAATTGTCGGATACGCCACGAGATACAGCCTCTTGGCACTCCTGCCTTCTTGATGATGCCCTCCACATCAATCACGGTTTGAGCATCAACGATGTCGATCAAGATGGACGCGATGATGTCTTAGTCAGTTGCACAGAAGGATTGATCTGGTATGAACCGTCTACAGCACCGATGACGGATGACTGGGGCAAATGGATTATCAGCGATCGCGAGTGTAGTGACACTTATGCTGCAGACATTGATGGCGACGGTATCAACGAAATTTTAGCGATTGAGCCGTGGCACGGGAACAATCTCGTCTGGTATAAAGCCACTGGCGATCTACGGACTGATCCGTGGGAGCGTCATCTCATTGATGACACGCTCAATCGTGGACACTCCCTCGCTGCTGTTGACGTTGATGATGACGGTGTGCTTGAGGTGATTTGCGGCTACAACGGCGAAGGCACGAGCTTGCACCTCTATCGCCCAGAGAATCTTGCGCATAATCACTGGCGTAAAGAGACGATAGATGATGGCGGTTTGGGTGTCGGGCAGATGCACGTCTTGGACATGAACGGAAACGGCAGATTGGACATCGTTGCCAGCGGTCTCAGCACTGGTAACGTCAAGTGGTATGAGAACCTATTCAATTAAGAAATCCTCTGTCCCCAAAGGGTAGTGAGTTCTTCTGGGATTTTATGATTCTGGATCGGGTTGCAACACAGCAGAAAGCGTATCTGTAACCCATTGATCAAGATTCTTACCACTTGCTTCGGCCGCCATAGCGATGCCTGTATGAATCTCGGGTGGAATGTGCAGCGTCAGCTCACCAGAATAGGGTTTCTGCGGTGGCCTTCCTGATTCTTCACACATTTCGAGGTAATCTTCAACGGCTTCTTCAAAAGCAGTTCGTAATTCGGCAACGGAATCGCCGTGAAACCCGACAATATCCCTAATCCCAGCGATTTCGCCAACAAGACAACTGTCCTCGGCACTATATCTAATTTTGGCTATATAGCCTTTATATGCCATTGTATTCACGGTGTTATTCCTACCTCCTCTAGAAAACGTCGTGCGTTTTGCCCTTGGTAAACTTTTGCTTCCTTCTGGTCATGCGGCCGATGAAACGTAACGGCAGCATTATTCAATTCAAATCGTACTCGCGATCCCCGTCCTTCAGTAAATTTGGCACTAAGGGCAACAAAAAGGGATTCAATACGTCGCCATTTCAATGTAGCTGGGACCGGCCTCCTGAAAATAGCGTTCAAAGTGTTCTGATGTCGTTTATTCATCTTCGTAAAAAAATAATTTTCCATCCCCACTCTTGATACATCTGGAGCTCAGTCCTACCGGCACAGTTATCTACTCTCAATCGCCTCAACATTCGCGCGGGGGAGTGTCGTCTGTTGACCGTCTTCAAGTTCGACGCGTAACACCCGCACTTGTGCCTCCGTCTCTAAGTTCTGAAGTTCTACCGGCAGCTCCGTGACGCGTCCCAATTTCCCGAAATACGGTTCGCGGATAATCCGCACTGAGCTGCCGACCTCCAGAATCCCTTCAGCAGCATCGTCCTCAGGATCCGATGTTGATCCTGTGGTCTCCGACGCGAGCGGAATCACGATCTCCGGACGGACGACACCAGCACGAATCTGCGTCGCACCGTTGATAGAGGTTTTCATACCTTCTCGCGCTTTCAGGAGTGTGAACGTCTGTTCCGCCATCGCGATGTTCCCGAACCCTTCCGTAATGACGAGTGTGATCCCAATCTCCTCAGAACCCGTAATTGCAACCCCAAGTTCATAGCCGAGCAGTTCCCGTAGGTCGGTGTCATCAATACCACCCGCAATAATGCCCTTCACGCCATGCTGAATCGCTTTCTGAATTGCCTCCGTTGTAACCAGCGAACCGCCAACTAAAATGTTATCTTTATGTGCTGATAGGATTTGTTCGACGGTCAACGCATCGCTTGGCGATTCCACAATGACGGTTAAGTTTCCTACCGTCTCACTGCCAACGCCAAAGATGCCTTGGATGTAGGTGCCGTAAGTCTCCACCGTGACACCTTCATTCGGAACAGTCTGTGTTACCGTGCCGTCTGTATAGGCTTTGACTTCAACGGGAACAGGCGGTTCGCGAAGGATCACCTGCCCTGTGACATTCGATACCGATTCAATCGTGCCATCAATCGGTGAACGCGCTTGTGATTTGAAAAGTCCGAAAAGCCCTTTTGTTGTAGCGATAATCTCGTCTTCTGAGACAGTTTCGCCTACAGGTTTGAGCATGTATTCCGCAATCTCTTCCGGTGGGACACTGAGTAGGTTCGCAACATTCACCAGTTGTACATTGCCCGGCAGATCTGCTTTGGCTACGACATCTTCTGCTTTGACTATTGTACCGGCTTGTACGAGTACCTCGCCTTCAAGCGGGAGCCGGCGTTCTTTTTGAATTATCATCCCCTCGGTCACTTTAAGACCGGGGGTATATGCATGCGCCATTAAAAAACCTCAATTTCAAGATATAATTTGTAATATGATTTTCAGAAAGTTATACCATTACTGAATATATAATAACGCAAGTTGCCACCTTTTTATACACATAGCACTCCGCTGGAGTGCAATCGTACAAATACGTCATTTTCTATAGATATATTGAAGAAACACCCAAGCAAAAACCCCCTCTGGGGTGGGGAAAAAGACGAAAAACCTTTCTGGAGTGTTCAAAATCTGTTAGGAGCAACCTGGGGTATAATATATTATACCATTTTCGTTGTGTTTGTGGTAGAATGAAATGAGAATTTAGAGAAGGTGGGGCAAAATGGCAACGCAAAGTGTCAATTACAAAACCGACAAAATCATGCCGACGTGGACACAACTCGCCGAAATGGGCCGTGAACTCCAATTTCACCCAAGTACCACTACCCATCCGCAGGCACTAACTCAAGCACAAGTGGCTAACTTCAACCGTGTCGGCTATATCAAAGGCATTCCGATCTTCGACGAAACTGAAATCGGTGAACACCGCCAATACTTTGATACACTATTAGCAAACGTCCTTTCGGAAGGCGGAAGTAGTTACTCAATTATCTCCGCGCACATGAAATACGGGCAGGTTTATGATCTTCTCACGCATCCGAAGATTGTTGCCTGTGTAAAAGACTTGATTGGTGAAGATGTTATCGGCTGGGGCGCGCACTATTTCTGCAAAATGCCGCACGATCCAAAGAGTGTCGGCTGGCATCAAGATGCCGGTTATTGGCCCCTCACGCCGTCGAAAACCGTCACCGTCTGGCTCGCAATCGACGATGCCTCTATTGAAAATGGAGCCATGCGATTTATCGCAGGTTCACATCACCTCGGACATCTAACTGCGCGACACAGCAACCTTGATGACAACAGCGTGTTGGGACAAATCGTTGAAGACGCTGAACAGTACGGTGAACCGGTGGATGTTGAACTCAAAGCGGGCGAAATCTCTATTCACACCGATCTGCTTTTACACGGTTCAAATGCCAATCCTTCACCAAATCGACGGTGTGGTCTCACGCTCCGCTACTGCACCTCCGATGTTCAAGCATCTTTCCGCTGGGATAGGGAAGGTGTCCTCGTGAATGGAAAGGACAGAAACGGACACTGGGGCAATCCACCACGTCCTGCTGTTGATTAACCCAACAGACGCGAAATGCCAAAGTCATATTAGGTGATAACCTCCAATAATTCGGATAAAGCACCGATTTGAAGGTCGGGCTGAGATGTAACCCCATCTGGAAGTGGGTCGTCGTCCTTATTAAACCAGATTACTGGCATAGGCACTTTCTTGGCACAGAGAACATCAAATGGATGGTCGCCTACATATACCGCTTCTTCAGGGTTAACTTGTGCTCTCCCTAAAGCCGTTTGAAGGATTCTCGGATCCGGCTTTGAAATACCAACTGCTTCGGAAGCAATTATAAAATCAAAGTAGTCAGCAATTCCTTCCGTTCTACAAAGATCAGGCAATATCCTAGAAAAATTGGAGACGATGCCAAGAGGCATTCCTTTTGCTTGAAGTCCATTTAAGACCGTATGCGTTTCTGGAGATGTCCTCCAGTTTTGCGCCGGTCCCTGAACGTCCTGAAGCCTCTTGACTAAATCATCCAGATCTACTGTCCGATCTTTTAAGGCTGTTTCAAGCACAACATAGTCCCATTTCATGTCAAATTCTTCATCAGACATTCTCGGCGTGCCTTGCTGTTCTTGCATTATAGTTTGGGCGACCCACAACTCACCCATCTTACAACCTCGTTTCAGGTCTTCCAATTCAATATCTATAGCAAGTTGCTGACACCTTGCGAGAAGTACTTCCTCTGAGGACGGTGTTAGAAATAATAGCGTCTGTCCAACATCAAAAATAACAAATCTGATTTGGGTTACGTCCATGCTTACTTTCGCTTTTTCATCTCCCGCGTCTTCGCGCATTGCCGACATCAATTTTGAGTCTTGAGGGTGCCCCAAGTTACCGCCAGTTTTCCAATAGGTTCAACCGACAATGCCAGTGTATGTAATCTCCTCACGTCGGCATCACTTAACGCCCCTTCAAAAATGGCAACTTCATCAATAGCACCGGCGTACCAGATACCGCCCAAGTGCTGCGTGTAGGCGATTGTCGGTTTATGTGCCGCACCGTAAGCGATGCTGATCGGGTCAGGTGCTTCGGTAGTCTTTTTCAACTCACCGTCCAAGTAGATTCGGACGGACTTTTTGCTCTCAACAACCCCAACGACATGATGCCACTCGCCATCAGCCGGAAACGGGACATAAGCGGAGGGCCAATGCTTTGCCGCGTTCGCTGTGTCCGCGCGAATCCAGATGCCAATATTATTATTATCAAGCAGTTGAATGCCGTAGTTGTATTTGTCATAGATCGGATTTCGTGTGCCAAGGGTCGGCTTAATAATCGCCTCCATTGTCAGAGAAGGAAAGAAGATGTCCTCACCCATTCGTATCAAATCAACAGCACCGTCAAAGTCGAGTGCTTCACTGCGAAATCCGTCGATTTGGTTAGGTTTACCTGTAATAGTTCCGGTGTTCTTCCCGAAAACATCTTCAATGTCTTTCCCTTGAACGGTGCCTTTGTCAAAGGTCCAAAGTGCCACAAGCCCCATTTTGACTCTCGGATCCTCGGCTTCTGCGGACTGAAGCACCGTGATAGAAATTACGAAACCGACTAAAAGCAGAACAGAGACAGATAATTTCGTTCTCATGAATCATTCCTCCTTAGATTCTGATATTCTTTTAGACAATTTAAAGCACGTAACTCAAAACCCAATACCTTCGCCCGAAAAGGTTGAACGAATGGGACAAATGTCCTAAAGTTATGGAAAAACCGAACTGTAGCTTAAAAGAGGTACTAATCTATTTGCGAAATTATATCACTATTCACTGTTTAAATCCACATTTCTCTGCAGTTCTACAAATGCCGCCCCTACGGGGCTGGATTTTTAACTATCTCTTTCTACACAAATGCCGCCCCTACGGGGCTTAGGTTTTGGGTCACACGCTGCTATAAACATGCTAAGAAACACCTCAGCAAATAAACCCTACGGGACTGAAGAGGTTTTTGAAATCTTTAAGGTTTCCGCGTAGGATTCGGTTCGGTTGGGAAACCGAACCTACCGGCCTGGGGACCGCTAAATTGACACCTATGGTGCGGTTGGGAAACCGAATCTACCGGGGTTGAAAGTGTGTATTTATTTTTGGAATTTACTATAAGTTTCGCTTACGTTCTACCCAACCTACGGAATCGGTTATTTCACATCGCTCCGTAAAAACACTAAGACAGCTGCCATAAATAGCAGCAGCGAGAGCGAGACCAACAAAATTAGGTCCAACAGTGCCCCTTTGAAAGTGATGCCCACGGTCAGTTTTTCTGAAAATTTAGGGATACTGTTAAAGGCAACAGGTTTTTGGGATAACCCTTCCTTTACAGAATAGATATGGTAACTTTTTTTGTCCGCGCTGTCCTCTGATTTGATGAAGTCAACGAACTGTTGCCTGTAGCGGCGCGCCTGTTGGACGAACCTTTTATGTCTGGCAAATCCTGTACCAGAGAGAGATTCTACGGCATATTTGTAGATAGCCGCTGGGGATAGCCGCGTAATTTGTTGTGTAAACGCAACCTGTGCGAACTGCTTATTTAGATGTTCATCCTCAATCCTGTTCTTCGCATCAGCGTGTTCATTTAAATAATCTGCCCACAGCCTTAACACCTCAATTTCAGGAGGTTGATCGGAAGGCGAACCTGTTCGGTAAAGTTTGTCCCCCTCTCTGTGCCGAGTATCAATTTCTTCTTCTGTTGCTTTCTTTGTTCGAGATATTTCGCTTTTGGAGGGAACCTGCTTGAAACCGCTTGCCAAAACTCCCATTGTGTTTGGGATAAGCACCACAAAGACAATCCAAATTAACAACAACGTCAGTAAGCTGCTTGACGAATTAGAAAATTGACTTGAGATAAACAATCCAAGCCATAAAAATATTGAGAGGTAGAAAGCTGAAATAGCAACGATGATTCCAATCCTTCCCCATTCGCCTCCGTCAAGTGCCACGAGCTTTGAGGTGTTGACAATTAGTAAA
>PYIY01000158.1 GCA_003635195.1 Candidatus Poribacteria bacterium | reverse complement strand
CACACGACGTAATTGAAGAAGTTATTGGGAGTGATGCGGTGCTCGGAATCAGTCTTGGCGATTTGGTGGGTGACAACTTAAACTTATTCCATCCACTTAACGAAGTGATCGCTACTGTTGGGATCCCGTGGTACAACGTCTACGGTAACCATGATATGAACCGTCTTGCTACCGATGACCAGTATGCCGATGAGACCTTTGAACGTGTTTATGGTCCGACGTGCTATTCGTTTGATTGGGGACCTGTCCATTTCATCAACATCGACAATGTACTCTTTTATCGCGATGCGGAAAACAATCCTCGCTACTCGAGTGAGGTGGGAGAGCGGCAGTTGACGTTCATCCGCAACGACCTTGCTTTTGTGCCGAAAGATCAACTTGTTGTTATCTCCTTTCATATTCCGTTAACGGAGATGCGCGATGTGAAAAAACTGATGAATCTACTCGGTGATCGACCCCACACGTTGTCCCTGTCAGCGCACACGCACATCCAACGCGATGACTTCGTTGGGCCGGATCACGGTTGGCATGGCGATGATCCACATCATCACCACAATCACGCAACGACATCAGGCTCTTGGTGGCAGGGCACACTTGATGAAGTCGGTATTCCACACACAACGATGCGAGATGGTGCTCCCAACGGCTATGGCATCTTCACATTCAGTGGAAACCAATATTCCATTCGGTTCAAAGCTGCCCGCCGTCCAGCGGATTATCAGATGAATATATGGGCCCCTTGGGAAGTTACCTCGACAGAGACTGGCAAAACAGATATCGTCGTTAACGTTTTTGGAGGGACCAAACGCTCAACAGTTGAAATCCGTCTCGGCGAAGACGGGGAATGGAGGTCGATGACCTATACACCTCAGCAGGATCCATACTATAAAGCACTCAAGGCACGGGACGATGCGAACCAACTTGAGCGGAAACTGCATGTTGCCCTTCGCGAAGCAATAAAATCGCAGTTGAAGGAAGACAGCGAATTGCCGCAAGCAGGGAAAGGGATTACCGGAATTGCAAAATCAACGCATATCTGGCAGGCTAAACTCCCAGCGAATGCTCCGAAAGGAACACACGTTATCTACGTCCGTACAACCGATATGTTTGGTCAGACTTTCACAGGGCGGCGAATTATCCGAGTGCGTTAGTCAGAATATCGTGCGGAGACGCTGTGTATCTCACGGGGCTCCGCACGATATTCAAACAGGGTATCCTTTAATGTTTCGGACGACGTAGGACAACGCCGCCTTGCCCAACGACCCACAGTGTTTCACCCGCTTTGACGCGTGTGATAACATACAGATCATTGTCAACGCCAGTATGTTCCCGTTTCCACGTTTCACCGCCATCTGTTGAATGAATGATGGTGCCAGCGGCACCCACTGCGTAGAGTTCCTGTTCGGAGAGTGCCAAAATATCGTAAAGCGTTTCCGACATACCACTCAACTGTGATTCCCAAGTGAACCCGCCGTCGGAGGTAGATAGGATAATCCCGGCGCGTCCGACTGCCCATCCTTTTCGCTTCGTGATGAACGATACGCCGTAAAGGTCGTATCCTGCGTGTGTTTCGTGGAACTTCCAGTATTCGCCACCGTTGACGGTTCTCTGGATGACCCCGTTGCTCCCAACTGCCCAACCGAGCGGTGCAAATTTCATATCAACGCTTGTGAGGGTTTTACCGGTTGAGGTGTGCTGCAATTTCCAGGTCGGACCGCCATCCAGATTGTGGATAATTTCTCCATTCTCACCGACAGCCCATCCCTCAGAGAATTTGCCAAAGGCGACCTCATTTATTGAGAGTGGCGGTAGTTGATGCTGAGGAAGATCAGGTAGTTCGCGCTGTGGAAGTTCTTGGTTGTTGTCTGTTGACCAATCATCGCCATCGGTCGTATAGAGCAGGGTTCCATCCCGCTCCATCGCCCAGCCCCATTTTGGCTCAAGACTGATGAAGTGGACATCGACGATGCGGTCCATTGTGTTGGTCCGCAACCGCTTCCAATTTTCCCCGCCATCTTCTGTTGATAGCAAGACCCCGTTATCTCCAGCGATCCAACCGTTCTGCTCATCGAGAAACAGCGCATCGCGGAAGTTATCAAGGGATTCACCGAGTTGATGGTGCCAAGTCTTGCCGCCATCGGTCGTGGCGTAAATTTGACCCGTAGATGCCTCTGATTCGTTGGAACCGCCAATATCAGCCCTGGACAATTCCCTGTCGTGAATCTGTTCACCAGAGACTACCCAACAGTGCCCATCTCCGAGGAGGTGCGCGTTGGTAATTCGCATTGAGAATCCAAAGGGACGTTCTTCTAACATTCTTTCTGTCCAACTTTTCGCTTCACCGTCTGTGGTTCCTTTGTCAAACAAGAAATCCATTGCTTTCCAACGCTTACCTTGGTTTTGGGTCGTCAGAATTGTATGACCGCTATCAATCGCCCACGCCTCGGTGTGGTTACGGAATTTCAGCGTGTGCAGCTGGATATCTAAATTCGTTCCTTTAATGTCTTGCTCTGCTTCCAAGTCTCGTTTCCAGTTTTCTCCGCCATCTGTGGTAAGAAGTGAGGTTCCGTCTTCCATTATCACCCAACCCGATGTGGCATTTAGAAAATGGACACCGATGCAACGCTGATGGGTTGTGGCTTGGATTTGCCAGTAATCACCGCCATCAACTGTGTGTAGAATAAATCCGCCAGTTCGTCGTTGGGGTGCAACTGCCCATCCCTCTTGACTATTGATGAAATGCAGGTGTGTAATCGGTTGCTGGGTTGTTCCTGTTTGCTGAAGTTTCCAGGTTATGCCACCATCGTTTGTGCGTAGAATTTGCCCTCTATCGACACCGAGCCATCCTTCTTTCGAGTTGATAAAGTGTATCGCACGAATATTGTAGAAGTTTTTCAACCCTTCACGGACAACGTGCCACGTCTCGCCACCGTTTTCGGTGCGCAGCAGTACGCCTTGACCAGTAATCCATCCGTGGTTTTCATCGATGAAGACAATCCGTTGTAATTCTTCGGTCACACCGCTCTGTTGTGTCTGCCATGTCGCGCCACCATTTGTGGTCCGTAAAATGGTCCCGCCGTCACCGACTGTCCACCCTTCCTGTGCAGACAGGAAATAGGTATCGGTGAATTCGGTCTGCCAACTTCCTTGTCGGACGATCTCCCAGTGGTATTCAATCGGTTCAATCGATTTCTCATCGGTTTCCATGTCTTGTGCAGCAGGTGGCAACTCGACAATGAACTGCTCCGTGTCTACAGAGTACCGCATCGCAATGCCGCCTTCACCGACAAGGAGGATACCATCTGGCGAAAGCGAGAAACTATAGAGATCGTTGGACGTGCCGCTTTTCTGCAATTCCCATGTCACACCCCCATTAATGGTCGTCAAAATGACACCTTCATCCCCGACAATTAACCCGTGATTCGCATCAGCAAAGTAGACTTTGTTCAGATTCGCCTGCGTCCCACTCCGTTGAAATTTCCACGTTTTTCCGCCATCAAGGGTATGGAGAATTTCGCCGAATTGTCCAACGACCCAACCGGTATGTCGATCGATAAAGTAGGCGGCGTAGAGTTCGTTGTAGCTGTTGCTGTTCTGTCGTTTCCACGTCAATCCCCCGTCTTGGGTGTGAAAGACGATACCGGGCCAACCGATGACCCACCCCTCTGTCTCATTGAGGAAAAAGATGCCTTTAATCATCTCGTGGAAATAGCGCGGTGCTTGTTGGACCCATGTTTCGCCACCATCTGTTGTGTGGAGCACGGTCCCCAAATCGCCAACGATCCACCCCTTTTTCGGATTGATGAAATGGAGGGCATTGAGGGTATACCACCATCCACTGGTTTGTCGTTCCCACGTCTGACCTGCATCGGTTGTGTGGAGGATAAGTCCACCGTCGCCAACCGCCCAACCTTCTTTGTCGGTGACGAAAGATAGATTACGGATGCGGTGCCACGTGTCCATCTCAATGTTGGTCCAGGTTTTACCACTGTCGTCACTCGTTGTGATTGTCCCTTTCTCTCCGACTGCAACCGCGCGGTCAGCATCCGCAAACGCGACGCTCTGCAAATCATCAGCTGTCGTGCCGCTTCTCATGTTCCATGTTACGCCGCTGTCGGTCGAGTGTAGGAGTGTTCCATTCCAACCGACTGCCCATGCTTCTTTGGGAGTCGCAAAATGAACACCCATTAAGTCATTTTTGGTTTGGTTTTCTGTTAATCTCCAGTTCTGCCCGCCATCTTCGGTTCGGATGATGAACCCGCCCTGTGCAACCGCTACGCCGTAGTCATTGTCAATGAAATCGAAGTCGTAGACGGTTGGACGGACATGTCCATAAATCATTGGGAGTCGACTGTATTGGGTCTGCCATTCTGTGCCGCCGTTAGTCGTGTGGAAAATGGTCCCGTCTGTGCCACCGCTCCACCCCTTATAAGGGGTCGCAAAAAATACCGTCTGGAGGTTGCAAACCTCCGATGTATCGTGTTCCGTTCTCACAAGTTGATCTTGTCTACGCCAGGTTTGGCTACCGTCTGCGGTGACAAAAATCCTGTCGTAATCTCCAACGATCCACCCGCGATGCTTGTCTACAAAGTGGATGCCACCGAGTCCGAATTCGCTTGCTTCCTGATGGTTCCACGTTTTTCCACCATTTTTTGTGTACAACAACCCATCCTGACCAGCAATCCAACCGGTCTTTGAGTTGAGGAAAAAGACATCCATAAGCAGCGTGTGCGCTTGATTCCTTTGCAGGGTCCAGTGCCGTCCACCGTCATCAGTCATAGCAATTAACCCTTTGTCGCCAACTGCCCAGCCGTTACGAAGATTTGTGAAATAAACGGCTTTGAAATCCTCATGCGTGTTCACTGTCTGTTTTTCCCAACTGACACCGCCATCAGCCGTATGAAGAATCCACCCTTGATGCCCGACAATCCATCCGTGTTTGGCATCGGCAAAGTAGATGTCCGTAAAATGGGTTTGCCAGTCCGCTATACGAGTAATCTCTTTTTTTACACAACCGGTGAGCAGGAAAGGAATTGCAAAAAGAGTTACCATCCAAAAACAAGCGATATATTGAAAAATCTTTTTCATTTGTTTCATCTCCTTGGTTGATGCCTTTGTATTGAGAAAGACTGAAGGGTTTTCATATTTCCGATTAATTGCCTGAACTTTGAGAGGTTTGGTAAACCCCGACTGCAACACCATTGTCCGTAGCGAACCAGAGTTTACCACTGCTGTCCTCAAATACTGACCAGACTCGGTTACTCGGTAGACCGTCGTCCGTATCAAAGTTTTGGAACGCCTCACCGTTATAGACGCTCACACCAGCATTGACGACATTGTAAACCATGCTGACACTTTCCTCAGTTTCGTTCAGCGTCGGCGGCAGGTTCT
This sequence comes from Candidatus Poribacteria bacterium, assembly GCA_003635195.1. Classification (GTDB taxonomy): domain Bacteria; phylum Poribacteria; class WGA-4E; order WGA-4E; family WGA-3G; genus WGA-3G. The sequence goes on along the minus strand of PYIY01000158.1, from coordinate 27,309 downwards.
TAACACCGGTGAACCAGAGGTTACCGCTGCTATCTTGCATGATATTGTCAACGCTATTCATTGGAAGTGCTTCACTTTGTGGAAAGGTCGTCAACTTTTTGCCATCGTATCGACGAAGACCGCTGTTTTCCTTGTCCATACCATCTCGGCTCATCCAGAGGTTTTCCTTCGCATCGAACTGTAGGTCTGTTATGTTTGCTGTTGGTGCATTCCCCATCTCTTGGAAAAGCGTGAAATCCTTGTCGATAGCAAAATGACGGAAATGGGACTTTTGAACATTGTAGTAGGTAATGCCGGCTGTGCTGCCAAACCAAAAATTTCCTACTGTATCCTGTGCAATCGCTGTAATTTCGTCCCACCGATCCGGTAATACTTGCATCCCGATCGGTCCGTTCATGGTGATGGTGTTGAAAGTTTCCCCATCATAGTGGCTCACACCGGCCGATGTTGCGAACCAAAGCGTGCCTGCCTTGTCCTCAAATATATCCTTGATGGTATCGCGGGGGAGACCATCGGTGGTCGTAAAAATTCTGAACTTTTCGCCAGCGTAGCGATTCACACCTCTTAATGGAATAGCTCGCCTTGTCCCTTCAGTCGTCCCATAATACGGCTGAATATCGAGATCGAGTTCACTCAATGGCGTTTCCATCCAAGACAGATCCATAGGCTTCCCTCTTTCGAGAAAACTTGAAAGCACACCGTCAGCAAACCAGAGCATTCCTTGACGATCTTCAAAGATGAGACCTATTGTGTTCCGTGCGAGTCCATCTTCTGTTGTGAAAGTTCGGAAATCCTTTCCGTCGTAACGGGTAAGTCCGTCGGGCGTTCCAAACCACATCGTGCCGTGGCTGTCCTCGAAAACGGTGAGCACCGTATTGGATACCAAACCGTCTGCTTGGGTTAAGGTCTTTTCGATTTTGAGTGCTGCTGTGTAGGCAACGGATACTGTCCAATGCAATAATAGTAGAAATACAGCCAGCCATATCGTATGCAATCGTTTTTGCATTGAAAAACTCCTTTGATTTAGGTAAACGCTATTGGTTTAGGTGACGGAACTTAGATCTTAGAAGGTTGCATTATTTCTACGAAATTAGAAAATTAACCTTCTATCAGGGATATACAAACGTTGTTTTGATATTTGCCCAAGTCGTTGCTATTTTACCGTTTGGTGAAACAGCGAGGAAGTTTCCCGACATTGCTTGTTTGATTTCGGTTCCGCTAAGTGCCCGTTGCCAGACCGCGGCCTCGTCAATAGAGCCGTTGACAAATGCGTACTTGTTTTTTGCGCATCCTATCCAGACGCTCGCGATATTGTCGCCAGCGAAGTTGAATTCCCTCTTTTCTTCGCCCATGACTTCACCATCTAAATAGATTTTCATCGTTTTCCCGTCGTAACTTCCCGCAACATGATGCCACCTTTTTTCCTTCATTTTGTGCGAAACGATGAATTCTTGTCGATCCGAACCGCCATGGTCATCCCGCGCACCCAAAAACAACCAGATGCCCGGTCCGGTACCGATGTCGATACTACCGATGCCATAAGAGGCACCCCACTTGACTTCAAACCAATGACAGCCTTTATCAATCCAATGCACCTTCTTGCCTTTCCACGTTTCTTGATAATAGACCCAAGCCACCATTGTTATCGCGTCTACGACTTTTAACTTCTCGTGGGAAGGGATATTGACGCAATCCTGTCCGTTGTTTGTAATATGAATTGCATCCCCATATTTACCCTTCACAATCTTGGTATTCTCAATGATCTCCGCGTCAAGACCGTTGCCAGACGTATCACCAATCGTTTGATCTTTAACGTTGTCAAAGTTCAGGTAAAAAACAAGTCCCTGATCAAGGCCCGCGTTCGCGTAAGTTGTTGCTAACAGAATAACAGCACTGAAAAAAATAGTGCTGATGGATAATCGTGTCATATTTTCCTCCTAATATAGGTTTGTCAGGTTTACCTTGAAATAGCAGCCTTAAAAATAATAAGCAATTTATGTGCCAATCCGAAAATGGTGTGCCCGACCTGAGAGTCCCATCTCGACAGTTGACTAAATGGGATCTTGGTAAATTTTTAGGAGAAATACTCGGGGAACGCTGCACCAAATAGGGCAGATAATAGTGACGACTGCACGAATTTGGGCAGTAACCGCGACGCTGTGCGCCTTTTATTTTTTGATATTAGATGAACCATTTGTCGGTCATATATAATGACGCGGGTGGCAGACGAAACGGTTGCCGAATTCTGCGAAAATTGGGGAAAATACAATAAAGCGAATAGATTGGATCTATCCCTTTTGGTGTGTTTTGAGTGGCACGGTTTTATAATTAATGATCCGATTTGAGAATCGAAAGGGTGCATAAAGCAAAAAAAATAAGGAAGGTGTAGGCAGGCGTGTTTTTAACGAACGAGAGGATTGCTGGATGCCGTTTAAAGCGATAGGATTCCGCCCTCGACGAGCATCGGGGCACCGGTCATGTATCTTGATTCGTCGGAGGCTAAATAGACCGCTGCCCAAGCGATGTCTTCCGGTTCACCGATGCCTAACGGATGCATCTCTTTGATTTCTTTGTTGATTGCTTCCGGGTCTGGTTGCTTCGATAGGAATTCCTGATAGAGTTCGGTGTTAATAGTGCCGGGACAGAGGCTGTTGACACGGATATTGTCTTCGGCATACCGGACTGCCATACTGCGTGAGAGGTGTACCACGGCGGCTTTAGAGGAGGTATAGGCGGGGTGCATCGGAAACCCGACGTAAGCGGATTCACTCGCCATGTTGATAATTGAACCGCCACCGGCTGCACGCATCAGCGGAATGATCGCACGAGAGACGAGATAGATGCTTTTCACATTGACGGCGTATTGTCGATCCCAGTCTTCTTCAGATATTTCTTCTAACTCACCTACGACAGCGATACCGGCATTGTTGAACAGTACATTCGGATTGCCAAGTTCTGATGTGACGTGGGCAGCAGCACTTTCAATCTGTGCAGCGTCGGTTATGTCGCACTCGCAGAAAAGGGCAGTTCCGCCGGAGGCTTGAATCTGTTGCGCGGTTTCTTCGCCGCGCTCGACATTGACATCCCAGAGAGCCACGGCTGCACCTTCACCGGCGAAAAGTTCTGCACTTTTCGCACCGATACCTCTTGCTGCGCCTGTGATAACGGCGATCTTATCTTTAAGTCGGTTTGCCATATTTTACCTTTAGAGCCCGCGTAGGAGGGATACCCACCGCTCCCATGCGGCTTTGGTGGCGGTTTTCTGTGCATCGTTTGCATCTTCTGCCATACCGCGTCTTAAGAAAGCGTGACCGACACCTTCATAGATGACAGGTTCGTAGGTGACGTTTGCGGCATCGGCTGCGGCTTTAGTCGCATCAATTGTGGCATTGATGCGGTTGTCGCTTTCGCCGTAAAAGCCATACACTGGGGCTGATATCTTGGGGACATCTTCTGTGGATACGGCACGACCATAAAACACAAAACCGGCGGCGATTGTATCGGAATGGACAGCGTAACTAAACGTTTGACCGCCACCCCAACAGAATCCTGAAACGCCTACTTTTTCGTTGGTTGACGGAAGGTCTCGGACGTATTTCTGGATGGCATCCAAATCTGATGTGACTTGAGAAGCAGGGAGTTCTCGGATCGCACGTCGGACATCATCGCCGGAGTCGAAACTCTCAGTGCCGCCACCGTCGGTACCCATACCGGAAAGCAGATCTGGGCAAATTGCGACGAACCCTTCAGCGGCAAGTCTATCCGCTACAAGGCGAATCCAGTCAGTGAGTCCGAAAATTTCGTGGATGACGATAATGGATGTTGCGGGTTCTTTTACCTCTGGATACACAATAAATGCATTGATAACACGCCCATCAGCGGCTGTTACTTTTACCCATTCACCATGGCGCGGCGATGCTTCGAGTTCGGTTTTTATACTATCGGCGCCCGCGTTCCCGATGAACAAAAAAACGGTAACAATAACGCCTAACATAAGCGCATAGCCTATCTGCATACCTTTCTCCTTATTTTTTCTCTGTTTTGTGTATAATGGATTCCACGACCTTCTGCATTTCGGTCATAGGGACTGCCCCAACTAAAGAGAAGCGGATTTTCGTACCCGACCATCTGAAGGCATCTGTTGATCCGAACTTGCGTTGATACACAGTTGTGCCGCCAATTTCGATCTCAGTACCTTCGCGTTCCCTGTCGTCCTGACGGCGCGGTCTGTCCTCTTCTTCAAACAGTGTGAAATTCACCAATCCATCTGTGTATTCAAGAAAAATTAAGTCGCGCCCCCTATTTTTTACGCTACGAATATCCTGCAACTGGAACCCGGGTGGTAAGTATTCAGGTTGGATGAGTTTCGTCTTAAGGATTTTTTCGGCTTCGGCAATCGGAACTGAGCGACTGCGCCGCGATTGGGGTCTGAGTTCTGCTTGAACGGCGTTCCATTTGTTTTTCACAGTTTCAGGATCAAAACTAATTCGGGTATAGACAAACATTTCCCGAAGAATGCCAGCAGCGTCCAAGTCTTCTACGCGTAAGATAATTCCGTTTTTGCGGGCAAAGAATATATGTTTTGTCGGTTTTCCCTCGAGCTTGGGACTAATAATTAATATATCGGTTTCATGACCCGCAATTTTTTCATCCGATGGACGTTGCTCAAGGTTATAGTTTTGTGCAATTAGTTTAATCTCTTTTTCGGAAAATAGACGCCTAATCTGTCGCCAGTTCTCTCGTTCACGATCCCTCCGGCGATTGTCTCTGTTATTCTCGTCTTGATTCCTACGTCTGTTGTTATCTCTCCGATTTTCGTCTCGGTTTTGCTGTCCGCCGAGTGCTTTGTGTTCACCAACGACAGATACAACTTTCCGATACGCTGCATCTTCGGGTTTATGAATAACGTATTCTTCAAGCGTTCGCACGCCTCTTGACGAACTGAATGTTCTCAAACGAATTCCGACGTAACCGACTTGACGTTCAGCTGTTATAATGCGTTCAAGCGTATTGAGGTCAGCAAAAAGTGTGGAGGGTCCCCACAGCAAAAGTGCTAAAACTGTAGCGCAGATGAGTTGATACTTGGGCCGTCCGTCCTTATGAAGTATAAGATAGGTGTGTATGCGCATGGATTCACCTGTCAGTTTACTGCTGGAAAATTCAATTTCCTATATTTTCAAAATAGAGATCGAGAAACGCGTCAGCATCATCAGCGGTTTCTGCAGATGAGGTTTCCACTGTTGATGTTAGACTGATCGGTCTACCGACGTTCGACTTTAAAGGATTGTCTACTTGTTCAGCATGAAGCTCAAAGTAGAAATCAAGTGTCTCGTTGTATTGGGTGTATTGGGTGCCATTCGGATAAAAGTAGAGCGCGCCCAAAATCAGTGCAAGTGTTAGGATACCGGTAGCACCTGCTGTAACGGGACGGAAAAACCAGCGTCCGAGATCGGGTAGCCATCGACCAATATCTGGTAACCATCTCGTAGGTGTGGTTTCCTCTACGTGTGCATCTGCTACTTGTTGGCGTATCTTTGCCATCGCTGTGTCATGAATAGACGATGGTGCCGGATGCGCAAGCGTTTTGATCCGCTCTCGATTTTCGCGAAACGCTGACAGTATGTCAGAACACTCGTTGCAGGCATGAAGGTGTGCTTCAATCCGTTGGTGTTCAGCAGGGGCTAATTCGTTGTCTAAATGTGCCGACAACGCATCTTGAAACTGCGTGTGGATTTTTGCCATTACGGTGTCTTTGAGCGTCGATGGTGCCGGATGTGAGAGGTTCGTGACCATCTGACGGTTTTTCTGGAATACCGATAGCATATCAGAGCACTCGCTGCAGGAACGGAGATGTGTTTCAACCTGTTTATGCCTGCTTGGCGTTAATTCATTATCTAAATACGCTGATAGTTCGTCTTGAATACGTTTGTGGTTCATATCTTTAATCGAGGACAGTGGTAAGAGGCGTTTACCACTCGACTCGCTCCAGTTCTTTTTTCAACGCTTTTCGGGCTTCATGTAAACGGGATTTGACCCGTCCGAGTGTACATCCTAAAATTTCGGCTATTTCTTCATAAGCCATATCTCGCAGTTCTCTCAGCACCAGAATCTCTCGATGGCTGTCTTTGAGTTTTGCGAGCGCGGCGTGAACGATTTCTTTCTCCTCAGTGCGGAGTGCTTCTTCTTCGGGTGTTACCGTGTCCAAAGGCACCCACGGTTGTGAATCGTCGATCTCTGTAGGGTCCGTTTTTCGACGTTGATACTGATCAATATGGTTAAGGCATTTGTTCTTGACAATACGGTAGAGCCATGTAGAGAACCGAGAACGGAATTGGAATTTCTCAATGTTTTCCCATGCAGAGACGAACGCATCTTGTGCGACATCTTCCGCGTCTTGGTGATGACCGAGCATACCGTAAGCGATATTATAGACCCAATGTTGGTATTGAATGATAAGGGTGCCCATCGCATCGGCATCGCCATTTTGACAACGCAAAACAATCTCACGTTCTTGTGCAAGATCCAATTCTTCGGTTTTGCCCATTTCTGAGTAAGTTTCCATAGTCGCTCTAAGGGTTGCAACGGACATACTTTACTCCAAACTACAAAGATAAAGAAAGTACTCGGTTTAACTCGAAGCCATTCAATTTTTGGATAACCCTGAAATTCGCTTGAGGGCAACGGATTTCCAACGGAATGACGCTCTTATTCAATATAGACATACAACAAAACAAAAAGTTCGTTTTGTTTTATTTTAGTGAGTTTTCTTTACCTGGCGTTGTTTGGACCTGTTTAAGTTTGCCACTACCATTCGGCCATCTGCCGAGGGCAACATCCTTCTCCTGTTCTTCAAATGCAACTGTATCAAGCACCTGATTGCCACGTGTATCGGTATCAACGAGCATTATAGTTTCACCATTGCGAGACAACTTAAAGTTGGCATGCAGCCCCGCCTTAGCTTTACCATCTTCATCCAACCACACAAGAAGATAGCCGTGTGCCGGAATCGAGGTATCCGCTGGGAATTCCCATTTTTTGAGATTGTCGATTTTATCTGTCAAATACATGCCAGTGAGATCCACTGTATTGTCGCTGAGATTGTGGAGTTCAAGCCAGTCTTCGTATTGTCCTTGTGGGTCAGCGATGCTCTTTGTATTGACTGCCATCAATTCGTTAATGACGACAGGACTCTCTTTCGCAACGGGGATACCGACTTGATAGTGCGCGGCTCCCTGTTCCGCACGTGCTGGTGAAAAAGCAGTCGTACCGTGAGCCTTTACTGCATTTGCCTCAACATAATAGTAGACTGTTGTGTTTATAGGGAAAGTCGGAATCTGTCCAATGAAACTATCCTTTTCCCTTGTCATCATAACTTGATTAAAAACAGCATACCGATCATCACTATAATACAAGAAAACCGAATCAACTGCAACTGATTTATCAAGTGTTACTTTAACCGAGACGGGTTGATTGGCTACGGGTGGAGATCCAGCGCCGATTTCGACGGAGATGATCTTTGGGACGGGTCTATTGATCTCTGGATGATTGCGCAGATGTTCACGGCGTTGATTCACAAAACGCTTAAGCTCTGCGGGAACACCGGTCGCGAATTCTTCATATCTGTAAAGCTTCTTATCGTCTTGCTGCACTTCTGTATCAATGAGTGCTTGGTATTCCGTGATAATTGGTTCCAATACTCCCCAATCGAGCCATTCATCGACAACGGTGCGGACGTGTGCGAGGTAACGGGCACGCCACTCTGGGTTTGAAAGCAATCGCTTAATAAGTGGGCGCGCAGCGTTGTCCTCATGCGCGACAGGAGATACCATTCCTCTTTCTAAATCTCCCCATGACCAACCCCCGGGACCACGGCCACCAGGACCGCCTCGTCCTGATCGACCGAATCTGATACTTTCATTATTATCATGTGGTACGAGGTGGAATCTGCTGTTGACATCTTGGTAGATAGCGTAATCTCCACCTTTGTGAATGTAGCCATCATCATCCATAAAGACGTTTGAAACGGCAAGTTGCCACAGTACTTGATCAATATTGAGCACGGATGGAAGATTTTCCACGAGTTCCGCATCAGAGGTTGCCTCGTCAAGCATTTTACAAAGAGCGATGAGACCTTCCCAAGGATTTTCAACATTGTTGGTTTTGAGTTGATACGTTTCTTGGTACGCTACTGGATCCTCTCCACTGTAAGTTAAAGCACCCCCTCTACCGGGACCTACTTTCCAACGGATGCCGCCTTTTGTGCCGAACCACTCAGCGAGGAAGTCTTTGTTGTATTGTTGGAGATTGATATAGACCCCCCAGTTTTCACCATTTATAACCAATTTCACCAAGTTCGTTTTCATCGCCGGGATGTAGGTACGTGCAATTTGATTGTAGAGCACTTCACGCAGAAAAGAGGCATCAACGTGTCCATTGAGCAGGTTCAGGGTTTTGTATCCGTAGAGACGTTGTCCATCTTCGCCGTAATCGACAGCAATGTTGAAGGATTTTTTTTCTGACCCAACAGTAAAGTAGGAAGAAGTGCCGCGAAAGTGGACACCAACTTCAGGGTACACCTTCCCATCTACAATCAACTCTGCGGGAACTTCAATATCAGTGCGGTAAAACGCATTCATCTGTTCATACCAGTCGTCGTGGTGGAACCTGAGGTAGATTGTCCGAAATGTATGTGCGTCGTAGAGTGAAGGTGAGCCTTCCGGTACAGAAGTGAGACTCGTCTGCACATCGCTCTGAACACCATTATGTAAGTTTTCTTCCGGCATGAGAGATGCCTTTTCACCGCCACGCATCTGTAGTACGGTGTCTCTTTCGGCACCGGTTAATTTTCCATTCTTATCCTGATCGAATTGATCAACCAATTTTTCTGGCGGTCGGGGTCCGCCGCGTCCACCGCGTCCACCACCAAATGGCGGCGGACCGCCAAAACCGCCATCAGGGGGGCTGTTACGTTGCATCTTCTCAAGGTCTTCACGACTGAATTTATCACCAGTGAATGCCTCTAACCCTGTAATGTGAAGCATGAGTGCGTCTTCTTCATCGCTGAGTTTGCCATCTCCATTAAGGTCAAACCGTTTCTGTTCATCTGAGAGTTTTGGTGATTTCTGATCGTCTTGGGCGTTTGCATAGGTTAACCCGCCCATAATTATGAGCGCAATAAGTGTTATAGATTTCAGTTGTTTCATTGTGTTCTCCTTTTATAGTAATACCATTTCTAAAAGTTTATATTCCATTAACTGTACCGTCCACCCAGGCCCGGTAGGTTCGGTTTCCTAACCGAACCGGCCTGGGGTATCTATTGAAATTCGGATTCTTCGGACGTGCTGTGTTTTACTCTTTAGCTATCTTAACTTCTGTGACACTTTCGATCCCTGAGAGTTCATTAAAAAAGGTGAGCCATTCTGGCGGATTCTCTAATTTGACCCTGAATGTCAGTTCAACCATCTGCGTTTTTTTGATCCGTTTTTCAAGTAAACGTTCGTAAATCACGTGTTTGTCGAAAACAGAACGGTACACGGTTTCAAAGTTCCGATCGGGTGGCAGACAGAATTCTAAACTAAATTCGTTATCGTTACCAAAGTGTTGATGCCAATGGTACATACCGAGGATGATAATACCGATGAGGAAGGTAGCGAGAATTGCGACAGATGGGTTTCCAGCACCGACTGCCATGCCAACGGCTAACGCGTAAAAAACAAAACCAATATCACGTGGGTCTTGAATAGCGGTACGGAACCGAATAATGGACAGCGCACCGACTAAACTAAACGCTCGTGCGATGCTGTCACCGATAATCACCATCACGACTGAAATCAGCATACATAAGATGATGAGTGTATCGGTGAACGATTTTTGTGGGACTTTGGTGTGGGTCCACTGGTAGATATTAACAATAAAAATGCTGAGTGCAAACGAAAGTAATAATCTCAGCGCATCAGTACCAAGTGCTACAAATGGCGGTATCGTTAAAAAATCAAATAATGTGTTCATTCCTGTTTGCCGATTAGAGATTTGTACAATAGTCTACCACAATTAGACAAACTTGTGTATAAATTGTTGAAAAATTACGTTCCGGGAATAGATTAAGGCGGATTTGATGCTATTGTCCGGGCGGGTTACCTGATAGTTTCATCCTATAGTCGTTCTTCCTGACGAATTAAGACACCTACAAACACCCCGGAAAAGAGCAAAATTGCGAGGGCGTAGGGTGCAGCTTCGGCGAACATGGCTTCTGTTGTGTAACTCCAGACATTGAGGGCGAGTGTTTCGTATCCAGCCGGGGATAAGAGAAAAGTCAAAGGGAGTTCTTTCATTGTTGCGAGGAAAACCAAAGCGGTGGCAGTGAGCATGCCGCGCATGAGAATCGGGAAGAGTGTTCTGAAAAACGCCTGTATGCGTGGATACCCAAGCGAGCGCGCTGCCTCCTCTAAATTCGGTGAGGCTTGGTAGAGCGAGCTGCGTACCGGTCCGATCGCCTCTGCAAGAAAGTGTAAAGTACACGCATAGATGAGTACGGGCAGTGTCTTGTAGATAAATGGCGCGGTTTTTAAAAGAAAAAAGATAAGTGACAGCGCGAATGCAAGCGGTGGTATTGCGTAAATAACGTAACCGACGCGTGCTAAGGCGTTTGAGGTGCGTGATGGGTAGCGAACACCTATGTAAGCGAACGGCACTGCGAGAAGTGCACACAGCATCCCAGAAGGTATCGCAACCGACAGCGAACCGACAAGCGCGCTTAGAAGCCCCTTCAATGCATTCGGATCAAAGCCTCTGAATATCCAAAGAAAAATGGCACCGGCAGGCACAATTACAGTTACAAACGCCACCAGGCTGAGGTAAAGATGCGCCGGAGTCTGCCACGTGCCGAGTTGGATCTGCGACAATTGGCGAGAAGTACCATGCCCGGCACGGTGAAGTGCCACCCTATTTAACAACTTTGCCTCAAGATAGAGCAGGCACGCCGTAAAGGCGAGGAGCATCAAAGCGAGCCACGCCGCATAGATATGTTCAAACGAGAGTGTGTATTCTATGTAAAGTGCGTAACTAAAGGTTTCATAGCGCATCAGTGATACAACGCCAAAGTCGCCGAGCACATGGAGGCTAATAAGGAGTCCGCTTGCATAGAAAGCGGGACGAAGTTGGGGCAGAATAACATGAAAAAAAGTCGCGGGGGACTTGTAGCCGAGACTCCGCGCGGATTCTTCAAGACTCGGATCGAGTCCTAACAAGGCGGTGCGTAGGTTCAGAAAAAGGTAAGGACTCGTGTAAGCACTGAGTGCGAGGAGCGCGCCCCAGTACCCACTGAGACGCGGGATACTTGTGCCGAATAACTGCGCGACAATACCGGTATTTCCACCGAGTGCCAACAGCGCATAAGCCATCACATAACCGGGAATCGCGAGCGGGAGCGCGCACAGCACTGTGAAGAGTCGTCTACCCTTTAGATTGACCCGACTCGTTAACCACGCTGCTGGGGTTGCTATGAGCAAGTCGAGAGCCAAGACACCTACAGTCAGCAGTAGTGTATTGAGGAACAGTCTGGCGTTTCGCCAGCGGAAGACAATTTCGACAAGAGCACTGCCTTCCGCTGAAAACGCCTTGATAAGCAGGTAGACCAACGGGATGAGGCCACCGATGCCGACCATAACAATCGGAATGCCTGCTACAACAGCAGACGCAGAGAAGTAACGGTGTGTGTTTTTAACTTGGGCATCCAATTCCGGTAATCTCAATATCTCCAACAAGGGTTACGATTTCTATAGGATTTCGACGCGCCGTAGTAAATCCACTGTGCCTTCAAGATCGTCCATCTCATTCAAATTGAATGTAGGTGCCAGCTGAAGCAGCTCGGATAACGGTAACAGATTCGCATTCGGAATTACACCCTCAATGACAGGGTATTCAAATACGTCGCTGGTAAAGTACTGCTGCGCTTTAGCGGATAACAAAAATTCTACTAACTTCAAGGCTGCTTTTTTGTTTTTGGTGCTTTTTAGAAGTCCAATACCTGCAACGTTAACGAGGTTGCCCGGGTCATCTGCCTTAAAGAAAGTTTGTGCTACCGGAAAGCTGGAGTTCCCTTTCTTGAAACGGAGCAGGTAATAGTGGTTCGGCAAACCGAGATCGATTTCACCTGCCGCGAGTGCTTCTATGATCGGTGTATTTTTGGCGTATTTTTTCGCGCCGTTTGCTCTCATGCCGCGTAGCCATGCTTCGGTTTTTTCTTCACCTACTTGCACTCGGAGCGCAGTAACAAACGCTTGAAACGACGCATTTGTTGGTGCCCAACCGACTCTACCTTTCCACATCGGTTGTGTTAAATCGAAAACGCTGTGCGGAAGTTCTTCCATTTTAACGCGTTCTGGGGCGTATGCGAGGACGCGCGCTCTCCCGCTTGTCGCCACCCAGAAACCAGCAGCATCTCGAAAATTTGAAGGCACTTTCGTGAGTATAGATTCCGGCAGTTTTTCAAACATCGCCTTTTTACTAACAGCACCGAGCGCACCAGCATCTTGTGCCCAAAAGAGTGCAGCAGGGCTTTTGTCACCCTCTGTTAAAAGCGTGGCGGCTAATTGGGTTGTCTTGGCATAACTCACCTTCACTTGGATACCCGTCTCTTTTTCAAACTGCTTAATAATCGGTTCAACAAGGCTTTTGCTGCGCCCAGAATAGATGGTCAGTGTTTCAGCGTGAACCGTCCCCATGAGGGTAAATAAAAGCAAAATGGGTAAGACGTAATTAAACAGGCTGGATCGGTTGTTAAACATTGTATCTCCTTCGATCTTTCATCTCCCGGTAGGTTCGGTTTCCTAACCGAACTGACACAGAGTGTTCTATTAATTCTAAACTTTACTATAATCGTGTGTACACCGGCTCAAAATCGGTATAAATTTTGTCAGATACGGCAGCAAAAAGTTCGCGATTATGTCACAGATGCCCGGTGTACTGTTCCGTCAACGTTTTGGAACTACCCGCCAGCGTGTATTCATACCGGCTGTAATATGGTCAGCGACATGGCAGTGATAAAGCCAGTTGCCGGGTGTTTTGGCGATCATATCTACAGTAACCATAGTACCAGGGAGTAGTTCTACAACATCGGTGCGTTTTCCAGCGTTTAGCACAGTCTGACCATGCCAGTGCGCGGTGTGCATATCGACTTCAGTGCCTAATCCGATAAGATACCAGCGAACCCTGTCGTGCTGTTTGACTTCCAAACCTTGTAGGTTCCCAAAAATTAATCCGTTAATGGCGTGCTTAAGGTTTCCTTCTTCAGCTTCCTCAGGCGATACATAAGCCTCGCTTTGTCCGCTTTTAACGATTTTTCGATCATTTTCGTTGAAGATGAGGAATAGTGTTGTGAACGCTTTGTCAATATCTTTAGGACGCGGATCGTCTGAGGCACGCTCCATCCCTTTTTTCGTGACGACAACAGTTCCGATTAAGCCGTCATAGACTTCAGTAACAGCGTCAACGTGGGAGTGATAGAGCCAGACGATAGACGATGGGTCGTTCGGACCAGGGGCAGCATCGCTATCTGCTTCCCAGTGGTAGGTGAACATACTCCCCGGTTTCACGAAGCCACCGGAGCCTTTCAGATCCGCGCCTTCGTTGTCTTCATCGTATTGTAACCCGTGAACGTGAATACTGAGCGGTTTATCAGCGCGATTAAGAAAATGCACCTTTACACTGTCGCCTTCAACAGCGTGCAGTTGAGGCCCAAGAATCCCCATCCATAGCGGTTGTTCGATTTTTGTTGTGTAGGTGTTATCGGTGTATTGAAAGTAGCGATATTTTTCATACACAAGTGCTTTACCCCAAACGTCCAACCCCATCTCTGGTCTAATGAGATTTTGTCCGCTCGGTGCGTAGTTCCATTCAACTTTCTCGGCGGCGATCCAGTATTCTCGTGTCGCAGCTTCGGCGATGACGGTGAAGAAGCACAGCATCATACCGATAAAAACAAGAAATATGTCGGATGTAAATCGTGGTTTTTCGTTAAGAAAGCGAGGCAGTAATTTATACGTGCCTTGTGGCAGGTCTGGGATTGTGATATTGAGACTCATTTTCAAAAAATGAGCCTTTAAAACAGATATCATAAACAACTAAACCTCAGTGGGTTAAATTTGCATTCAATTATACCACGAAAAACACTGTGTGTCAAAAAATCTTGGATTTATGTGATTTTCCTATAGATTTTGAGCGACGAGAACGAGGTCAAGTATGTTGAGAGCCTCATCCTTGTTAACATCTAACTCTGGACGTGGTTCTCCGAGGTTCTGAGCAACAAGAACAAGGTCAAGTATGTTGACAACCTTATCACCATTGACATCCCCAAAGACGTAGTTTTGTCGTTCTCTGACAAATTTCAGTATCTCTTGCACTCTTTCTCTATCGGGTCCCGTGCCTCTAAAAGCCTCAGCGTCCCCAACAATCAGGGTAGGAATAAAGCCGAAATCTACGAACTCGTCAAAATACTCCTCATATAAACGAGTTTCTTCCTGTGGATAAGGCAAAAACCCGAACATTCGGACATAAGGAGAAAAGAGAAAAGTTGTTATCGGGTGTGGTTGGTCCGTTTGAACAGTCCAGAAATCTACGAAGTCTTGATAAGGAAACGTGACTTCGCTCACATGCTCACCGGTGACAACGATATTCGGTATAGCTTCTCTTATCTGCTTGTGTAGTTGGATGTTCCCTTCAGCCCACGTCAAACCATCAACAAGCCCATTGTTGTCATTGATGACCAACCCACTTATATCAAATTGAATCGCTTCTATGTCATACATGTCCCATACAAGGTTTATTTCCTCAACATACATGTCTCGGAAGTCCTCAGATGCGGGATTTATGTAAGCCGGACGGATTGGGTATGTCGGGTCATCCCATCTCCAACCCATTCTTCTGTTTGTAAAGGGGTTTCTCGCTTGGTATTGCTCAAATCTCGGATAATACGGGTGTGCTTCTCGTATGGCAAACATAGCGAGATGAGGCATAATCTTGAACCCATATCGTTGTGCCGCTTCGACAAAAGCCGGGAAATCAGGGTTTACATCACCCGTCGAATACGGGGCTTCAACCCCATCTTGATGCCATTGGTATACGTAAATCAGCGTGGTCTCTGGATTGATATGTTGGTTTAGTTGGCTGAGTATCTCAATGTCGAGGTATCCATTATTTTTCACAACAAAATCAATGTCATCAATCCATCCTGGCATCTGGCTACGGTCAACAGATTCAAACGCTGTATCCATCCAGTTTCTATAGATGAGAGCCGGAACTTTCCAGTTGCCTTCATAAGCGTTTAATCTCCATGTCCCAGAGGTCATCTCACTCTTACTCTGAAACGGGGCAAATGCGATAGTCAAAAAACTAACCGCGAAGGCGTTTGCTTGTCTTTCATATTCCAACTCCTTGAACCGGAATTGCGTGTCATCACTTCTGACAAAAAAACCACCATTATTCCCCTGGAAGATAGCGAGTTGTGCTGACCAACTCGCTGGATACTCATAAGCGAGATAGTCTGGACTCTCGCTGTTTACTATAACACCACCGGTAGCGGGAACAATCATCTCTAACTCGTCATGAGATAGATTTTTGCAAGTCCACGCGATCTTCAAAGTCCCTTCCTTCGGAGCGAAACCCGTTTGCCGGATAAGCAAGTCGATCGTCTCGGGGTCGATTTCTATGAAAAGGTGCATCCGTAGCCTATTCTCGTTCTCATAGACCATCTCAATACTCGTTGGTGAAAACCTCCTGATGTCAGGCGTATGTCCCAACGGAAAGACGCTATCTTCTGTAAATCCAAAAAATGCTGTCTTGCCGTCATCTTGGAAAGTTCCATCTGGAATCCTGTCGTCAGTGTAGGTTTCCTGTGTAAGTTTGTTGTAAAAATAGTTTGGCACTCCATTTTTAAATTCTATTAGGTATCTGTCCGTCTCTGCTACCACATCACCATTCTCAGTGACAGTCACCGAGTTCGCGTGAACAATGGTCAATAAAACAAGCTGTAATAGAAATGTGAAACCGAAGACTTTTTTTGACATTTTTTTATCCTTTGGTTAGATTTACGGATTTCCTCGAATTTCGCTCTATGATAGTTCAATTATTAAAGATAAGCTTACTTTTACCCACGAATCGGATTGGATGCACAAAGTTTTTGGGATAATGCTTCCAACTTTTTGTAGGAGCGGTTTCTAACTGTGCGCATTTTCTTCAATCTATCTGCGGGTCAAGCGCATCTCGGAGCGCATCGCCGAGGAGGTTGAAGCCTAAGACGATCAGGAAGATGGCGACACCGGGAGCAGTGACAGCCAAGGGGGCGCGACGGATAAGATCTCGGTTTTCGTTGAGCATCGCACCCCATTCGGGTTCCCCAATTTCTGCACCGAGCCCTAAGAAACTGAGTCCTGCTGCATCTAAAATGGCTGCACCTATGCCTAAGGTCGCTTGGACAATTAACGGCGCAAGGCAGTTCGGGAGGACGGTCGTCCGAAGAATACGACTGTTGCTTGCACCAATCGCCTTCGCGGCGGTAACGTAGTCTAATTCTCGGACTTTAAGAACTGCAGCGCGCAGGATTCGGGCATATTGTGGGATATAAACGATTGATACAGCGATAATGGCATTTGTCAGACTCTGCCCCAGAATTGTCACGATAACCATGGCGAGGAGGATACTCGGCATCGCGAGCATCATATCCATCACGCGCATAATCAAGTTGTCGAGTTTTCCGCCGTAGTAACCCGCGATTGCACCGAACAGTGTGCCAAACCCAACGGAAAAGGTCATCGCGACAAGTCCAACCTTCAGAGAGATACGAGTCCCGTAGACAATCCTGCTGAAAATATCTCGTCCCACTTTGTCGGTACCGAGATAGTGCGAAGCGGAACCCCCTTGGAGGCGTTCAACGATGTTCGCTTGTCTCGGATCGTGCGTTGCAATAAGTGGCGCAAAGATGGCGACGATAATAAAGAATATAATAATTGACGCGCCAATAATGGCAGAGCGATGTTTTAAGAGTTTCCGAAAGATGTGTTGTTGGCTGCTGGCGGTTGTTGGAGCATTCATTTCGCTTCATCTCCTACTCGGATACGCGGGTCGAAGTAGGCGTACAACATATCCACGATAAGGTTGACGAGCATAAAGATCGTGGCGACAAAAAGCACGCCACCTTGCACGGCACGGACATCGCGCGCCTCAACCGCGGCACGCAACCATGAACCGAGTCCGGGCCAAGAAAAAATATGTTCGGTTAAAATCGCGCCACCGAGCAGATAGCCGAATTCTAAGCCGATAACCGTCAGGACGGGCACCATACTATTTTTCATGGCGTGTTTGCTGATAACTTTCCACCGAGGCAAACCTTTCGCATAAGCCGTCGTAATATACGGCTGATTTAGCACTTCAAGTAGACTCGAACGGGTCATCCGGGCAATAATCGCTAAAGGGATAGTGCCTAATGTAATTGCGGGGAGAATGAGATGGACAATGGCACTCTTGAAGGCAGCGTAGTTTCCTGTAAGAAGCGTATCAATCAAATAGAAACCGGTACGGGACTGAACATCTAAATCCAAGATTACATCCAACCGGCCACTGCTTGGGAGTATTGGAAGGAAATAGGAAAAAAGTAGGATGAGCATCAGGCCCAGCCAGAAGATCGGCATGGAAATGCCAGCGAGCGATACCGACATAGAAAAATAGTCCAGAAATTTTCCACGCCAGATGGCGGCAATAATACCCGCAGCGATACCGAATATAATCGAAAATGCCATCGCTGCGAGGGTTAATTCAGCCGTTGCCGGGAAATAGCGTCTGATTTCAGCAACTACAGGTTGTTTCGTTTTGAAAGAGTGTCCGAAATCGAGATGTGCGGCATCCCACAAAAATTTAGCGTATTGGTGGTACAGCGGTTTGTCGAGTCCCATTTCCTCCCGGAGTTCAGTGAGTGCTTTTTCAGTGGCGCGTTCTCCCAAAATAGCGACAGCGGCATCGCCGGGAATGAGATGCACCATCAGAAAAACGAGGAGCGATACCGCTAATAGGGATAAACCGATCGAGAGAAAACGCTGGAGAAGATAAGAGAGCAAAAGTCAAACCTTCCGTTACTAATCCCACTTACATGGTATTAATAGACCTCATCAATCTTCCTTTTCTTCCGAAATGGTGTCAGTTTAACCAAAAAATCCGTTTTTCGACAGTGGAGAAAAACGGCTCGGAGAGGCCCATAGTTTAAAAATTAGAAAAACGGGTTGTGTTGTTTTTCCTCACCGACGGTGGTGGAAGGACCGTGTCCCGGAAAGAGTCTAACTGCGTCTGGAAGGGACAATAGATTATCACGCACGCTCTCAATTTCGTCTTGATAGGAGATGTTAGGTCCACCGACGGAACCAGCGAAAATCGCGTCGCCGACGAATGCTACGTTCTGCGAGAGGAAACTACACCCACCCGGTGTATGTCCTGGTGTATTGACAACACTGACCATAAGTTCGCCGACGGAGAGGACATCGCCGTGTGCAACTTCGTGTAAGGCATTGTTGCTCTGCGGTTTCGGTTCGTTCTTATGGATGTAGGTTTCACATCCGGTTTCGGTTTGGAGTTTCGGTAATCCGTTGGTATGATCGCCGTGGGAGTGCGTCAACAGAATCGCAGTCGGATTTACATTACGCGTATCGATCTGTTCCAAGATGCGATCTGGATGCGCGGCAGTGTCGATAATCGCGGCATCGTCGGTCGCCTTACAGATCAAGAGATAAGCATTGACGGGCCACCCGCCAACGGGTGCACTAATCGTGATGACTTCAAGATTAGCCTCACTACTCTGTGATGGTGGTTCAGGTTCCCACTGTTCTGTTGCGATATTGAGCAGCTTGGAACCGTCCAAATTCAGTACTTCTGCGAGCCGAAAAACTTGCGTTTCTGTCGGTTTTAAGGTATACTGTTCCATACGGGTGAGTTCTGCTTCTGTAATACCTGCAGCGGTTGCGATTTCGCTTTGAGACAGGTCTTGACCGCGTCGGGCTTTGCCGATAATATCACCAAATTCATCTTCAAGTGCGTATGCCATGGTGGTGTTCTCCTTGCTTGATTGGTTTAAGGAACATTATAACAAAAAACGCGGTGTGATGCAATTGAAATAGGTCGCATTGAAGAAGGAGAGATTCTGATGGACATTCCGAAAAATGGATATGAACAAGCGGCAATATCCCTCGCGCCCATAGAAACCGATATAACGTTAGATGAATTTTGCCAATCCGACTTAGAGGGCTATGAATATTTTAACGGAGCATTAATACCCATAGCACCAACGACAATGGAGCACGGTGAAATTAGTATGAATATTGGTGTTTTTTTAGGTTTGCATGTTCGGGAGAATCAACTGGGGCGTTTGTATATGGCAGGTACAGACTTTAAATTGTGTGACCGATTGGTAAAGCCAGATGCCGCGTTTGTTTCTACAGCGAGGTTGCCTGGAAACAGGCGCGAGGTATTCTCTGTAGCACCGGATCTTGCTGTTGAGGTCGTCGCGCCATTAGATGCTTTCCAGCGTATGATTGAGAAAGCATTCGCTTATCTTGAAGCTGGTACCCAGATAGTCTGGGTGGTCGAACCAAGATCGAAAACGGTGACGGTCTATCGTTCGGAAACAAACATTAAAGTGCTCACTCGCGAGGATACGCTTACGGGTGAAGATGTCGTTGAAGGTTTTTCGTGTCAAGTGGCACAACTTTTTGAATAGATAGTGTTGAAACAAGGTAAACGAATTGCGGAGGAATGAAAATGAGGCAACAAGACCCTCGTGGTGTCACCCAAGAGATAATTCCACCTCCAAAGAAGATGACGCTTGAAGAGTTTCTTGAGAGTGATTTAGAAGGATACGAATATGTGAAAGGAGAACTCATACTAATGCCAGCTGCGTCATGGGAACATGGACTAATCAGCGCGAAGGTCTTTTTGCGTTTAGGGACGTACGTTGAAGAAAACCAACTCGGCGCGGTGGTTACGCCAGACACGGGCTTTCAAGTCGGCGAGCGCGTCCTGAAACCGGACGTTGCTTTTCTTTCAACAGCACATCTGCCTGACGATACGAGCAGAGCATGCCCAGTGCCACCAGACCTTGCCGTGGAGGTGGTTTCACCATCAGATGTTTTCCGACGTGTGATTGAAAAAGCATTCGCCTATCTGGAATCCGGGACGCAGATGGTATGGATTGTCGAACCTACTTCACAAACGGTACGAGTGTATCGATCTGAAACGCCTATCACGGTGTTAGGAATTAACGACACGCTTACGGGTGAAGATGTCGTTGAAGGTTTTTCGTGTCAAGTGGCACAACTTTTTGAATAGATAGTATTGAAACAAGGTAAACGAATTGTGGAGGAATGAAAATGAGACAACAAGACGCTCGTGAAGTCACCCAAGAGACACTTCCACCTCCAAAGAAGATGACGCTTGAAGAATTTCTTGAGAGTGATTTAGAAGGGTATGAATACGTAAAAGGAGAATTGATACCCATGCCACCTACATCAGGTGAACACGGCGAAATTAGTTCTAATATACACTGGTACCTATACTCACACGTTCGCGGGCATCAACTGGGGCGTGTGTATATAGCCGACACCGGTTTCCAGATTGGTGAACGGGTGTTGATGCCCGATATTGCGTTTGTTTCTACAACGAGACTGCCTGATGACAGGCAAAAAGCGTTCTCCATACCGCCGGACCTGGCCGTGGAGGTCGTTTCTCGGACAGACATATCGCATCGTGTTGAGGAAAAGGCATTTGCCTATCTGGAAGCAGGCACTCGGATGGTCTGGGTGCTTAAGCCTGTATCGGAGACGGTAATGGTCTATCGTTCTAAAACAGACATCGAGGTCCTGACATGTGAAGATACACTCACGGGTGAAGATGTCGTTGAAGGTTTTTCATGTCAAGTGGCACAACTTTTTGAATAGGTGGCGTTGAAACACAGCAAACTAATTATGGAGGAATGAAAATGAGACAACAAGACGCTCATGGAGTCACCCAAGAAATACTTCCACCTCCAAAGAAGGTGACGCTTGAAGAGTTTCTTGAGAGTGATTTAGAAGGATACGAATATGTGAAGGGAGAACTTATACCGATGCCACCGACATCAGGAGCACATGGTAAGATTAGTATAAATCTCATTTTGCCTTTGGGTCTGTACGTTCGTGAGAATCAACTCGGCGATGTCTATGTGCCAGACACCGGCTTCCAGATCGGTGATCGGGTCTTAATACCAGATATTGCGTTCGTTTCATCAGCCCGGTTGCCTGATGACTTAAGCACGGCATTTGCGATTCCACCAGACCTCGCTGTTGAAGTGGTTTCTCGGACAGACATATTGCATCGTGTTGAGGAAAAGGCATTTGCCTATCTGGAAGCAGGCACTCGGATGGTTTGGGTGCTCAAGCCTGTATCGGAGACAGTAATGGTCTATCGTTCTAAAACAGACATCAGGGTACTGACATGTGAAGATACACTCACGGGTGAAGATGTCGTTGAAGGTTTTTCATGTCAAGTGGCACAACTTTTTGAATAAGGAGACTTTATGAAACTTGGTTTAGTTACGTATAATATGGCAAAAGATTGGGATATTCCCACTATCATTGAAAAATGTGTAGAGACGGGATTTCAAGGTGTGGAATTGCGGACAACGCATGCCCACGGTGTTGAAGTTGAACTCTCCGCAAGTGAACGCGCAGCAGTAAAAAAACAATTCGACGATTCCCCAATTGAGATTGCTGGCTTGGGTTCCGCGTTTGATTATCATGCCGTGGATCAGGCAGTCGTTCGGCAGAATATAGAAGGGACAAAAGTTTACTCGCAACTGGCAGCGGATGTCGGGGCACCCGGTGTGAAGGTGCGTCCGAATGGGTTACCTGATGAAGTTCCGGTCGAAAAAACGCTGGAACAGATCGGATTGGCGTTACGAGAGTGTGGTGAATTCGCTGCGGATCTCGGCGTGCAGATTCGCTTAGAAGTCCACGGCGGTGGCACCTCTGAACTCAGACATATCCGCACAATTATTGATGTCGCCGATCACGACAACGTCTACGTCTGCTGGAATTCCAACTTCGGTGAAGTGGAAAACGGAAGTATTAAAAACAACTTTGACCTCGTCAAAGGTAGAATCGGTTTGGTACATATTACGGAACTGCATCGGCGCGAGTATCCGTGGCGGGAACTCTTTACATTTTTAAAGGCATCTGGGTACACAGGTTACACCCTTGCAGAAATCGCTGGAAGCTCTGATCCTGTACGCGTGATGAATTTTTATCGGGCATTGTGGGAAGAATTAGCGAGGTAAGCGTTCAGACCCGTCGGCGCGTTTTCTGAGCGCGCCCCTCACAGCAAATGTTGACAGAATAGGAGAAAATAGGTGCCATTGTCTAAATTGCGATTTTGCGTTTTATCTATAGCGGTATTTCTCCTAACTTCTATCAGTATCGATGCTGCGCCTGAAACGATCTATCTGAGCAATGCTGTTTGGACAGTTGAGATTGTTCCGCGATCACTCGCTGTGGAGACATATCCAGCGGACTCGGGAGTATCCCTGCCGATTTCATGGGAACAAACCGGTTTCAACAATATAACGGAATTCACTCAAGAAGACAATACTGTCAGTTGGCGGCTGCCAGAGCATTTTCTTACCGTTCGCTTTGAACTGATAGACGACTCACTATCCGTTGAATTTATTCAGGATAAACGGACAAATGACGCATTAAGTTTAACATGGCCCGTTATTAAAGATTTTGAATCTCTCCGTGGATACATTTTACCTTTTTTTGAGGGGAGTTATATTCCAAAAGATGACGTTATATGGCGCGACTTTTTGTCCGAACGGGGACCGATAAATACAACCGCAGGTCTCTCAATGCCGTTTTGGGGGTTGCATCTCAACCAACGAACACTCACCTACATTTTAACCAATCCGTTCAACAACCAAATCCGTTTCAATAAAACATTAACTGCTTTAGGCATGCAGGTATCGCATACCTTCACACCCAATTGGGAAGAGAAAAGGTATGGGGTGCGTATCTCTCTTGATGCAGCATCGCCAATCGCGCCTGCCAAACAGTACCGACACTGGTTACAACAGAACGCTGAATTCGTTTCTTTTGCTGAGAAAATTGAGAAAACGCCTGCTGCAGAGAAGTTACTCGGTGCTGCGCATGTCTATCTCTGGGGTGGTAAACTCCTCAGTCAATATGATGTAACGGACTGGCAAACGTTGGTAACAAGGCTAAGTAGTCATAGTGGGATTGCGAAACATATCTGGACCCAGCTGAACGCAGAAGCGCGAAAAGCAGTTCGTGAAATCGCTCAATCGGCATATCCGTCTAAATATGTCCGGCGGGTTGTAAGTCGTGCAATAAGTAAACAACTTGAAAAGCCTGATTTTTACAACCCAACTATTTGGACAGAGATTCCCGTTACGTCAGAAACAGGAAAGTTAATCTCGCGAGACATATCCACGTTATCGCTCACGGAAGTGTATCGCCGCAATTGTCTACTGTTCTACGCCGCGTTTTCCGACACGCTACGGCATCCAGGCGAGTGGGGAGACGGTCTCTCTGTGAAGTTATTGGAACAATTTGCTGAAAACGGGTTAGATAAGCTCTGGCTTGGTGTTGACTCGTGGCAGGACGGATTTCGACACCTGACCGCTGTCGCGAAGGCAAAAGAACTCGGTTATCTCATTGGACCGTATGACTCCTACCATAGTATTCACCACCCGAACGAAAAGGATACGTGGGAAACCGCGCAGTTTGATCTGACGCTTTATGAGACTGGAGGGATTGTCAACGCGGACGGCACAAAGAGCAAAGGATTTAAAAAGAAGGGGTATCATTTAAGTCCACTCGTGGCGCAACCTTACGTCGAAAATCGCGTCAACGGTATTGTTGAACAGATGCCATCAGATTTCAATACGTGGTTTATTGATTGTGATGCTTATGGTGAACTCTACGACGATTATTCGACCTCCCATCCTGCAACGCAGTTAGATGATATGCGCGCGCGTTTGGCTCGGATTTCGTGGATTCGGGATACGCACAATATGGTTGTTGGTTCAGAGAAGGGTGCTGCATATTCGGCTGCGACGCTCCACTTCGCGCACGGGATGACCGTCCCTGTCATCGGGTGGGGGGACCCGGATATGAAGTCTAAAACATCGCCTTACTATGTTGGTGGGTATTGGCCCCCCGAAGGTCCGGCGATCCACATCAAGCAGGTGCCTCTCAAATCGAAATATCTGTATCTCTATTACGACCCGCGTTTTCGGTTACCGCTTTATCAGATTGTATTCCATGATTCGGTGATAACAACGCATCATTGGGGTTCTGGAAGCCTCAAGTTTGAGACTGCTATAGAAACGTTGGCATTGTTAGAATTGCTCTACAATGTGCCACCGTTATATCATCTGAATATAGAAGAATTTTCAAAGCATAAAGCGTGGATCAAGCAGCACTACGCATTCTTTTCGCCGCTCCATCGGCAGATCGGTGGACGAGAAATGAGTGATTTTGAGTGGTTGAGCCATGACAAGCAAATCCAACGTACCGAGTTTGGGAATATGGTTGAGATGTACGCAAACTTCGGGACAGATCCATTTAGACATAAAAGCATAGAGATTCCGGCGAGAAGCGTGGTTGCAAGATGGATCGGCACTGGTAAAATCGAGATGTTTTCTGTGGAGTAATTTAAGTCTAATTTGCAGTTGACAGCGGTAAAAAACTGTGATAAACTTTTCAAAATTTGTTTCTATGGAGGTTTGTGAGTAGAAATATGGCGAGTTATCCTAACCGTGATGCACTCCGTAAAGCACACGACATATATCTAAATGCTATGAAATCATTTATTCTTGAATGTTTGAAAAAGAGCGGAGGTACAGCAGAGGGAAAAGCAATTGAAGTTGAAGATACAATGGAAATTGCTGATATCCCCTACTTGGTTAATAAGTATTGGGAGAGATCTTTTGAACAGTATTTTACACGTATTGATCGTTATTACGAAATCCGAGGTGTTACATGGGTGATAAAAGAGGGGCGAAATCGCGCTTCACACCCGCCGTGGGACCTGGATCCTGAATTCACCCAGACACACCTTTTTCTGATCGCTAATCTGCTGGAAAAAATTGATAGACCGGATGCGAAACGTAGGGTTGAGAATATTCAAGACGGACTCTTTTCTGACAATATTGCGCGACAAACAGAGGAGGTAGAACAGGCTGCTTACAAGAAACGTCTTGAAACTATGTCTACGCAGTTAGCAATAGCCGTAGCAGGAAAAACCACCGCTGAGGAGCACTTATCAGACATATCAAATCAATTAGAGGAAGCGGAAAGAGAAAATGCTGCGTATAAGAAACGCATAGAGACTATTTCAGATCAGTTAGAGGAAGCGAATGCAGAGAAAACAAAATATGGGAAAGCCCTTAAGGCTGCGTCACACCAATTAGCAACACTCAAAAGGGTAAATGCCCAGTTGGAAGAGCGTCTTGAGGTTACCTCGACTCGATTAGAAGATGTAGAAGCAGAACTAACTGCTTGCAAGAAAGATCTCGCGCGCACGTTAAGTCAATTAGAGGGAACAAAAGCAGGACAAACTGAGTATCACTCACTAGAGGAGCGTCTCGCGCTCCTGAAGGGCAACGGAAAGACGACAACTCCGCGCCGCGGGTATCCCTCATCAGAGGAGCGTCTCGCGCGTACATTGACAGAATCGGAGAAAGAAGAAACTGAAGAAGAACGAGTTGAAATTGCTAAACGAGTTGCCGAATTAAGGCTTAATCCAGATGCTTCCAGGAAGATGTCTTGGAAAAACATCCGTGAAGAAGTCTTACTCACAAATGATGAATTCCATGAAAATATCAGAATTTCTGATTATTACAAGGAAGTTATGCTTGAGCGTCTTGGTAATTTGATTGATGAAGGTTGGGTTTATAATGGCTGTCTAAATATTCTTTGTGGATTCGATGTTCCTGAAGAATTTGTCGAACGGATGGAATGAAATAAAGTCAAGGCTAAGGTCGCAGAAGCTCCGAGTTATCGCGGTGATACTGTGAAGGTTCCAAAATCCCAGCGGAAATGGCGGCGACCCGGTGCAGTAGCTGCCCTCCGGGACCCCGCCGAGATTCGGGAGGCTGAGGCAAAAATTGCGAACATTCTCAATCCGAGTGAAAAAACTCGCTTAGAGCTTGAATTGCGTGAGGCAAAGCGAGTGGTGTACGGTTCCGAGATTTGAATAGTCCACTGAACAAAATTTGGGCAGACGCTGGATGCGGAAACTATGTTCATGCAGAAATTCAAAGCCAGTCTGCGATTTCTCGGAATTCTGTTTCTCCGAGTATTGCTTGGAATCGTAGTTGCTTACTTATGGGCTTACGCTGTGGCGTATCTTTTTCATATCATAATGGATGTCCGGGTGCCGCGGGACGTTATTGATCATTTCTATGATACAGGGCCTCCCAGAGAAGGACGTTATGGCGGGACAGTAGGGAGTGCTTACGGTTTTGCTTGGCGATTTGGGATAGTAGGTTTTTGGGTCTTTATTGGCATCGGCATTATCTGGGGGTTTTCTCAAGGGAGATTGGATTGCCGGAGATGGTTAAGGAAGCAGCACGCTTAAAAAATAGGTCCTCTTTGAAAGGGAGTTATGGATCAGATTGAATTTTATCAAGCAAAATTAAATTACGAAACAGATTCTTGGGATCTTTATGAAGCACTCAATGACGGCGAATCTATTGTCGTGATAGATGCGCGTTCCGCAGAGGCTTACGCACTGGAACACATACCGACATCCATAAATATCCCGCATCGAACAATGTCTGAGGCAACTACATGTGAACTCGATAAATCTAAAATATATGTGACATATTGCGATGGTATCGGTTGCAATGCTTCTACTAAAGGTGCTTTGAATATGGCGAAGTTGGGGTTTCAGGTTAAGGAATTGATGGGTGGCTTGGATTGGTGGAAACGTGATGGCTATGAAACGAAAGGCGAGCACGGGGTTCCGGGGACTGAGGTTGTGTGTGGGTGTTAAATACGAATTAATTTGCAACCGTGAATAAGATAATGTATAATTAACATCAGTCTGTTTCGCTTGCAGCAAAAAAGTGCTATTTAACTTGCAATTGCTGACGAGATAGGTTATAATTAACACTAATATTCCCCCATAGCTCAGTCGGTAGAGCAGATGGCTGTTAACCATCGTGTCGGCGGTTCGAGTCCGTCTGGGGGAGTTCTGAATTTTGCTGGCGGGCTTTGG
>PYIY01000157.1 GCA_003635195.1 Candidatus Poribacteria bacterium | reverse complement strand
AGTGGTATACCCTGCGCTGGCACATTGAAGTCTATTTCAAAGTC
Organism: Candidatus Poribacteria bacterium; assembly: GCA_003635195.1. GTDB lineage: Bacteria > Poribacteria > WGA-4E > WGA-4E > WGA-3G > WGA-3G. The sequence continues at coordinate 43,196 of PYIY01000157.1, read as the reverse complement.
CTGAAATCCGGGACCAAGGTTGAGCAAGCTCGATTTCAAACCAAAGATCGCCTCTTGCGCTATATCGCTTTACTGAGTGTCATTGCGTGGCGACTCTACTACATGACGCTTCTCAACCGGCACATCCCAGAAGCAGATTGCACACAAGTCGTGACGGAACACGAGTGGAGAGCACTTTACGCCGTGACCCACAAGACCCGCACGTTCCCCAAGAAAACACCCACCGTTGCCCAAGTCGTGCTTTGGATCGCCAAACTCGGCGGGTTCTTGGGACGTCCGTCTGATGGTCCCCCCGGAGTGACCGTCTTATGGCGAGGGTGGCAACGGTTGACGGATATTTCCAACACGTTCGCACTTTTTGACGAACTTGGAGAGAAGCATACCTCTTAGAACCACCACCGACATATACCACACAAAAAACTTGTGGGTAACAGTAAGGATACAGAGGGGGGTTGGAGCGAAGCGAAAGATGTCACTGAGGATCTGTACCATCGATTGAAATCCGGAATTTTTGAAATAGGCAAGGACCCCCTCGTTTGTGAACTCGTATCTAGTTCATCTCCGAGGTTGAAACTCCCATTCAAAGGCAAAGCCGGGGCTGATAAAATGGCTCGTATCTCTTGGGAACGTGGAAGTTTTTCAGTCAAGGCAGATAATAACGCTTTGATTGTAATCTATTTAGATGAAGAGGCAACCTTGAGTCATGTACAGATTGCCCCGGTTAATGGATTTCAACTTATTCGACAATTCAGATCACTCATCCGACATCCAATTCGATAAAGAAATAACTCTCAAAGTTAGGTGTTTTATGATACAAGTTGTTTTAAAGCGTCGTTTTAGCCTCACGGACTTTTGTAGGTGTCTTTTACTCTTGATTCCTATCTGTTTAGGGGTGATAGCTTGTTCTCCTTCAGATAATCACACAGAATTCTTGATCCCTTTTGAACTCAGTACCTTTCTTAAAAACCATATCCATAAACTACCGGGGCAGCCTGTTCAGTTCCAGATTCTATCAAAACTGGGTGAACCGGTTCCCTATGGTCTTTTAAGGTTTAAGTGGGTTGAAGGAGGTCGTATGAGTTTCCAAACCGACCGGAATGGGATTCTCAGTATGCAGTTTGAGAGGGACATTTTGGACTACGAGGTCATGGTCTCACCAGAATCCAAAGGGGCAAAACTGCGCGTGACGTGGTAATTTCTAGTGTTGGATGTTCAAAGAGGAATAACCGATGAAAAGACGTTTAGCCACATCTTATATGACGCGCTTCCTAAATCGGTTTCGGATGAAATCTCATCCTCATTTACTGGCAGGATTACTGTTTTTCGCTCTTACGGTTGGAATGACTTGGCCTCTTATTCTTCAATTAAACACGCATGTCACCCCCGGCCAGCAACCAGCTATGTCCGTGTCTTACCTTGGGCTTTGGACGCTAGCTTGGAATCATCACTGGTTCAAAGGTCAAAGTCCTAACTATTGGGATGCCAATCACTTCTTCCCGCATGAGAAAACATTGGCTTATTCAGAACCCCAGCTCGGTATTGCTCTGCTAACGCTTCCTGTTGTGTTTTTCGGCGGTAATACTGTTCTGGCGTATAACATCGCACTACTCATGTTTTTTTTTGGAGCTGGGATGGCAGTTTATGCCCTTTGTTGGTGGATTTTCGGGTTGGTGAGAGAAATCTCCAAAACTGACCGATGTGTAGCATCCATTACTGCTGGAATTCTCTATGCTTTTACCCCCTATATGTTTGAGGAGATAGCGGTTATACAACTTTTAGCTACCGCGTTCCCCCCTTTATGTTTATTAGGGCTTCATCGTTTTTTTTCTAAAAAGAGCTGGTCATCTGTGATCCTGGTTACTATTGGTTTTCTTGGATGCTGGTATACTTGTGCCTACTACGGATTATTTTTAAGTGTCTTCGTTTTCTGCTTCACTATCCTATTTTGGCACCGCGACTTGTTGCAGTGCCGGAACTTGCTTCGGGGACTGGTGATGGTGACAATATTAACCGTTTGTCTAGTCCCTTTGGCAGATGGAATGCTATCAGCCAAAGTAGCACTATCTCAGGATTGGGATAAAGAGATTGTACGAGAGTTGTCTGCAGTATTTATGATGTACCTTCGGCTTCCTTCCAGTAGTTTGTCTTATGGACGAATTTTTGAATTGGGAACCCCAGAAAAAAGTCTCTTTCTCGGAGGAATGTTGCTTTGCTTAGCAAGCATTGGAGCAATGGCAATTTTTTTTAAGCAACCTCCACTTGAGCAGACCGGTCCCAAAGTGCATCTCACTCATTCTCGGGAGCGATCTCTTTTGCGGCGATGTAATATTTTTTATATTTCCATGGCCTTCGTTGCTTTCTTGCTTTCTCTAGGAATGGCATTGGCTCCGATCCACACTAAGGGGTTGGGCTTATATCAAATTTTGGTTTGGTTATCTCCTTATAATCTTCTCTATAAATTCGTACCGGGATTTTCTTCCATTCGCTCCCCTTATCGTTTTTCTATATTCCTGGCTCTTTTTCTGGCAGTACTCGCCGGAGCGGGGGTCCTGTGGCTGTGTCGCCGAGTTCGTTCTCAATGGCGTTGGGTTTTAATCCTATTCCTGATTTCGGTGATGATTTTTGAACTGTGGCCAGCTCCCTTGCGATTCGTCAAAGTGCCTGGCAAATTGGAAGAAGTACCACACATCTATCAACACGTCAAAACACTACCATCCGATGCAGCATTGATTGAATTCCCTCTGGCAATTTCTTCGTCTGAACGAGGGATGGAAGCAACCTCTCGCTACATGTATTTTAGTACGTTTCACTGGCGCCGGTTAGTTGATGGTTACACTACCTACGCTCCCAGGTCTCAATTTGACCTCAAGGAAGTACTTGCAGCATCGAAAACCAAACCCGCGTTGTCCGCACTAAAAGCGTTTGGCATCCAATATGTTACTGCACATTGGAATGACATGACCGCGAAGGAAAAGACCCTCCTTCGGAACCTTGAGGTAGAGGGAAACCTAATACCTCTGTTTCGTGGGCGCGACCACACTTTGTTTCAGATAGATAACACGCAATACGAAGCATTCAATATAGAGGTTCCCTCAGTCGAGCGTCTCGCAATTTATGAAAGCGAGAGGCAACACCGTTCTGTGACACTATGCTTCTATTATCAGATAGACTCAGATCAATCTCTACTTATCACACCCTGGAGGAACCCAATGAAGAATCCGATTGAATGTGAGATTTCTTGGTATAATTTTGGGCAACCCCAGAAAAACGGTAAACCTGTTCTTGTCCAGAACGTGCCCTATAACGGCAGCCAATTGCTTCACGCCGGTTCAAACGCTATAGCAATTGATATATCCGCTCCACCCCCAGGAAAATATCGGGTCCTTGTAAGGCACCATCTTGCATCCCATTCTACCACAAAAACTGGCATCTGTGAGATATACCCTCACGGTTTCGTCAGGTTTCGAGAGGAACCATGATATGATAGTCCGTGTTGCATATAGCATTATTGCCAGTATTACTTGCATCTTTACACTCCTATTCTTTCTCGATTTTCAGAAGCGATGGAAAGCCGCAAAGATCTTTCAGCAAGCAATTCACAATGCACCTCTTAGCATGAGACACCTCTTCATTGCACCAGAAGATCTAGGAGTAGAGACATGGGAAACCGGAGATTATGCCGTCTATGAATTAAAAACAAATGCCGAGAGCAAACAAATTTCTTTCCACGTCACTGCACAAAATCTTCGGTCCGGCAAACAGCATTGGTTGAAAACCGAAGGGATCGCGAAGGTCAATGGGGTAGATATAGATATTTGGGGGCTTCGGAGTGTAAAATCTCTTGTCCTTGGAGGTGAAAATGCCCAAATCATTTTTGCCAGCGGAGCGATTCCATTTCCGATTCCACCACAAAGGATATCTTCTTATCCACTGTTTCTTCAAAAGGTGGGGAAAGAAAAGGTGGAAACCCCGATCGGCACCTTCAAATGTCAACACTACTTCGCTCACGTACAGTCCCCAGATGGAAACTATGAGCCCCTTTTGGAACTCTGGGCAAATCCTTCCATCCGTCCGCTCGGTATCGTTCGCGCACGATGGCAGGATGAAGTACTGGAACTAGTTCAGACACAAACACAGCATCTTATTGAAATTCCTGAAATGCTTTCAAAAACGATTAACATACCCCTCAGCAGAGAAAATAAAGTGAATATCCAGCAGGCAACATCTGTCTGTACCCAATGTCATCAGGAAGATATCGGTGGGAAGCACTTAAGACTGGAGACCTTAACCTTGCTTAGCGGTGTTGAATTAGAACTCACACACGCATTGTATCATCACTACACCTCCACTCTGGCACATCCCCACAAACGCTTGTCATTCCGATTAATCTCGCATCAAGGGAAGCGATTGACATCGGAACAGATACAGTTTAAGTGGGCGAAAGGTAGCTTCCAAGTCAAAACTAATCCGACTGGACAGCTGGACTTATGGCTAGATGAGATTGCGCACCAAGGCAATGTTCGTGTGGCAACGCGGAAAGGACGTTTAGTTTTGGATACTGCTGCTGAATTTAACCCTTGAATCTAACCTTTAAGGTTCATCATTCACAACTTGTTTAAAGTAAAATTAGAGAGGTTTGAAACTATGAAAACTCAAAAGTATAGAATGGAAATTGAGGTTTCCGTGGTGATGCCCTGTCTAAACGAAGAAGCGACCATAGGCGCATGCATTAAAAAAGCCCAGGACTCCTTGAAAACACTTGATATACCAGGCGAGGTTATTGTCGCCGACAACGGTTCAACCGATGCTTCAATTGAAATTGCTGAAAAATTGGGAGCGCGTGTCGTTCACCAACCTGTCCGTGGCTATGGGGCCGCGTACCTTGCAGGCATTGCCGCCGCCCGTGGAAAGTACCTAGTCATTGGCGATTCAGATGACACCTACGATTTCGCCCGGATAGAGATGTTTCTTAAGCCGTTAAGGGAAGGGACCGAGTTGGTGATGGGATCTCGTTTTTCAGGCAAAGTTCTTCCCGGCGCAATGCCTAAGCTACACCAATATCTTGGGAACCCTGTTCTAACAGGAATTCTCAATCTACTATTTAGGGCAGGGGTTTCTGATGCTCACTGTGGAATGCGGGCGTTTACACGCGACGCTTACGAGAAGATGAAACTTCAGACAACAGGAATGGAGTTCGCCTCAGAAATGGTCATAAACGCAACAAAGGCAAACCTCAAAATCACAGAGGTGCCGATAACCTATTATCCTCGCAAGGGCGAATCCAAACTAAATTCCTTTCGTGATGGCTGGCGGCACTTGCGGTTCATGCTTATGCTGTCACCGACTTATCTGTTTCTTATCCCCGGTGCTTTACTCTTCCTGATGGGTTTGATTGGAACACTCACACTACTTCCGGGCCCTTTGGAAATCGGTGCTCGCGCCTACGATGTCCACGTGATGATTCTAGTAAGCCTCCTGTGCCTGCTCGGTTATCAACTGTTCCTTTTAGGATTTTCTGCCCAAAGTTTGAGTCGCAATCGCGGTTTTCCTACCAGCGATACACTTATCCGGTTCGTTTCTCGCTACTTTACCCTTGAAAAAGGGGTGATCCTTGGATGTGTGACATTTGGTGTCGGATTCCTTATTGACGGCTGGATTGCGTATCACTGGGCGAAAAATGGGTTTGGCGAATTGCAGCAAGTAAGAGCTGCGCTGTTTGCCTTACTCTTGATGGTTATCGGCGCACAGACCGTTTTTTCCTCTTTTTTTCTCAGTATGCTCGGAATTCCCACAGAGAAAACGGAGAGTGTGTGATAGCACCCAAACCTAAAGGGGTGAGCGAAAGAAGCGGTAGTTTTCTTTCGATTAGCAGTCATAAGTTTCCCTAAAGTTGCGTCTCACACGATTGTAGGTGTTTTTGCTTGGTTGTTTCCTTGTGTTGATCTATCCGCTTCTGAATTCCAAAGGTGCTTCCCCATGAGATTGCGAAACTCCAAGTCTAAGGACTTGGATCTATCACTCTAAAAATGGATACTCTGCAAGTCTTAATATCAATAACGAAGGAGTTTTTCTATGCGAGTCCAATTGCGGGCAATAGTGCTATTTGTGTTTCTTTTCTCAATTGGTGTGGTATCCGTCGCGCACACAGCGGAACTGAAAATTGAAAAAATTCTGACCCAGGCAGATGGTTTAGCATCAGACACAGTCCTCATCGTCTTAGAAGACAGCCACGGCACGATGTGGTTTGGAACCAGAAGTGGACTTACCCGTTATGACGGAGAGAATTTCCGAACCTTCACCACAGAAGATGGACTCGCACAGAACACGATAGGTCTCATCTTTGAGGACCAGCGAGGGATGCTCTGGTTCGCTGATGGTGTGCTCTCAAGCATCTTGAAAAGAAAAAAGAATATGGACATGTCATGGATGGAAACGCCATTGAGTGAACTTGATATCACGCCACATAATGAAACACCAGCAGGAAGAATAAAGCCTATCCGGTTAAAAGGCGTCAGTCGCTACGATGGACATACATTCAGCATTCTTACAACTGCCGACGGCCTCACCGGTGATACCGTTAAGGATATCTTTGAAGACAAAACGGGTACGCTTTGGTTTGCAACCGGGTTCGGTGTAAGCCGATACAATGATGAAAATTTTGACACTCTCCTGCTCAACGGACCAATGGGAATGTCTACATTACCTGAGTGGTGGAGCGCAGTTGAGGCAATCGTACAGGATACAGCAGGAAACCTTTGGCTTGGTAATCAAGCCGGTATCACCTACTACAATGTGAAAACAGCTCGTTTCCGTTATTTCGCTGTTAATTCAAATTTCGCCCCTTTTCAAGAGATGGGGAAGGCACAAACCGCTCACATAACAGATCTGCAGTTTGATGCAAAAGAAAACCTCTGGATGAGTCAAGATGTGATGGGAGAGGAGAACTCTGGCATTCGTCGATTCGATGGCAAAAAACTCATGACTTTTCCACAAAGCGAAGAACTTCCAATGAATAGCGTTAACAATATCACGCAGGACAGCAGCGGTAACCTTTGGTTTACGGGTGTTAAGAAACTACCTCCGAAGCTAGATGAGACCGAGGGCAGGGTTAGCATGCTTTATCCTGAAGTTGAATCCGGGGTAAGCGTATACAATGGCAAAACCTTCCAAAACTTTAACAAAGACGACGGTCTGCCGAGCAATCGGGTCTGGTCAGTATTTGAGGACAGCAACGGCAAGCTCTGGTTCGCCACAGCAAAAGGTGTCGCAGTTGGGGTTTATCTTCCCTCTCAAAACCCAGATAATTAACCAATAATATGAAAGCCTGTCGGTATTCCTAACACAGAGACATTAACGAAGGAGGCAAAACGGATGAAAAATATTTTTCAACACATCACTTGCTTTTGGGTAGCAACTTTTTTTGGACTCTCCCTCCTCTTAATCGGTTGTGTAAAAAAGGAGGTTACCCGCATAGCGGACTGGGAAACTCATTTTATGGATATCCATTTTGTGGATGCTAAGCATGGATGGATTGTGGGCCATAACGGATGGATTCTTCACACTATCAACGGTGGATTGAACTGGGAAAGACAAACAGTAAATACAAATGAGGATTTCAAGGCAGTTTACTTTACAGATCTTCACAACGGATGGGCAGTTGGGGACAAAGGATTAATCGCTACAACTGACGATGGTGGACAGCATTGGACGCTACAAAACAAAGAAACACCGGTGTTACTCTATGATGCCTTTTTCACCAACTCTAAGACCGGGTGGATTGTTGGACAGGATGGGGCATTTCACACACAAAATGGTGGAAAAACGTGGCTTTATGAGGAAGTGAGCGAGTTTGGACTTGGCGGAACTTGGTTCCTAAACAAGGAACAAGGATGGGCAGTTGGCGACTACGACCGGATATTTGTTACCAGGGATGGTGGCGAGACATGGCGTAGACAGGGGAACTTGGTTAGAACAGAATCGGACACGACGACGGTTTGCAACCTTCATTCGGTATTTTTTGCAAATCCCTATGAGGGATGGAGTGGCGGGACGGATGGTACCATCTTCCATACCAGCAACGGCGGGGCAGAATGGCATACCCAGGCGAGTCGACTGCCGCCAATTTACGGGCATGTTCGTCCAACTGTCAACGCTTTCCATTTCATCAACGACGCTCGCGGAATGGCGGTCGCACAAGGAGGCTTCATCACCCGAACTGAGGATGGCGGTGCTAATTGGATATTAACAGAAACCCCGACTAAAAATGACTTGATGGGGGTCCATTTCACAATGCCTGAAGAAGCATGGGCAGTCGGTTGGAACGGCACCCTTTTGCACTCGACAGATGGGGGCCAGACCTGGGATATGAAAAGCGGAACTACAGCCAATGCCTTGCAAAGCGTCGCGTTCGCAGACGCAAACCGGGCGGTCGCCGTTGGAGAGAAGGGCACAATCACGATGAGTCAAGATGGCGGTAAGACCTGGACCGATATTGAGATGGATACTTGGCATCGCATTCGAAATTTGTCTTTTATCTCTGATCAAGAGGGATGGGCGGTTGGTGATGGTGGACTCGTCCTCCATACAATTGATGCCGGTCAGACGTGGGAACGCCAAAACACCGGTTGGTGGTATACCCTCAATGCACTTCACTTCATTGATCCGAAAAAAGGCTGGGTTGTTGGGGATTTAGGCACTATCCTTCACACTTCCGACGCTGGAAAGACATGGGTCCAACAAGCACCGCGCTACTTCCACGAAATGATTAAAGGAATATTCTTCCTCAATGAGAAAATCGGATGGGTGGTCGGTTGGCCCGGTATTGTGTTTCATACCAAAGACGGTGGACTCACATGGCAGCGACAAAACAGCAATAGCTACAACGAACTCTACGCCGCCTACTTCGTTGACAGGCATACCGGCTGGATCGTCGGACAATTCGGTGAGATTTTACATACCCTTGATGGAGGAGAAACTTGGAAGTTTCAACGCAGCCGAACACAAGCGAATCTCAACAAAGTCTATTTTGCCGACGCAAATCACGGTCTAATTGTCGGCGATGAAGGGGTTATTTTGACCACTATTAATGCTGGCGAGACATGGGAATTACAGAATAGCGGAACATCTAATGATCTCTATAGTTTCTCACTTTCACCCGACGGTATCCTTGCTGTCGGTGAAGATGGTATTGCAATGCGTTATTCTATCGATACAGAGAAGTTTACCGTCGAATTGCCTCCTGTGGTTCAAGAAATAGAAGCCAAAGCAAAACCGACTGAACCGATTGAATATTATTGGGAGGTTGTTCGTCAAGGAAATTGGCAATCCCCTTTCACTGATATCTATTTTCAGTCCGCATACCACGGATGGGCAGTCGGAGACACTGGCACCATTTTACATACTATAGATGGGGGGAAAACATGGCAAACACAACACAGCGGTACCACAGAAACGTTGCAGCGAATTGTCTTTATTGATAACAACCACGGTTGGATTGGTGGACAGGGGGTGATACTGCGAACCGAAAATGGTGGTCAGACGTGGCAAGCGATCCGTAAAGGGTTGCGAAACTTCCGAAGTATCCGGACGATACACTTCATCAATCCTAAGGAGGGTTGGATCGGGGTCGATAAGGGGCAAATCTTGCGTACAAGCGATGGTGGTAAAACCTTCCAGTTGCAGAAAACCGGAGCAACGCACCAGCCAATCACGGACCTACATTTTATCAATAGCAAAGAAGGGTGGGCAGTTGCACCCCAACGGCGATCAGGGGGCTTGATTCTACACACAGTTGATGGGGGCAATTACTGGCAAATTCAAGATCAGACACACCAACAGGGCATCGGTGTCCATTTTTTAAACACCCAATCGGGTTGGGTAGTCATGGAAAATGGGAGTTCACTTCTCACAACAGATGGTGGGGGGACCTGGAAGCAAACACCGATAATAGATTTTCAAACTCGCCTCCACACCGTCAAATTCCGCAGTCACACCGAAGCATGGGCAGTTGCTGAGGGAATTGCTGAGGCGGGAACCATTTTCAAAACGCGAAACCGGGGCGAAAACTGGGAGAGAATCGATTTCTCGATCAGGAAGAAGAATTCAAACGCCGAACCCCAGAGTTGGGTAGAAAAAATGATGGATGAACGTCCCTTCGATTTTCTGACCCGAATTACCAACGCACATCTCTTAGTAGATGACCGAGGTTGGGCAGTCGGCGGGGTACTGATTCGTGCCGGTAATCCGCATCGGGCTGATTCTGGCGGTTCTAATGAGGCGGAAATATCTGGCGGTCAGATTTACAGCACCACAGATCATGGAAAGACCTGGCAACATCAACTTGGTGAATCCCTTGATAATTTACATGATGTTATGTTTCTTGATGAACAGCACGGCTGGATTGCCGGGGATAATGGAGCCTTGTTTTCAACAGAAGATGGGGGAGAAACCTGGAATCGTTTGAAAAGTGGCACAACGCAACGCATCGTTGGTGTCCATTTTGCTGGTCCTGATCCCCAGTGGGGATGGGCAATGAAACGCGACGGAACCTTGCTTTACACCTCCGATGGTGAGGACTGGTCAATGGATTTACAAGATGGACTTGTCAGTTACGCCTTAGATATGCAAAAATTCCCCGAACGTTTTGATCCACCCTCCATCAACGATGTTGTTTTTAGCAATTTTTCCCAAGGATGGGCCGTCGGTGAAAATGGGGAAATTCTCCACAATCCAGATGGGGGTCCAATTTGGAAATTTCAACGCACTTCAACCGGCAAAGCCCTCACAAGCGTTGATATGAAATTTGCGCCTCTCGGCTGGGCGGTTGGAAACAACGGCGCGATTCAGCGAACCATCAACGGTGGTGACTATTGGAGATTTCACGATACTGATACGGGGTATGATCTCTATGCGGTATCCTTCATCAATAAACGGAAGGGCTGGGCAGCTGGACGCAGTGGGATCCTTTTGTACACTGCTGACGGTGGTTTTACCTGGGAATCGAAGTTAAGCAGTGTGCCGGAAACCCTGTACGGTATTTTAGCACTCTCAGAACAGGAAATCTATGCCGTCGGTGCCTCTGGAACCATCATTCACTCAACAGATGGTGGACAAACCTGGGAACAAGAGCATACCGGTATTGACAATGACCTATACGCAATTACGCGAGTCAAAGATGGAGAAACGTTGTGGATTGTTGGACAGTGGGGCGTTGTGTTGCGTCGTCCTGCCCAGTGAAGTGTGTATTGTTATCATGGGGGATATTAATCCCCTAAGTTCACCCAAATGACGGGGGATCCGCTTTCGTTTAAAAAGGCAACAAACTTCTATTACCACAACGGGTCTGACCGCCTCTCGGTAAACCTGATATGCTCAAGTAGCCGAATCTCAAACCCCATAGCCTGATACATCGCGGCACACGGAAGTTTGCATCTTCACTCATGTGTGGAATTCCGCAACAGCATCTGTGAAGGGTACACAAACACAACACAAATAAGGAGACCCTACACGAAAAAGTATGAAAAACACCTTAATTAGGTCCATTAAAAAACAGGCGTTTATATCAGACACCAAGAGGCCACATAGTGATAAGTTTTTGAAAAAACCTGTGGATTCCATCCTTGAATACCTGCGATTTGCTAAGGCGAAACTTTATATTCCTAAAGGGGCAACGCTGTTAGATGTTGGTGCCGGAGATGGAAATTTTTTTCGCTATCTCAACGGGCATATCCAATCCGCTGTTGGCATTGACTCGAATCTAATGCAATCCGTTGAATTCGGGGTTTGTCGCCTCATTCCAGGGTATTTTCCACATGATTTCGTTGAAAGTGGAACCTTTGATATCATTACCATGTTGGCTGTCGTTGAGCATATCCCAAAGGATGTGCTACCTGAGGTTGCAGAAGCCTGCTGGAAATACTTAAAACCCGGCGGGCGCGTTGTTATCACGGTGCCACACCCCCGCGTCGACAGACTTTTGGAAATGATGAAGCGTCTCAGAATAATTGAGGGAATCTCCATACATGAGCACTATGGATTCAATCCAGAATGTCTTCCAGACATTTTCAAGCATTGGAAACTCATCAAAAAAGAACGTTGGGAGTTCGGATGCAATAATCTGTTTATATTTGGAAAACCTTAATTTCCATGAGAACCTTGCCTTTAAAAATATAAGATAACCCACAGCATTAACTGGTTTTCTGCGGGCACACTACACCCTCCTATTAAACAAAAAAGCCTGTCATCAAAGTTTACGGATTGGAAACCCCCGACTGATGAAGATTAAAAATTTAATTCGGTAATTTCGTAGAGATGCTCGGTGCGGTTGCAAACCGCACCTACCGGGTCTGGAGAAACAGAGGATTACCGAAATATTTTCTGAAACTTCATAAGTCGGGGGTACTTGACCAACCATCTATGGTAAATCCTATAAACAGGTAGACCTTTATCCAGTAGTTCCGTCCTTCCTGTCTAAATCAGTCTCCGGTATCAAACAATACCATTCCCGCGCTTTTCGATTCCATCGGAAACCTAATAACTTCAATTCACCTCGCACTGCGTACCCATTACCCCGTACTCTAATTACGCCATCTATTATCTCAACGTGAATCTGTCTACTGAGATTTTCGACTGTTTTGACCAGTGTGTTGATAGTCATTTTTACCTCCTTTTTATAAGGCATAGGTTCGATCAATAGAGATACCTGAGTCCTACATCTTTTATATTAAGGACACAATTTTTGGAGAGAAGGGGTGCATTCTGTGTTCTGAAATAAGCGTTCATTTAATCGTGTCCTTGATATTGAAATGTACGCCGTTTTAAACTGGAAAAAATGTGTTAGGATTGCATATTTTTTCAAAATTATGCACCCCTTACATGGTAAAATCGTGTCCTTAATTTTGAAACCTGAACAAATCCGTATGTTTTTGGTGTATGACATAGGACATATTTTCCTGAAATTGTGCCTCTCTACCACAAGCATATTATGTTTTGAATATCGGAAACGTTGTTTAACAAACAACGGAAAGGTAAGACGTAAAAATTGTTCAATTTCCCAAAAATTTTACACCCTCTTTACCTGTTCGAAGAAGATGCTGCATTTTATGCCGCAGACCTCGATAAAGCAACTGCCGTCGAACTCTCTTCTCTGATGGTCGACATCTTAAGACTCGCAGAAACACACACGAACAGCGAAATTGTTGAAGCACTGAAAACTTCTTACGTAGAAGCCGACATTCTCCAAGCCTTTGAGAAATTTGCGGAATTAGAGGAGACAGGCTTGTTATTCAATCGCGGTGAAAACCTCAAGGAAACTGCTGCGATAGCAAGTGAACGACGGAAATTACTCGTTGCGATACCAGGCATCGCCACAGATTCGTTCTTTGATATTGAAACGTTATCTGCCGGCACCAATATGGCCTTCTCCTATATGTTCAAATATCTCGCGAAATACGTGGATCTCCACTTTACGGGCCACCGAAATCGAAAATTAGCCGATAATATGTATGAAGTTGACATCAGTGTGACTGACTTTGGACGGCTCAGTCGAAACATCAACGAGACCTATTTCGGCATTTTGACTTTACATCTCGACTATGAGACGTGGCTCCTTCCACTTTACCAGCATACTGAACTCCCACCGATTCTTGTTCAGTGCCACGCACCACGCGGGCATGGCGGTGAAGCAATCAATTCCATCTTACGACACTATGCCGCAATGCGAGATTTTGATGGTTTCACTGCCCCATCCGATTATGTCCGTGAGTTCTATGCAGATTACGTGTGGGATGCGAGTTTCTTCAATACGCTACCCAACGGCGTAGATTCAACGTTGTTCCGTCCAATGAACAAGGAGAAAGCCAAGCAAGAACTCGCACGCCACGTCGGAGACGATCGCATTCTGACGACCCCAACGGTCGGCTATCTTTCTCGTGTCGAATCTGAAAAAGGGGCATCGGTCTACTTGAAACTCGCTGAATTGAATCCCCACCTCCTATTTTTGATCGCAGGACCGAGCCTCGGTCGGTATGCTTCACAGGATCTCCCCGATAACCTCATCTACGCCGGTTTCCATCCTCGCAAAGCCTTGCCGATGGTTTACAATGCCTTCGATGTGTATTGCTTTCTTTCAATGTCAGGGGAGGAGACATTTGGATTGACTGTGCTTGAAGCAATGGCGTGCGGTGTGCCACCTGTCGTCCCCAATTTTGATGGGGTGCCATCGGTTGTCGGCGAGGCAGGCTTGGTTGCTGATGCCGAGAATTTTCAACACGATATAGCAACCTTTGTCAGTTACCCATCACCGATAGATTTTTCCAAGAAGATTAACATGCTATTGAACGACGATCAGATGCGGCAATCACTTTCCCAAAAAGCCAGAGAACGCGCCCTGTCCTTCACGTGGGATAAAACGGCATGCCGTATTGTCAAGTTGTTTGAAGAACTCCAAGAAAAAAGACGACTCGTCAGTCCCAATAGACTCCTCAACCTGTTCGCCCCTACACCTCCAGAGGCAGTTCACAATTTAGGAGGCATAGGACCGGCGAATCAAGGTAGACAGGAACCGAAGTATAAATCCATTGTATTGGGCATGAATGAGCATTATGAGCCTTGTCTAATAAGAGATGCCGCCTACCCGCTCCGTGTTGAAGACGGGCTTGTGTTGAGCATTTTGAAAAATCACACTGTCCGGGAAGCAGAGGCGGTTCTCGCGGCGGTCGTCGAGGATGAGGCAGAAGCAAAGGCGACCCTCAAAAGGGTCTGTGGCTTAATCCAAGCAACCGCCTGAGAGAAGGATACAAACCGTGACATTTAATACCAATTACCGACTCAACCGACACCATAAGTTTAAACAAAACGATCGCAAATACGTTGCCGACTTGGAAACCAACGATATCCTTGAAGTCAACGAGGTCGAATGGGACATTCTGGAGCGATATGGAACGCAGACCCAGTATCAAATCGTTGAAGCCTTGAAAGAAAAATATAAAGTAAACGTTATCTTTGATGGTATCACACGATTGGAACGGCTCGGCAAGCACGGACAACTTTTAACCCAGATACCCACTTCAGCCAAGAGCTCTAAGGCTTTACAACCCATCGATCGCAAACGCAAGGTATTGGTTCCCTTTGAGTTTACCGAAGAGAAGTCGTCTCTTGACTACATCACCCATCTAAATCGGTTCCACCTTTTGACGGCTCTCGCTGAATCCACAGCGTTAGAAACCCTCGGTTTTACGGATGCCGAAAGCGGCACTGGAGACTCCAAAAACCTTGAAGCCCTCGGGGAGATTCGCATTCGTCACATAGAGGGTGGAGAGAGGGATACATTCACGTCTGCTTGGTATGCAAGAGAGGGATACGACGGTATTTTGCTCCTGTCACAGTCTTTGACAGATAATCTGTTATACTATCAGATCCCCGATGTTCCCATTGTTCACTGTATAGAAAATACCCAGAAACTCCAAAGTTCTATGCTTGAAACGCTGATGCATCTCCACGCGGCCCGAAAAGAAAGCGATACGTTAGTCGTCAAGGCGTCGTGGATGAAAGAATGGCTCAGCGAATTCGGCATCCCCGAGAGACACATCTGTGTAATCCCAGAGGGTATCAACGTTGTTGAACCGATAAGTAAGGCGTTAGCAAAACAGCATACCGCCACTCTCTTTAAGAAACCAATGTTTACCCAACATCCCGTCGTTGGACTCATTTCTGGCTTTGAACCGAATCAGGGTGCCCAGTGGATTACGGAGTTCGCCCAAGCCAACCGACACCTTGCCATTTTTGTTTACGATTCCGTGTTAGCACAACACTATAAGAACCCGCCTGACAATGTGGTGATTTTCGGCGCAGATAGTCAGGAGATGTCCTTGATTCTACCCGTTTTCCTTCAAGCACTCGACCTGGTCTGTTTTCCTGCGATGCCAGGGACACCCTTCTCGGTGGTTTTAGAAGCAATGGCTTACGGTACTCCATGTGTCGCTATGACAAAATACGGTATGCCACCAGAATTTTCGGGTGCTGGCGTGAGTGTTGAATGCCAATGGGATAACTTTGGGAATTTCCATGTGCCGATGCATGAACTTTCAGCAACCATAAATGCAGGGTTAGTCCCCTCTGACATGCGTGCTGCTTCTGAAAGTGTCGCAAGAAGGTTCCCACAGAAGTATACGTGGCAGAAGACCGCCAGAGAGATTCTCCGACTCTTTGAGAAAAGCCAGTCCTTAGAGACAGGAACCCATCAAACGGGAGTAAACTTATTCCCACCGATTTTCTGTCGTCGATATGATCCGAACACGTTTGAAACGACATCCGATGCATATAGATTGGGAATCAACAGATACGAACATCTTGAAAAAGCCTTGGGAGAGACACTGCTGACCCAGCACAAGACCGCTGAAGTTGAATCAGTTTTCATGCATTTCAAGGCGAAAACATCTTTTGCAACATCAACGCAGCTACCGACGAGTGATAGGTTTTGGAGTTCTGCCGCGGAGCCTTACTACATAGATGAGGATTCTGCAGCCAAGGGCATCTCCAGGAACAGGGTGATCCGAGCAGATGCCGCTTAGTCCTTCTTACGTGCTAAACATCCGACTCTAACGAAAGGTTCTTTTGACACGATGTCACACTACGAATACTTCCTGATTTTTTTGGCACTCGGTTTCTGTGGATACGCCAGTTATACCGACCTAAAGACACAGCGGATTCGCAATTTCTGCTCCCTCGGACTCCTTTATGTAGGGACACTGAGCCAACTCATGGCATGGTATCTTGGCGCAACAACGCCCTTCTATCTCCTCGGACTTTTCTTTGGGAGCGGGCTTATCGCCTTTGCCCTCTATTGGTTCGGTATTTTCTCGCCGGGCGATGCCAAACTCTTTTGGGGACTCTGTTTAATTTTCCCGGTATCGCTTTTTAGAAGCCTCAGCGGCACTTTAGGGTTCGCACCCTTAGTGCTCGCACTGAACATCATTGTCCCTTATTCCGCAGCCGTGTTAGGTTATCTGCTTTTCAAGTTTGTATCCATGCCAAATAAACTTGAACTGCTTCGCCACTTCGTCAGGTCAAACTTCCAAAAGGCAAAAGTGATCGAAAGCCTTTTCAGTTTGATCCTTTTTATCGGTGTCGGTGCTGCGCTGATATCCCTGTTGCGGCACATTGGGTGGGAATCCGACACGTTTCTGGACCTCGTTTTCGTCTTGGTGGCGTTCACGATGGTCCAGAAATTGCTGTCGCTGCTGCCAAAAACGCCGGCTTATTACGCTATCATCGGTTTGGCATGTTTCTGTCTTGGGATTCAAGCGGCTCCATCTCTATCGGCGTTTCTCGCCAGTTTCGCCTTCTTCTTAGCATTATATTTTCTGGTTTTCTTTGTCGCTAAGCAGTTAATTCTGAGTGTGGCGAGTGTGATGTTGGATAGTACCGTTGAGGTAAGTCGTCTTCAGCCCGGCATGGTTCCTGCTGAACAAATCGTTCGGGTAGAACAGCCTGATGGCAGCACCTACTACGAAAAACGACGGGGTGAATTTTCAAGGGGTCGAGGTGAGAACATCGTTATTGCTCCCGATCCAGCCGGACTGACTGCCGAAGAAGTCGATCGATTGCAAAACCTTGCGGTCGCGGGTGCGTTTGCCGAATTTGGCAATCAGATAAAAATTCAACCCGCGATTCGATTCGCCCCGATTATTACCGTCGGTGTCCTTCTAACGATCCTTTGCCAAGGTCCCTTTTATCTGAAACTGATGCAGTTTTTCTAACTTTACACTTGAAAGGCGTCGGAATTATAGTAAAGCCTGAAAATATGCAGACAGGGACAGACGTGCCAATAATTATAGGAATTTGACAAACATTGACAGACATGAACACCTTAAAAACACTTAACCAGCGATTTTTTCAATATTGAAAGTCTGCTGAGGTTAATTCGGTTTTCAAAAGTTTCCAGCGGGAGAACAAGACTCTCATCTGTGTGAAAAAGGTTTGAGTAATGGATTCAGACGCACATGGGTGCTGGAAACAGAATTCCCAACAGAGATTGGGAAATTAACTTCGCTGGATAAGCAATCCAGCACAAAGGAGGAAGTCCAAATGATCCAAGAGTTTCGCAACGAAGTTCAGCGGTTCCTTACATCTGAAGTCGGACAAGCTACCGTTAGAGGTTCGTTAGCTTTAGGTATCGCCAGTGGAGCCTTGCTATTATCACAAGGGGTGCACACACTCTCTGCCGAAGCCCAGTTTGAGTGCTATAGAGATAGCGATTGTGGATCGGAAGGGGTCTGCGTATCCTGGTGTGCAGAGAAATCTGACGGTACTTGTACAAAGTGGCATTCCGCGTGCGATTAAAATTAACTATTTTTTCGACTTACACTTTTCCCCTTAAAGTCCCCTTACCCCCTGATGAGGGGGATATGGGGGGCGGGGAATTTGGGGGGTTAAATAAAACGAAATGCTCTCACTGCAAAACATTTTCAGCAAAATATATCCTTTTTTTCAATTCTTGTAAGTTCTGTTTATATTATGCACCCTTCCTATACCAAAACTGTGTCATTAATTATGTAAAGTGAGGACTGGGAAGGTATTTTGGATTTTTTAGTTTTCCGTGTGTCCTCATATTTGTTATACTCTTTATGATCGGAAACAGAAATTGATCCCAGAATATATCGCTTCAAGGTGTGAAATGTAAGGATGTGTGGATCCGATCACTTAATCCGGAGGTCACTGATGTTCCAAGATGATGTCCAATTGATTCGTAAAACTCTATTGGGCGATGATTCAGCATTCGCCGTCTTAGTCGAAAAGTACCAGGAAGGTGTTCACGCGCTTATCTGGAGAAAGATTGGGGATTTTCACCATGCTGAGGAAGTTACCCAAGACACTTTCCTACAGGCATACAAAAAACTCGGAACGTTGAAAGATCCCAAATCTTTTGCTGGATGGCTTTATGTCATCGCGAATCGGCTCTCTATTAATTGGATGCAAAGGTCGAAACCTAAAACCGCAATGCAATCACTGGAAGACACTTCCATTGTGGAAATAGAGGAATCTGATTATATACATCATACCATGAATCAACGTGAGGCAGAAGCTGAAGAACATCGCTCTGAGGTTGTCAAAAAACTTCTCGAAAGACTGCCAGAGAGTGAACGGACAGTCGTAACGCTGCATTTTCTCAGTGAGATGACAACTAAAGAAATAGGTAACTTCTTAGGTGTGTCGGTAAACACAATTAAGAGCCGGCTACGTCGGGGACGTGAGCGTCTACAAGCCGCAGAATCTTTAGTTCGTGAAGTGCTCGGCGGCGTGCAGTTATCCCCGGATCTCACCGAGCGCATCATGCGGCAAGTCGCCGAGATTAATCCCCTCATGCCGCCAGCTGGAAAACCAATGGTGCCCTGGATGGCTCTCGGTGCCGCAGCGGTCTTGGTGCTGTTAATGTTAGGGGTTGGCAATCAATATCTCGCCCGCTTTCAGAGACCTTATAGTTTCGAGGCGCGATCCGAACCCACGATTGAAATCGTTGAAGCACCTATCGTTATTGATATTTTGTCAAAGCCGACGCTCCGAAAGCAGTTGGGACGATCCGCTGCTCCCGGCAAAAGTATCGGTGCGGGCACACAGATTTCTGAAGCGACTTTGAGATCCAATGCACAAGAGGATCGACGCAAATTCTCTACAGCACAGTGGACACCGTCAAATACACCTCCAGGGGGGCATGTTCGCGATGTATTTGCTACACCTGAAGGCACCGTCTATGCCGCATCACCAACAGGAATATATAGGTTACCAGCAGACGCAACCGAATGGACGCGCGTCAACCTAAATGTCCCGATAGGTGAATCGGAAGTGCCGATGGTAGAAAATCAAGGGGTTCTTTATGTTCTCTCTGCTAATGAGATCTTCGCGTCAACGGATAAGGGTGAGACGTGGAATGCTTTTTGCCCTCGCCCAAAGGGTGCTCCTGTTGGACTCATCATCATGGATGGACCCCGAGTGCCAGACATGACAATGTATCTCGCACTTAGAGATGAAGGTATTTTCCGGTCCACAGATAATGGAGCACAATGGGAACACCTTAACGAAAGATTGACAGGCGAAAGGATTTCAGCGGTCGCTGCTGTTGAAAGCACACTCTTTGCTGGAACAAACCAGGGTCTCTACCGTCTCGATTCAGAAGTCTGGAGAAAATTATCAATCGGGACATCAAATACTGTCTACTCCTTGGCAGTCGCTGAAAAGCGTCTCTATGTTGGCGTGGGTCCTGATCTATTTCAATCAACACCGGATATAGGGCAAATAGTGCGGAATAATCAACTGAACTCGACCAGAATTCTCTATTCAGCTAACTTGGGAGCCTCTTGGACCGAAATTACGCCCGAAGGTAAATCGCGCTCGATAGGGATACCCTCAGGTATAAGGATTTTGGCTGTTGGTGAAACGCTCTTAGCATTGGGGGCTACCCAATTTCGTTCGGCGGATGGTGGAGAAACTTGGACAGAACTTGGAGTTGATACAAATGCTTATATGCTCAATAGTCTTCCATCTGTCGGAGTGAACGAAAGGATATTTTACAAAGTTGGAGCATTCGGCGTTCATCGCACAATCGATAGTGGTGAGTCATGGCACCTATTTATGGATGGAATGGTCGGAACGAGGGTAAAAGATCTGATCTCGTTCAATGGCAGTTTATATGCATATACCGGTAGTGAGGTCTTTCAATCCATCAACGGAGGTAGGACTTGGAAAGGCGTTCGCGTTGGTGATGAACAGGAGCCACCCAAATTGATAGCAAAAGAACCGCTTGGTATTCATCCTTCTTATGATTCAAAGTTAGTAATTACTGGTAACGCTCTTTATTTGATTTCACCCGTAGGAAGCGACTTGCGAATTTTCCGTTTATCTACAGATACTAATATACTGAATCCTGTTCGGAACGTTCCTACTCTCGATGATGTGTTATCTCCTGAATCGCCGCCAGATCATGAGAAAGCGAGACAGACGCATTCGTCTGAAATTACATTGTCGCCTATTGAAAGAAGTGTGAAATCGAAGACACTTACAGCCAGCCGCGATGTGTTTTATGTCGAATACAAACGGAGCCTTTTCAAATGGCGACTTGGAGATTCAGAATGGACAAATACCGGATTAATAGACACCAGTGAACCGATCGATGGGGATTTCCACACTGGATTCAAAATAGCGGTTTCGGGAGAAACTCTCTACGTCGGAAAGCGGGACGGTAAGCTACTTCGGTCGCTTGATGGAGGTAGCAGTTGGAGAGATATTACATCGAATCTGCCGCTTGACTTCGCGCATTTCAAAGAGATCGTCTTTTCCGGTTCAACCCTTTACGTCGCGACCGACAAAGGCGTATTAGCTTCAGAAACCGGAGAATACTGGCGCGTAATGACCGATAGAGTTGATACGCGCGTCGTTATCAACCAATTTGCACTGAATGGCACCGAAGTTTACGGCATCGCCGATACAGGGGTACATCGCTTAGATACCCGTGGACAATGGGAACAGGTCTCTGCAGAGGTGCCAGATGGCGTGAATGCTCTCGCTATTACTAATGGTAAACTCCATGGTGCTGTCACAGAAAGAGGTATCTTTAATATGTCCCTTGAAAATGTGGAATTGAGGGCGAACGCTCAACGATAAAACCATAGGATGGTAGATATTCCGATGGATTTGAAAACTGCCAAAGAGATCATAGCTGAATATGCGCAAAGGAAACCCTCTGAAATCGTAGAAGCAGTGGATGTGTTATATCAGGAATTCGGGACCTATCAAGCGATTACGCAGGAAATAGGTAAATCCGACAAGTTCTGGATTATGCGACATCGTATCTTCCGACTCCCTGGAGGTATCCGTTGGCAAATAGATGAGGGACATATCGGAATTGGGCAAGGCTATCAAATCGCTCGGCTGAAGAGCGAAGAGGACCAATGGTTATTGGCTATCGTGATTATAGAGACGAAATGCCTAACAACAAAAGAATGTAGGAAAGTCGTTAATCTTGTGCTAAACGAGGAGAAGTCAATTATAGATTCCCTCAGCATTTCAGCGGATATCCATTTTGATGAAATTCAACCCTTATCACTCCCCCTTGGATCTAATATTTGGGTCGAAATCTGTAAGATAGCATGGACGCGGCACCAGAAATGGGAAGATCTCTGTTATCAATTGGTACGTCAAGGCGTAGACGTTGACCTTCAAGAAATTGCCTCTCAACTTGAAAGGCTCGCCTCGGATTTACGAAACGCGGGTAAAGACCTACTCTCCGGAGCAAAGCTGAACTGACAATCCCCACAGAATCCAGCCATCTTAATACTTGGAAACAAACACACCCAACCCCGACGTCATTCATTCTATGTTGAAAAAAGCCGTTGTGCTTCCTGAAGGCGTTCGGGCGAACCAATATCTATCCAATCGATATCTGTTTTAAAAGCATATAGGTTTTCTAATTTCGGAAGGACTTCGTAGGATAGAGAAAAGATATCACGCTTCGGAAATCCATCAGTGATTCTGCTGTTGAAGAGATAGATCCCCGCATTGATATATCCGCTCTGAAGTGTGGTAGGTTTTTCCAGAAATGCCGTGATCTGTCCTGTGTTTGAAGAAACGATTTCGCCGTAGGGGCGGGTGTCATCTACCCAAACAGCCATTAACAACCCTTCCATGTCTTCTCGAAGCGTAGATACCATCTCGGTGAGCGATAAATCTCGCCACAGAACATCCCCGTTCAGGACGAAGAACGGAGAACTGTATATGTAACGCATCGCATTTTTGATGGCGCCTCCCGTGTCCAGTTTCTTATTTTCTTTACAATAACGGATGCGGATACCCTGGTAAAACTCCCCGAGGGTACTTTTGAGAACATCGTGAAGATGACCTGTGGCGAGAATGAGTTCTTGAACCCCAACTTCTTTTAGGTAATCACACTGCCATTCAAGAATAGAACGGCCTTTGACTTTCATAAGGAGTTTAGGAGTATATTTTGCAACTGCTCCCAAGCGCGTCGCACTCCCCCCACATAAAATAATCGCCTGCATGCTATATTCCTTCCAATCTACTCTTCTATTTTGACCTAACTCGCGAGGCAAACCCTGTTGTCAAAGCTTCCTTGATTCTGGGATTGAGACGGTAATCTGATAAACTCTAATTCTCCGCATAAAATGTGTCTTAACTTAAGGAGCAATGCCGGTAGAGTTCACCCTTTCTATTTTTAAGGACACAATTTTTGTGCAGATGGGGTGCATGGCTTGGAAGATTAAATCTAAATTTCAACCAGATTCTTAGAGATGTGAGGCAATTCTAAAGACGAAACTGTTCGATATATTCCCAGTGTAATCGGAAAATGCGCGATTTGAATTTCCGGTGGGCGTTTATGTTATGCACCTTTTACTCTTAAAAACCGTGTCCTTAAATTTTGAAGGGTGAACTCTACCAAAGTTGATTAACTGTCCGCTTCTGGGGTTGCCACTCGCTTTCCTAGATGCCGTCTGAGCGAATAACAAAAGCACGAAATTAGCGTCCGCCCTACAAAACGCCTACGATTAATTTAAAGGCGATTAACCATAGGAGAAATCCGATGTTAGAAACCCGTGACCTTACGAAAGTTTACAATGAAAGCGTTTTAGCCGTTAACGAATTAAACCTGAAGGTAGATGACGGTGAAATCTATGTCGTCCTCGGTGCAAATGGTGCCGGAAAAAGCACGACAATCTCTATGCTGTTGAACTTCATCGAACCGACGAGTGGCACCGCATTGGTAGGTGATATTGAGATTCCAAAGTTTCCCCTAGAAGCGAAAAAACACCTCGCTTACGTTTCGGAGAACGTCGAACTCTATCGCAACTTCACAGCGCGGCAAAATCTGTCCTTCTTCGCGAAACTCGGTAGACGCAAGAAGGTATCCAACGAGGAACTCGATGCAACACTTGGACGTGTCGGCTTACCGGAGGAAGCCTTTACACGGCGCGTCAAGACCTTCTCTAAAGGGATGCGCCAGCGCTTAGGCATTGCCATTGCGATCATGAAGAACGCGCAAGTCGTTCTACTCGATGAACCAACTTCGGGCTTGGATCCCAAAGGGGGTGCCGATTTCCTGAATCTGCTTCGTGAGTTAAGAGGGGAAGGCAAAGCCATTTTCATGTCCACGCACGACATCTTCCGTGCAAAAGAAATCGCCGACAGGATAGGGATTCTCGTGCAAGGCAATCTGGAGCGGGAGCTAACGCGCGAAGAAATTCAGAAAGAGGATCTCGAAGCGTTGTATTTGCACTATGTCGCTGGATACGATCAGGAAGTCTCTCCCACCACAGACCGAATTAGGAAATTGTATATACAGGCTGTTGGCGAAGATGCCCCTGAGGAAAGCGAATACAAAAAGAGATAAGAAGGTGGAAGAAAAATGGATAAAATAAAGAAAAGATGGGAGAATACTTGGTTGGAAAGAAGAAAAGAAGAAACATACTTCCGATTCTTCAATCTTCCAGTCTTCCAACTTTTTATACTCGTGCTAATTTTCATGAGCGCGACCGGCATCTTACCATCAATAGACCCACCGATTGTATTCGCTGTCCCTACCGAAGAACTCCCGTCCGTTAATAGCAGCAACGGGAAGACGAAAGATGAACAGAGTCGCCAAATCCTGATAGAAGTCGAGCACCTGAAGATGGAATTGGCAGAAAAACTGATGAAAAAGAAGCTGGTCGACCTCGAAAATCTCAAGTCGATGATGATGGAAGAGGACAACATTGTCACCGTCTCCGAGGTGAATACTGCAGAGGAGGCTTACGAACGCGCCGTCGATGAATACGAACAGGCGAAACTGACACTCCAACAGGTTGAACTTGAGTCGCTAAAAGATGAATGGCATATCACCGTTGAAAAGACAAGACTCTATGAATCCGCCGATGGTCGGGAGTTATTCTCAATTACCTTGCGGAATAGCTCCTCTCCCGTCAAACTCGTTGAAAGCTCGAAAGTGTTGGGACGAGAGATTATCATCAGTGCACAGATTGACGACATCTTCGTCTCGATTAAAGAGCAAGATAGTTATGGCGCAAGCGGAGCGACTATCACCGAACCTTACGAACGACGGATTGAAACACTCAAAGAGGGTGAGTCCGTCACCTTGGAGTTTGAGCTGATAAAAGAGAACGTGCGCGATGTCGTCGTTGAGTTGAAATACTCAGATGACATTGACCAGAAAAACATACACCTCAAACAGGAGGATCCATACATCTCTGTTGTCTCCGCACGGCGATATAAAGAAGGGGATCGGCGCCGCTTGGAAGTCGTTGTCACTTACGGTGTCGTGAAAGGCGAGGCAGAAGAAATAGACCCTGGGGTCCCCACGGGTTATTCGGAAGGGGCAACGGCGCAAGAAATCAATAACATCTACGTCTCCATTAAAGACGATACCGAATCTATCATAGGTTTTCCCTATGAATATCGTATTCCAACGCTGAAAGATGGGCAAGAAAAGACGCTCGATTTTGAACTGCGCCGGAATGTGGATCGTCTCACAGTGAACCTTAAATACCTCGACACCGATCATCCCTATAACATCCATCTCGAAGAGGACACGCGCCATATCTCTATCCTGAGTGCGAAGAAGTTCCGCGTCGACAACCAGATGATGGTGACGATTCAACTGAAAAATACTTCCACAACCGAGGCGATGTCGAGTGATGCAACGCCTGAAGAGATCGCCGCCGCAAACGAAATTCGCTCAATCTATGTCTCCTTACTCGACGTTACCGATGACACGAACATTGTGAAACCGTATGAAGAGAAGATCCCAGTCCTGGGTTACAATGAAACCGTAGAACTGACGTTCCAACTCCAGAAGGATGTCGAGAGCCTGAAGGTATCCTTAGATTATCCTGAACTTGACGAACCCGATACACGCTTGATTTATCTGCAAAAAGAGTCCGCACTGGATGTGGTCAATGTCAGTTCACTCCGCTTTTCGCAAGAAGGCAACCTCGGAAGCAGCGTCACGTATGACTTGACGCTCGATCGGTTGGCAGAAACGGAGAATACCTTCCAACTCCGCGTCATTAACCTTCTCAACCGTCTCTCCTTTGAGTTCCAAGACCCAGAGACGCAGTCTCGTCAGTCTCAGGTAAAGTTCACGCAAGAACAATCCAAGCGGAACCTCTCCTTGATTGTCTATCTCCCGGAGGAGCTGGATGCGTCCTACCTCGATAGCACGCTTGAGTTCTACGTCGCCGTGATTGATGAAGCAGAGGCGAATGAACTTGGTGGCGTCAACAATCGCTTGGATTTACCGGCTGATAGGATTGCGGGTATCCAAGGGGGTGTCGAACGGTTTGAACTGATTCCAAAGGGTGTGCCGGAGATTGAGGTATTCGTGCCGAACGCCTTCCAGACGATCAAGATAGGCGAAGCGGTCGAGATGACGGCGACGCTGAAGAACATCGGCACCCGCGATCTCGTTGACATCCGTATGCTTGTCGATGTCAACACGGATTGGAAATACACGGTGATCCCTGAAGTTGTCAGCACATTGGAACGCAACGAGGAGACAGAGATCCAACTGACGTTGAGTCCCCCTGCGGACATCGGTGTGGGAGAATATCAAGCGAAGTTGAACGCGGAAGTCACGGTTGATAATCGTAAGTTCGAGGCACGTGATCGTTCGATCACAGTGCAGGTGGAGTCTCAGACGCAGATGTCAGTAACGACGTTGCTGTTCGGTGCGTTGATCCTTCTGATGATTGGGATTGTTATCGTCACGATCCGCATCAGTCGACGTTAGTGAATGGTTATTGGTACGGAAACCCTCCGGGTTTCCTTTCGGTTATCAGTTATTGGTAACAAGAGGGTGTTGTTAAACGAGAACCTCTTAACCGAAAACCGACGACTGAAAGGAAAATCCGAAGGATTTTCCGTACCGAAAACCACTCTTCTGACAACTACCAAATGGAGATTGTAATGAACAAAGGATTGATAGCTTTCATAATCTATCTGCTTTTGAGTATTGTAGATGTTTCTGCTCAAGTACAACGACTCATCCCACTTCAGCCGGAACACGCAATCGAACTCGCGCTACAGAACAACGAAGCCGTGAAAAAGGCGGAAAAAGTCGTCGAACGCGCCAAGGCAAACCTACGCGTCTCTAAGGCTGTTTATCTGCCACAAGTCGGGGTCACCGGCGAATATCAACGTCAAAAAGATGGCGATATCGACGATAGAGACTATCTCACACGCGCACAGGCAAGTATGCTCCTCGCACAATTCGGCGAAATCCCAGCAGGACTTGATGACGCCCAGGAACAGGTGCGTAAGGCGGAAATCGAATACGAAAACGCCAAAAAGCAGAGCGTTCACACCGTTCGGAATCTCTGGAACAATATCATCCTCACACAGGAAGAGATTCACGAACGCCGCGCAATTGAAACCGAACTCAATAAAAAACTCAAAGGCACACAAATTAAACACGCAGAAAAACGAATCCCTTTCCTCAGTCGACTCAATACGGAACTTGAACTCTCCGAACAGCAACTCGCCATTAACGAACTTCAACGACGGCTTGATGTCGACACCGCTGCCCTTATCAGTCTCATCGGACTCGATCCACTTGCACAAGTGACCCTCTCACAACCCCTGCCTGAGGATGATATGACACTCGAAACTGCCGTTGAACTCGCACTTTCAAATAACCTTGACTTGCGAGACTTAACCGGCGATATCGTCCGCCAAGAACGCCTCGCTGGCGAAACAATCTGGAATCGATTTCCTGAACTCTCTGCCGAAGCGCGCTACAAGGATCTCCATGTGCTATTGGAGCAACATCAACAGAGCCAGACCTGGGACGCAAAGGCACTCTATGATCCGATTATACTTGACCGAGAACGGGATAACGCAAGCATTTTTCAAACACATCCGAGAACACAAGATGGCTGGGAACTGCATTTCAACTTTAACATTCCGCTCTACGATGGGAACAGGACGAAAAACCTCCATGCCCGAGAACTTGCGGAACTCGAGAGACTTCAGTTAGCGTATGTCGAAAAAACGAAGTCGATCCGTGTAGACATCCGACGCGACTACCGTGCGGTGGCGAATGCCAAAGAACGCATGGAGATCGAAGAAACACGGGTGAGGATTTTTGAGCAAAGGCTGCGAACCATCGAACGCGTGCTGGATGAAGTCACGGTTGAAATACCGGGATATCAAAATCTGACTTACAACGATGCGTTTCAAACCCAGGCACAATTTACAGAAGCACAACGCGTCTATTATCAGACGCGCCGAGATTATGCGAGAGCAAAGGAACAGCTCCGAGAAACAATGCAATGGATCGAATGATATACTGTTCTCTGATAACGTAAAAATGCACTCTCTACCTCCCAGCCCATCTACAAGATACCCCTAAACACAATAGGGCTCTTCCGCTTCACCTCAAGTCCCTGATTGCTTGGCGACTTCCGATACCATACATCCCATTGAATGTTTACGACCTTTTCCATTATGCACCCTTCTCAACCTAAAGTTGTGTCCTTAATAGTAGGAAGTATTACCTAATGACAGTTATTCTCACGGAGGTTCAGTGAAAGATATGGGCTTTGATATTTTCCAACTTTTAACGCATGAAAAAATGATATTCCTCGCCATCCTGAGTTGTGGACTCTATACTGGATACACTGATTTCCGCTACGGGAAAATCGCCAATATTTACACTTTAATCCTGATAGGCTTTGGTGTTATGAGTCAGGCACTTTTTGTAACGACAGGGGAGATCACTTGGGTTCACAGTTGTATAATCCTTTTTGGAGGATTAGGGATCTCATTTGCGCTGTTTTATGCCGGAATATGGGCGGCGGGAGATGCTAAACTATTTTGGGGCATTAGCTTATTGATGCCTCCGGGGGCATTTAGCCGGATAACAGGGACGCAATTTTACCCACTGGTTTTAATAGTCAATATTTTTGTGATGCTTTTAATCTATGTCGCCTTGAAATCGATCTTCAAAATCCCACTGCGACAGCAGCGGGCACTGATCTCCGAAAGTTTCATGACGCACCTAAAGCAATTTCCTCGGCGAATTCTTCGAATGCTTTCCTATATAGGAGTCGGCGGACTGGCTTTTTACATTCCATCACGACTCGACGTAGAGTTAGACCTTGCCGTTCAACTTGCCTCGTTTGTAATGATAATTTTGGTCTTCAGTAAAGTAATCGAAAGGTATATCCCTGAAAAGCATAAGATCGCGTTTCATATAATTTTTGGCCCGCTGGCAATATTTTTCGTAATTCGCTCGTTAATTGACCTTGGGAGTTTGATCTTCTTTATATTTCTTATCTCGTTATTCCTACTCATATTTGGTTCTTTTGTCCGTTCCTTGTTTACAAAGACAACACCGATCAAAAATCTTAAACCTAGCATGATTCCAGCAGAACGAATAGTCAGGATCCAAGAACAACAAGGCACCGATAAATATGTAAAAATTCCAGCGAACTTTGCGAATCCGGCACAAGATAACATTGTTGTTGATGTGTCGTCTGAAGGTTTGACACACGATCAAATAGCACGCTTACACCAACTTAATGCAAAGGGGTGTTTGCACGGATCGGAAAATGGTCTGCTCATTCAAGAAAAGATCCCTTTCGCTTTTATGATTGTCATTGGAGCATTGGTAAACTTTCTCACAAAAGGAATGATTCATTCTTTTTTTCAGAGCGTGGAACTCAGTCAAATTATAGAAAGCGTTAGATTATTTTTTGCTTAATTTGATTTTTTCCGGATTATGCACCCTTCCTAACCCGAGTGTGTGTCCTTAATTACGAAAGGACGTGAATTGAATTCACGTTGACCTGCAAGTCAACAAACGCATTCGCGAGACCTTGACATAAGGGACTTTCAAATCCAAATGAAAGGAGGAAAATCCATGAAAGCAGTTGAACTGAACCGGATTAAAGAAGTCGGTAAAAAGACCGTTTCTGAATTCGTTCGCTCTGAAACCGGGAGTGTCGGTGTCAAGAACGCTGCAGCAATTGGTGCTTTTGCAGCTGCGTTCGCCATGAGCCAGACCCCCAGTGAAGGGGGTTGGATTTGGTGCCATGGAACTTGGGTTCTGGCAACCTAGTTCCACACATTAGAATCGCCTTACCTCGGTTATCGCAAGCTGATAGCCGAGGTAAAGCGATCAACATTGACAGATCCAAAGTAGGAAAGACAAGTAGACTGAAGAGCAACAACGATTTCTCCATTTATGGTGAATTAGACAAATACTTTTACACTTTTTAATACGACGGGCGATGAATTACCCTACTACAAACGTTTCCTCGTTAAGGATAGGTGTAAACATAATTGTAAGTTTCACCATAGTAGACTTGTTTAACTTCCCATTTCTTCCAAATCACTTGTGAACTTTTTACACAGAAAGAGAGAGATCCATGCTTAAGTGTCCAGTTGAGACGCATCGTCTCCACAAATTCAGATGCAACGATAGATTATACTTAGTGGATTTAAATCTATTCCGGTTAGTTGAAGTCAATCAAATTGCTTGGGATGCTGTGGAATTGTCCGCCACGCTGGAAACACCGGGATTAATAGATCGGTTAAGCGCAACCTATCCGAAGCAATCCGTGATTGAGACTCTAAAAGCATTGGGGGATCTTCAAGATAACGGTTGTATTTTTTATTCGCATTCAAGAAAGCAAACACCTAAACAAATTAGAGATCATCTTAAAATTTATGTACCGCAAAGCAGAGAAGCCTGGTTTATGGATCCAGAATCAATTTCCGCTGGAACCAACGTCGCTTTATATCAGACACTGCAGAGTCTCTCAAAGTTTGCTGATGTTTATATATCTGGAGAAAAGGAAGAAGAAATCATACCTGGAGTTCACACAATAAAGCTTCTCGCAGAGGAACTACAAGAATCACCGAGGCGATTCAACCAAAGGCTCAATGATTTGAAGGTCAACGGGATCTTGGCTTGTCAAACCCCTGGCAATCAGAACCTCTTACCCTTCCTCCGAGATGTTAATATGCCGATTGTTATCCAAAACCATGCCCTGCGAGGACATGCCGGGTTGGCGATTAATACAACGTTGCTGCATCATGCCTTAATGCGTCCCTTTGATGCCTTTACAGCCCCTTCTGACTCCGTAGCGAAATTTTATTCAAAATTTGTGGGGGATACGCACCAATTTCATACCAATCCAAATGGTGTAGATGCCCAGACCTTCAGACCTATGAACAAATCCGAGGCAAAAGCACAACTCGCCGCACTTATGCAAGACACTCGGATTCAAGAGCAATTCATTGTCGGATTTCTCTCACGAGTCCAGCCGGAAAAAGGGGCTCATATCCTCATCCAATTGGCTGAGATGAATCCAGACTTGCTTTTTCTGGTAGGCGGAAAATTTTTGCTAAGGCCTTCATTTGGTCCACTACCCGATAACTTAATCTATGTAGGCTTTTTGCCTCGTAAACAGTTACCGATACTCTACAACGCTTTTGATGTGTATTGCTTTCCCTCAATGGCAGCGGAGGAAACTTTCGGGCTTACACTTTTAGAAGCAATGGCGTGTGGTGTGCCACCAGTTGTTCCCAGGTTTGACGGCTTGCCTGAGGTCGTTGGTGAAGCGGGGGTTATCGTTGATGCTGAAGAGTTACCAGAAGACCTAGCCGGTTTCGCAGCCACTGTTTCAGCGGAGTCGCTTTCTCAGGGCGTTCATGTCTTGCTTGAGGAGGAATTCCGCCACGAACTCGGACAGAAAGCCCGGAATCGCGCACTGACGCTTACATGGGAGAAGAATGCAGAGCGTCTTGTTCAACTTTTCCGAGAATTAGATCGAGTCAAACAGAATCAAAGGAACGCGCCGGATTTATCTGTTAGTTTCGTCAATCGTTTTGATACATTTCAAAACCAGTTAGAGGGTTGTGCAGTGCTCCTCAATTTGACTCCGTTTTTGGAAGCACCCTTACAGACAAGGAACGGATACGTTCAAACCATGGAAGAGGGATTGGCACTGACATTGCTAAAGCGGCATACACCCAAACAGGTTGAAGCCGTTCTCGCACACGTGTTAGACGATAAGTCCAATGCTTCTGAAATTGTGAAAAGGGTTCTGAACTTCCTTAACGCATTGGCGTAGAACGTCTTCACATCCCAATTTGGCAACAGTCGAGGATTTACTATGATTAAATTACCAAGAAACCTTCAGCAAATTCACATATTTCAAGAAAACGGTGCCTGGTATGTCGCAAATCTCCAGATGGGAGAAGTCATCCAAATTGATGCCCTCATTGCCGATATACTGGCTTTATGTGGAACAAATGATAACACAAGGGTCCTTAAAAAACTGGAGGACAAATATACAGAAGGCGAGATTCTCAAGGGACTGGAAACCTTGGGCAGCGATGTGGAGGCACTTCTGTTTGAGCCTGAGGAGCGACCGACTTTACCCACTAAGACGACTAAATCCAAATTAAGGATTTTTGTTCCGCACGGTTTCATGAGATATAAGGAAACTATAAGCCCGATTATAGAGGTCAGCATTTATAACTTATTGGCATCCCTTGCCAAGCATGCCGATGTGTTCGTAGAAGTTGACAAAAACTCTGCTGCTATGAAGTATCGAGAGCAACTGATAGCACTCGGTATCCAGTTTATATCGGATCTCTTTGAATCGAATACTGATGCTCGCATGCTTGCTTCAAATCGTTTCATAACTGAAGACTGTGACGGGATTTTGGCACTTTCACCCCATCCGCATGAAGAATTGAATTATTTTCGCTATAATACGATACCCGTTATTTCCCGCACCTATAGTGATAGAAATCTGTACGAAGCAACGATCAACAAGGTGCTCAGTCACCATTCACTCCAACGTAATTTTGATTCTGTTTGTCTTGATACACCATGGATACAAGAAGAGTTAGAAGCATTCACAGGATCTCGTTTCAATGGATTAAACACAATTCCCAACGGCGTTGATACACACGTATATGTTCCCCAGGATTCCCAACACGCGCGAGAAGCGGTTGCTTCAATTGTCGGCGAAGAAAGCATTCTGGATGCACCATTTGTCGGATTCATTAACGGCTTTCAACCCCAAAATAGTATCGGAATGATAGAAGAATTGGCAGGGCTACATAAGCATGTTGTGTTCATTGTCCTTGACCCAATTCTCGCACATCAGAAATACCAACACCACCATAATGTTTTTTATATCGACCTTCAGAAACCAGAAGACACTGTCGCACTCCCTTGGATTTATAGTGCTTGTGAGTTTATCATTTTTCCGACGGCTATCGGAACACCCTTCTCCATGGTGCTTGAGGCATTGGCATGTGGAGTGCCAGCACTCGCTCTCACTTCAACAAGCTTGCCTGAGGACTTAGGAGATTGTGTAAAATCCGTGCCGATCACCCGAGATACAACGACTGGTAAATTCGTGATCCCGACCGATGCTGTCTCAGAACAAATAGACGCGCTGCTCAGGGCTTCAAAGGAGCGAGCGACCCTATCAATGAAAGCTAGGAAGGTCGCATGCAATTATTCCTGGGATCGGACAGCACAGGAGATTATAGAACTCTTTACCTCCCTCAATAAGAAAAGAACGCCCAGCGCAGTGCCCAACTATCCCGATGTCGCTTTCTCTTCATACTACGACAAAGCCCAAAATGTAATCAGAAGTGGTGCGATGCAGCTTGAGGGTCTTTTCAAGCATAGCGTTGAAGAAGGATTGGCGCAGACGCTCTTAGCAGAGCATACACCCGAGGAGGTCCGGGTAGTTTTGCAATACATACTCAAGGATGTAGAGAAAGCAGATAGCGTGTTATCTACACTGATACCCTATAGTAAAGACCGAAAATATGTAGACAGTTATTCAACGAACTAACTCCACACTCCCGCTGGCGCGGTTTCTAACCTCGCCTACTGTCAAGGTCCACGTAATTGTGGGTTTTAGGAATCTCCAGTCTTATTCCAATAAAATTAAGAAGAGAATAGGGAAATGTCCAGAATCAAAATTGAACGACTCTTGCTCATTATTTTTATCGTAATTTTCTGTTTGACGCTGCTTCCATCTCTGGTGAAACGTCTGCTTCCAGCACCTAAGGTTATCAAGACGATACCTGCACTATCAGCAACTAACGTTCCAATTGAAACACAACAGATTCAGTTCATATTTAACCAGCCGATGACAGAGCAAAAAAACGTTCAGCACCGAGGTATGCGGCTCAAAGGTCAACCGAAATGGATCAACGAGGAGCGAACAATTTTAGCCATGACGTTGGTAGAACCCCTGAAACCAGGAGCATTTTATAGTATTATTTTGAACGGAAACTTAAACGGAGACTTATATCAGGGTGTAGAGAGCGACGATACGATGAAAGGACGTTGGGGAAAGCCTCTTGATGAATACGCATTGACGTTTATAACCGCTCCCTCGGATACAATGCAAAAACGGATCACTGCGTTTAATTCAGGCACTTTACAAGACACAGATGCCGACGGTTTAGATGATAAGCTGGAAACCGAACTCGGCACGCTTTCGACAACCGCTGATACGGATGCAGATGGATTGACAGATTATGAAGAGTATTGCAAATATCGAACAGATCCAACTTTAGCCGACAGCGATGGAGACGGAATATCCGACGCAGATTGGAATGAGAGAAGAGAGTATGCCTATAGTGTCAGGGCGATTCTTGATATAAAACCGCCATGGAATCTTGAGTCGATGAACGATCTTTTTCAAGATGCCCGACTTATGAAGGGAGAAGCATCTAATTATCAGAAGATAGAAGTTATCCTTTATCCGTATGCCTCGCCTGTCCTACTTCCAAATCCATATCCCTATCAGCGTATTCCTGAGGCATTTAAGAAATATGTTGAACCCTCTTATGACCTCAATTACTCTACTGAGATGCAGATGGCAATAAAGGAGATTTTGTCTGAGGAAACGCATACGCTTGGTGTGATCGCCAGATTGCAGCATGAAATCGGGCAAATGGTATTAACCATGCCTCTTTACGAACCACTTATTTACACCTATATGAATCACGGAGAATTGGTAGTGGATCAAGGGTTCTTTGACAGCATGGATAGAAAAGTGAACGAACTAGAGATTGAAGAAGCATTGGCTGTGAATTACTTTGGAGATTCAATGTTCAAGCGAAAACAGCATGGTACTTGTGTCTCACGCGCTCGGATCTTTGCTACAATGTTGAGAGCCGCTGGTATTCCAGCGCGTATCTCAATCTCTATCCCAATGTTATATTATTACAAAGGCATTGGTGAGAGAGAACACCTCATAAAAAATCTCGATAAAGAGGTCGCCGCCGGTAGTTACGCATTTGAGGTGCCATCGGTTCCTACTGAAGCTTCCATAGTCGCACATAGTCAGGTCGAAGTTTACCTTAACAACCACTGGATCCGATTAGGTTATCAACTCAATGAAGGACTTTTGTTTGCCGGAACCGACCTAGCTTACATTAAAATTATTGATGCCGCCGATTTCTCGAAAGTCGATTTCACAAAAACTTGGACCCCTGGACAGTGGGTGAAAGAACGACCTTACCGGACAGTAGAATTGGCAGATCAGGCAGCCAAATATGAACCACATATTTTCCATTAAGGAGAGGATATAGTTGATTGATTCTTAAAACCTTGTGCAAAATCCACAAGGTGGAGGGGAATTGGCGCGTCTAAATCAGTGCCTCTTAGTAGATACTTATCCACATGAACTCGCCTCGTCTTCAGAGCAACAGCCCCTTGCGCCTCTTAAAGGAATTGAGGTAGACAGAGAAAATCCAAAGAAGATAAAAATCGCACGTGAGAACTATCGGATTTCCAATGCAGATCAACCTAAGCCTCAAGTGTTGATGTCCACTGATTAATTGACTTCAATCCACAATAACATAAGTTCGGAAAAATCGGTTCAACCGAACCCACGAAAAAATGAAGGAGAAGTTACCATGTTAATGACATTGATTCAGAAAGAGATGATGCATCACATTCTCAGCGTCCGGTTTGTCGCACTCCTGCTGATGTGTGTTTTACTCATCCCACTTACTCTTTCTATCGGTTATCGCAAGTATCGTCAGAACTTGACAAATTATCAAGAATCGGTAAATCAAGCACGGTCAGAAGCAAAGGAAAATCCTCCGGACGCACAGAACCCAAACATAGAAGTTTCCAAACTTTTTCTCAAACCCTCGCCCCTGAGCGTCTTCGCAAACGGTTTAGAGGAAGTGCTGCCTACTCATCTTGGAATGACGCGGAATGGCATTCGGACGGGTTCAACAGCACTTGCTCAAGCACCACTCGCATATGTATTAGGAAATCTGGATTTTCTGTTTGTTGTGGGGACGGTTTTCAGTCTACTCGCACTTCTGTTTACATTTGATGCTGTTGCTGGAGAGAGAGAAGCCGGCACGCTTCGGATAAACTTATCAAATTCCCTTCCCAGAGATGTGTTTTTATGGAGCAAACTGATCGGTGGATATGTTGTGTTTGTCGTTCCATTTCTGGTGTCTTTCCTTTTGGGATTACTCATACTCGTCGGGCAGGGATTTCCTTTAGGTGAGTTCGGGGTTGCCGCACCTGTGTTGGGTCTCACGCTTATCTCGTTACTTTATATCGCGGTATTTTTTACCATAGGTGTGTTCATCTCAACATATTTGGATAGTTCCAAGACCACACTGATTGTCGCTTTCACGTTCTGGGTATTCGCGGTGCTCATCGCACCACGAGGGGCGTTTACCGTTGCAAAACTCGTCTCACCCACCCGAACGCAGCAGACTGTTTATACGGAAAAAACAGCACTTCGCAATAACCTGGCGAAAGAGAAACAAGAGAGGTTGAACAAAAAAATTCGTGAAACTCTGGGGACGAGCTTTCAGGTAACGCCAGAGATAAAAAAAGAATTGGACGAGGTCAGAAAACCAATTAACGAGGAATTTCGATTGAAGTTCCAGAATCAGGCGAACAAAATTGACAAGGAATACGAGCGCGAAAAGAATCGCCAAGAGCAAATTGGTGAAATGCTCTCTCGGATCACGCCAACATCCTCTCTCATCTATTCCGCGATAAACTTAACGCAAACAGGTAAGTTAAAAAGAGACCTTTACTTTCAAACAGGTGAAAGATACCACAATCAACTTGATAATTCATATTTCAGTGGAATTTCAGACGACGTGATGGCACAGGTCCAACAGATAGTGGATCGACAGATGAATAATTCTTCTGAATCAGAAGAAATCCCACCGCCCCCAACCCTGACGGAACCTGCTTTATCGGAAACCATGCGTCGCTCTTCAGTAGACGTGCTTTTACTCGGTTTTTTTGCTTTAGCGTTTACGACGATGGCGTTTTTGAAGTTCTTTCGCACAGATATTTGAATGGACAGCGTCAGAGTTTGGAAACTGTGGGTGGATCCAAGTGCTTGCAAACACTATTTTACTATGGAAGGACAAAAATGAGACATGTATCTCTTCAACTTTTATTATTTCTTCTGATACTTATCACAGTAAGATACACTACAGCAGATCTCACTGAAGGGCTTGTTGTTTACTTCACGTTTGACAACGTTAAGGGCAAGCACATTCGTGATGAATCCGGCAACGGTCTGGATGCTGAGGTTATTGAAAATACGCAATTTGTCGAGGGTAAATATGGGAAGGCAATCCGTATCACTCGTGAGACTGAAGATTGTGTGAATATCCCAAATTCTCACAAATTGGAAATCGACGACGAAATAACGATGATGGCATGGGTGTACCACGAGAATTGGAAGGGGCATTCTTCCCAATGGTTCGATAAAGGGATTCGTACCCAAGACCTCCATACGGCATACGGTATGGCGGTCTACGATGAAAAGGATATTGGTGGTGCCGTACGGCTCGAGGATGGCTCCGGTATTGGAATAGTATTGGGGGCGGGTATACCCCAAAGCCAGCAAATTATCCTAGCTGATAATACAATGGAGGATAGAAAGTGGCATCACATTGTGGGAACTGTGGGGGATAATGGCGCGAAAATCTATCTTGACGGAGAACCTATAACCCATGTAAACGAAAATGTTAACTTCAAGGGCAGAAATAAAGAGGATTTTCGGATTGGCTGTGTGAAGAATAATCCACAGTACGCTTTTGAAGACGGTTCCATTGATGAAGTCGCGATATGGTCTCGTGCCCTCAGTGAAGATGAAATCAGAAGGGCAATGCGCGGTCCCTTGCTTTCGGTTTCTCCGAAGGATAAGGTCACTACGACGTGGGGCAATATTAAGCGAAAGGCGTTTTACATTAAATAGGACTTACGCATTAACGCGATAAACCGCATCACTACAAACATGAGAGCCTTCAAAAGATACCTGCTTCTCAAAAGGCACAAGGTTCGTAGTAGTGCAATTCATTGCGCAGTGCGTAAGTCTTGTTACTTATACATTTGAATAATATCTTCAATAGATTTTTCTGGGTGATATTCCCGTTTTCGTTTGATATTGGCAAAGTCGTGTTCAATCGGGTTATAATCGGGTGAATAAGGGGCAAAAACATCAGTTCTGCGCCTGAGGCTCCTATCAACTCTCGTGTGCGAGCGGTTTTGTGCAGTCGTGCGTTGTCCATGATGACCACATGGTTTTCAGAGAGTCTTGGACATAAGACTTCATCAAGCCAGTCATTGAAGTCTGTTGCTTTGCAACCGCCTTGAATTAGTGTTGTAGCGGTGAATGTGTTCTCTATGCGCGCCGCAAGCAAGGTGGTTGTGCGAGTCCGTGGACTCGATATTAACCCAAGAACACATTCACCGCGGGGCGCATATGCATAATGTCTATGGCTTTCTTGACGAAAACCACTCTCATCGGAAACCTAAACGACAGACTTTCCTGACGCTCGCACTGACGCAAGCTCCTGAAGATACCTCTGTCGTTTATCCTCACATCGCTCCTTATATCCGATCAGCTTTTTTTTCGAGTGCAGCCAAGTTTCCGTAGACCATACCAAACAGAAGATTTTGAAACTTGAAAATGACCTGCACGCTCACCAAGAGTTTGGTCTGGAAAGTCAGCGACATGTCGCTTCAACGCATACGGTATCCGAGATGTTCGCATTTCTACGTTCCACTCGCTGTGTCGCATTTTCACAACGCATGCACCCTGAACTGGATTTTACCACTGGAGGCTATCAACGCGTTGACGCAGCGTTCAAGGACATTAAATCCCCACTGCGTCCAGCCCATCGTATCCTTGACATCACGGCATTTTTACACGAGCCGACACGTGAAAACACTTTAGCCGCGGCAGCATATCTCAACGGTATCGGAAAAAAGGCATTGGCAGGTTTGGCAGACGTAGACGACTTAACTGTTGAACCTCGGTTAGAACCTCTGTTCGATTTTCGGGAACACGTCCATCCTCTCACACTGGCGTCGCAGGTCCAAAATATCGGCGATCGGTCGGGAAGATCACCAGAAGGCGAATATGGTATCTTCAAGGGTAGCAGTATCAATTGGCACTCGGATAGCGTGAGTTCCGATGTATCTTTTCTCGGTCGCGTCCTCACACGCTACGATCACACCCCAACTTACGAAGAATTGGTCGATGCATCCGCACAAGTGATGACCGTGCATCAAGCGAAAGGCATGGAGGCACCTGTCGTGATTGTAGACGGCTACAGTTTCTTCGCTTCCCGCGGTAGGGGCTCGGAGGCAAGCGTCTATGAGATGGCGCGTGTGATGTACGTCGCCCTCTCCCGTGCCGAGCGCGAACTCTATCTCGTGACAGACTCGCGAGACTTCCCGAATATGCAAGGCGTGTATGCGGCTATTGATAAACAGGCGGAAATCGTTAGGTCCAAGGATTGCCGCAGCAACCCACACTGATAACCGACAACTATCCCAATATCCTGTCCTTCTCATCCTCATACGCCGCAACCACCGGGGCGAGCAGGTCCTGACAGAACTCCTCAGCGAGGATGGCGTTGATCTCTGCCGCTACCATCCCCCCTTTCTGATACGCTTCTATCGCAGAGGGGTGTTCAAGCAAGCGTTGGCGGATGATGTGCGCCTGGATACGTTCGGCGGCGCGTTCAACGAGTTGCGGCTGTGCGTGGATGGCTTGTCGAAGCAGCGTCCTTCGCTTGAGGTTGAATTCTTCCTCGAGCTCCTCCAGCTGCTTTTCTTTCGCCTTTTCAGCACGGTGGGCACGTGCCTTTTGGAGGTCGGGGTCCTGATAGTTCTCACGGATCGCTTCAACGATATACCCCGCACGATTCTTGACACCCACCGCATCCACTGACATCTCAAGCTTCTCGGCAACATACTCCAAAAAATCAGCATAACTCCCCAGTGGGGGCAACTTTTCAGGCGTCACAAACTCCCATTCTTGATCAGCAATCTGCAGTGCCATCTTCCGATCAACCCCCGCTTGGACGAGCTCCACAGCCACAGGGGATAGGTTCTCTACATCCGGGAACACCGACTCGGGAACCGGAAGCTGCTTGACTTTCATGATACGGAACTTCAGAAGGAAAGTATTTGTCAATATAAACACTTACCTTTTATCCTGTAAACTATCACCTTTAGGCTGAAAAGTCCAATTTTAGCCGTTGCTGGACGTGGGTTTTCAGAGGTCTCCTGTAAACACTTACCTTTTATCCTGTAAACACTTACTTTTTATCCTGTAAACACTTACCTTTTATCCTGTAGACTATCACCTTTAAATCCGAAAACGTAGGTGTGGCGCGGTCTCATCGCCCCCTTAAAACATTTAAAAGTACTTAAAAATATTAAAATGGTTAAACAACATGCACCCAAACGAATTTTGAGAGGCGTAAAGGCCCCCGATTTTTGTTGTTCAACGATAAAAAAATTAAAAAAGAATTGAATTTTTAACGATATATGCTATACTTAAACCGGCACTGGTAAGTGCCCTTGTCAGTATCACGCTTCGGGGGACTGGCAACCTCACCGAAGTATCTCTTTTTTGCGGATATAGCCCTCGCATCCCTCTAAGGGTCCGGGGGCTATACCCTTTTCCAGCGACCGTTGCTAACTCAGGGTAGCAGGGAACTCCGATTCCCGACTTCTTCCCAGTGGCAATCCCTTCTACTTTATATGTCGCGCAAACTTTCCAGCTTGCGTCCTCAAACCAATCAGGGTCCTGATACCACCTGCTGACTGCTAACTACTGACCGCCATTCCCCTGACCGCTGATTGCTATTTCTCATACTTATTAAATTTCAGGTTTGATAAAATTAGTTGTTTATGATAACATGTTTAAGATAAAATTGTTACGTGAGACGATACACTTAAAATTCGTATTCAACTCGAAATTTTTCCCTGAAATTCGAGATTTTGCTCAACGGTCGTAGGACTCCTCAATCCTGCGCCCGTCGCTTTGTGGTTTGGCCACCACTGAAAAGCGAGAAACCTGTTTTGTACATACACGGCATAGGGACCTCAAACGCATCACGAGGTCCCCTTGCGACTCGTCAGGACAGGAGAAAAGAGGATTTTGTACAAAACAGGAAACATAGCATCCCCTAACGCTATGATTCCTTCCATATAGACCTTTACGCATCGGAGACCCCCATGGACAATGGATATCCATTGCCGGATAGGCTCTCTATTATCACGTTTACGATATGACAGGCAGAACGGTAACCCTCCGCGCCGCTATACATAAGGAGAACTCTGGAATGGCATACGCGAAAATAGAGAATGGCATTCTATGGAAGATAGGGCTTCTGCCCAAAGCACAACGACTTACCTTCATACAGCTCAAAATCCATTCCGACTACGCAACCCACATCACGCATCCGTTTAGCTACAAAGAACTTGTAGAAAAGACAGGCTTGGATCTGCGTTCCGTCAAAACGGGTATCCGCGGACTTGAAAAAAGGGGTTGGCT
Source organism: Candidatus Poribacteria bacterium (assembly GCA_003635195.1). Lineage (GTDB taxonomy): Bacteria > Poribacteria > WGA-4E > WGA-4E > WGA-3G > WGA-3G. Next base: position 1,296 of record PYIY01000157.1, on the reverse strand, counting down.
GACTCGGATATTGACAAAAGGTTATTTTTACACATGGGAACTGACCGCATTCAAGCCTATCGGTCAAGCGGACACGGAAAATGAGACTGAGCCTCAAGCCCAAGCAGCAGCACCGGCGTCTGAAGTCAAACCGCAGCCCCGCGACACACGCACAACTCGTGAAGCCCCAACCCCACCCACAAGCCCCTGGGAATTCAAAGAAATCGACGGACAGCAGGTAAAAGTTTATTCGTTTGCCGGACGCTTGTATCGTTTCAACACAGGCTTGAACGAATTTGAGACGACTATGGCATGGAAGGAGAACTGGGAAATCGCTAACGGGCACACCGAATACTTGACCGATGCTGTTAAAGAAGAACTCAGGAATGCTCCCTATGTTGTTAATCTTGATAACCTAAAAAGACTTGGAAATCTTATTTCTGAATCGCGTCTGGGTTAAAGAGTTCACTTAAAAATTCTTTAAAGAGTTTTAAGCAAAAATTTCGAGGCACGGGTGACGTGGGTTCATCGGGTGCAACTCGTATCATTTTTTGATACGCCCTCGTATCACTTTTTGATATACCCTCGTATCATTTTCTGACACACCGCCGTATCACTTTTTGATACACCTTTTGAAACCCGTATCATTTTTTGATACGCCTTTTGAGAACCTATTTCAAAAACTCCGGATATGGGACCGTCATTTCCAATCACTGACAGAAAATAAACGTGACTTGCCTTTTTTTTCCATATCCGATATACTCTTTAAATCCAGTTTGGGTGGCACTGCTACGAAACGGATCCACTCCGTTTTCTGCCACCCTCCCACCGTAGCCTTACTGTTACCCACAAGTTTTTTGTGTGGTATATGTCGGTGGTGGTTCTAAGAGGTATGCTTCTCTCCAAGTTCGTCAAAAAGTGCGAACGTGTTGGAAATATCCGTCAACCGTTGCCACCCTCGCCATAAGACGGTCACTCCGGGGGGACCATCAGACGGACGTCCCAAGAACCCGCCGAGTTTGGCGATCCAAAGCACGACTTGGGCAACGGTGGGTGTTTTCTTGGGGAACGTGCGGGTCTTGTGGGTCACGGCGTAAAGTGCTCTCCACTCGTGTTCCGTCACGACTTGTGTGCAATCTGCTTCTGGGATGTGCCGGTTGAGAAGCGTCATGTAGTAGAGTCGCCACGCAATGACACTCAGTAAAGCGATATAGCGCAAGAGGCGATCTTTGGTTTGAAATCGAGCTTGCTCAACCTTGGTCCCGGATTTCAGGACTTTGAAATAGACTTCAATGTGCCAGCGCAGGGTATACCACT